>JAJFIL010000055.1 GCA_021774965.1 Alphaproteobacteria bacterium
GAAATGGTGCGCATGGGGGCATTGCGCCGTCATGATGTGCCTTTGGCTCTGCACTCAGATCTCACCATGGCGCCAGCGCAACCGCTTTATCTCGCCTGGATTGCGGTCAATCGCATGAACATGGAAGGCAATCTGATGGCCCCCGATGAGCGGCTGAGTATGGAAGACGCCATGCGCGCCATAACCATTGATGCGGCGCTCATTCTGGGCTTGGAAGAAGAAGTCGGCTCCATTACGCCGGGCAAACGGGCGGACTTTGCCGTGCTGGCGGAAAGCCCATTTGAGATTGACCCCGAACAGCTGCGCGACATTCCCATTCGCGGCGTGGTTTTTGAGGGTGAGTTCTTTTCCGTAGAATGAACCGTGGTCCGCAGAGTAAGCCGCGGCGGGTGATGAACAAATTGCTTTGATCCCCAGGCCTTTTGCCGCACCCGGCGGAATTCGGCAGATGCATCGCTCTTTGAGCTTATACAGGTCAGTAGAATCGTGCTGTTTATCAGTCAATCGGATCTGTATGCCAGATGGCAGGTCGATCTGAGCAATCAGCTTAGAGAGCAACAAGCTCCGGGCTGCAGTTGTTGCGTAAGGGGTCGCTAGATCCTCTTTCCTTGATGGATATCAATTTAAGGTGGGAATAAATTGGGCTGCTTAGTCTCCATTTGGGTATGGAGATGTAGTCGTTTTTGGGTGGGCAGGGCGAGTTCTTATCCCCCTCAATTGTTTCTTCGTTTCCCCTTTCCGGTTTGATCAAGATCAAGGTTTCATTGTTCATTGTGGGGAAAGTGTCCCCATCAAAAAACCGGCTCACAGCATTTAATGGCCCGTGGGCAATATAGAGTGGGATGTACAGATGAATTTCCTCCGGACCATGGCAGTTGGCCTTTTGGCAAGCACTTGCCTTTTTGCCCCTCACGCCTATGCAGACGATGACGCTGATAGCGGCGCTCCGTTGAGCTTTGAAGACGCCCTTGGCGCAGGTGAGCTTTCTGCAAGCCTTAGATACCGCTATGCGCATATCGATCAGGATGGCTTTGCCAACGATGCACGGGCATCAACCTATCAATTGATGCTGGGCTACCAGACCGGCGAGTGGATGGGCCTCAGCGCCATGGGCCAGTTGCGCCACGTGGGCGTGTTCGGCTCTGAACGCTACAACAGCACGACAAACGGCTTGGTGCAGTACCCTGTAGAGGCTGATCCGGAAGCCACCGAAGTTGATCAGCTTTATGTCCGCTATTCAGGTCTTCCTCATCTGAGCATAACGGTCGGTCGGCGCAAGTTGAACTGGGGCAATCAACGGTTTGTCAGCCCTCTTGGATGGCGCCAAAACAATCGCTCCTTTGACGGGATCGTTGTTGAGTCAACGCCGGTCAATGATCTTTCCTTCCGCTATGCTTATTCGATTGGTGTCAATCGTGCGTTCACGGACGATTCTCCCGTGGGCAATTTTGAAGGTGATTTCCATCTCTTCAATGCAGTTTATGGCGGTTTGGATTTTGGCACGCTCACGGGTTACGCCTATGTGAACGATTTTGATGATGCCTTTGCTCTTGGTCTGTCTTCGCAGACCTATGGTGCAAACTTCACCGGCAGCTCTACAATCGAAGACATGACCCTTGGGTTAGTTCTCGAATACGCTTATCAGTCGGATTATGGCAATCATCCTTCCAGCTATGACGCGTATTACTTCCGGGTGGAACCTTCGGTATCCTTCCAGGGTCTGACCCTGAAGGGTGGTCTGGAAATTCTGGATGGCGACGGCTCTAATTCCTTTAAAACGCCGTTTGCCCTGTTGCATGCCTATAACGGTTGGGCTGATCAGTTCCTGGCCACGCCCGGCAATGGTTTACAGGATGTCTATGGATCCGCTTCCTATCGCTTTGGCAGCCAAAACACACCTGAGTTTCTTGATGGCGTGCGGGTGACCGTTGCTTATCATGACTTCCAGGCCGAGGATGTTTCCATGGACTACGGCACGGAATGGGATGGTGCCGTGATCGTTCCCTTCGGAAGCCACGTTACAGCAGGCCTGAAATTCGCCAGCTATGAAGCAGACATGTTCAAGGTAGATTCTGAAAAAGTCTGGTTCTTCTTCACTGTTCGCTACTAGGCGCAAAGCCCAGTATTCAAAGAATACGCAAGCAGCCTCCCACGGTAAGTGGGGGGCTGTTTTTGTTTGTGCTTTGCAATTTTCCAGTAATCAAGATCAATCTACTTTGTTATACAATTCTCAAGAACCCACTCAATGCGCTGCTCTCTCGTTTCAACATGCGTTGGGATGACATGTACCTTGTTTGTCGGGAGCCATTGAAATGCCAGTCCGATCAATGCGTTGTGATTGCGCCACATTTCCCAGATCCGGGCTGGTTTGCCGAAGTAATTTACGCTACCCAATTCGGGTGATGGGCCAGGCGGAAAAACCAATGCGTCGTAGTGCGGAGACTGCTTTTTACACAGGGAAATGAAATCCTGTGACTCTTTTGGATAACGAAGCGGCAACCCACGTATGAGCCATGAATAGGCTAAATCGATAGGACAACGATCACTGACAAAGCCATTTGATAATGTTGCTTCCCGATGGGACTTAGCCTCCAAAATTGCAGCAAATCTCTTCATTTCCTGAAGGGGAGTAAGATGCGGGCTAACCTCAAACGGAGACCCCAGAAACTCCGGAATAACTTGCAACTTCAGGGTTTTGGCCAGGTCTTTTGCTAGGGTTGTTTTGCCACAATTTGATGCTCCGGTTACAGCCAAGCGCATTTCAGCCGCCTCAGTTATTTGCTTCGACATTATCAGTCCTAGTCGCAGTGCCGTTCGGAAGCTAGCCCGTTCTTTTCTTGAGCTCGAGAAATTAAAATCACGCTGCAACAGCAATTGAGTGAATCAATTGGGCCGTGAACGTAAATTCAGACTTCAAAACGGAAATGCAGTCTTTGGAAATATCAACGATCTGTTTGTATGCGTCCGCGTCTTGATGGAACGGCATATCCAATCTGGCGCTTGCCCCCAGCGAGTTAGCGGCGGGGTGCATTACATTGTGCGCATTGACGCAATTTGAGGAACCGCTAAGAGGCAATGTGGTAGCCCCCAAGAGAAACGGTAATGTCATGCCATCATCTGAAAAGTTCCATATGGTCGATAAGAATCTCACGACCGCGCTCAGTTTCCTCGGCTCTTTCTTCTTCTGTCATACAGACCCGTCTTCGGATGTGTGAGCCGGTAACCTGACGAGAACGGCAGATAACCTCACCACTAGATCCATCGGAATTTTGTGCTCGGCTTGCCTGGCGGGTGCTACCTGCTTCGGCCATGCAATGACCGGGTATAGGGTCTCTGCCGACCACAATGTCACGGCAAATCACCTCGCTATCATCGGGTTCTGTTTGCGCTTGTTCTTCCTCAACAGGCACATCGTCTGCCATGGTTGGAAGCGTAAGAACCAACAAAGCAGCGATGCCGAATAGAGCTGGATTTAACCGCTTCATCATAAGCTGTGTTCCCCTCGCAACCTATCCTATTGCGAGTACTCTATTGGTTTTGTGAATATTGTCAATTTTCCGCAACAAACAGTTGAGACACAGAGATAGCAGTTGGGGTGGTGGAGCCGGGGGGAGAGACATCGAACCCATTGGTTGCCAAAACAATGGGTTCGCGAGCCCCCCTTGCGCCATTGCGCATATTGACGGGCGCCGGGCGGTTAGCCCGCCCTTTTGGAGCCATGAGCAAAGCGAATTGGCGTGAAACGATAGATGGTGGACCTGACAGGAGAAACATCGAACCAATTGCTCGATATTTTAGAGGAATGGAACAGGGTTCTTCAGCATACGTCGCTTGGGTCAAATGACCCACCCGATCTGAACATTTGACCAGAGGTTACATCTTCCATATGAAATAGTGAATTTCACGGTGTATAAAATAGTAATTACACGGTATTAATAATTGCAATTACACGGGTAATTAAGTTATAATTACACGGGGATTGCAGAGCCCCGCATTCCACCACACACGAATAAGGAGACACATGAAAAAGCACATCAACCGTTGGCAAAAAACTCGATTGGAGGAGGCCTTGGCGGAGCGCCGCGTTGTCCTTCTCTCCGGGCCGCGGCAATGCGGCAAGACCACGCTTGCGCTCCAGCTTCAAACAGCCGATGTCGAATATCGCACTTTGGATGATCAAAACTTTCTGCAAGCCGCATTGGCTGATCCGCAAAGCTTCGTTCGGCACAAAGGGACCACGCTCATAATCGATGAGATCCAGCGTGCGCCAGATCTTCTTCCGGCGATCAAAATGGCGGTTGATCAGGATACGGCCACGGGGCAATACCTTCTCACTGGTTCAGCAAACATCAATGCGATTCCTACAGCCAAAGAATCCCTTGCAGGAAGGGTTGCTAAAGTCCGGCTCCGGCCTTTGGCGGAAGGTGAGCTCAACGGTTCCACACCCGATTTTCTTGCCCGCGCCTTTGAAGGTGAATTTGATGGATCTATCACAGAGGGCAATCGCGACACACTTCTTGAGTTGGGTTTTCGCGGTGGTTACCCCGAAGCAATTGAGATGTCCTCACGCGCCCGCACAAGTTGGTATCGCGACTATGTCAGCGCTTTACTGGAACGTGATCTGCAAGATATAGCGCGCGTTCATCGCATAGACGCCATGCGAAAACTGGTTGAGGTTCTTGCCGCCTGGTCCTCGAAATACATGGATATTGCCAACATCACGTCAAAGCTGTCGATCAAACGACCCACTGTAGAGGTCTACATCAATGCGCTTGAAGCGCTTTACATCGCAGAGCGCGTGCCGCCGTGGACCAAAACAGATTACCAGCGCGTTGGTACCAAGGATAAACTTTTCATGACGGATTGCGGTATGATGGCCGCAATTTTGAATTGGCAGATTGATCAGGTTCGCTTTGATGCAGACCGGTCCGGCAAGCTCATAGAAACGTTAGCCTTCAACGAACTAAAGGCTCATGTGGATAATTCAGACATCTACAAACTTTATCATTATCGGGATTGGGAACAGCGGGAAATAGATTTTCTAATCGAGCGCAATACCGATAGTGCGCTTCTTGGCATCGAGGTCAAAGCCTCTGAAACAATAGGCAAGGGTGATTTTAAACATCTCGCGTGGTTCCGCGACAACCTTGCATCGGAATGTTCTTTCAAAGGCATCATTCTCTATTCTGGAACACACACATTGAGTTTTGGAGAAAACCTGTGGGCAGTGCCATTTGGTGCGTTGTGGTAAGCGGAATTGAACCGCAAATCTTGCGATTTCAATGACTTGGCCTACCACCAAATTTGAGAGCACTGCTAACCCATTGAAATAGTTGAATGGTGGAGCCGAGGGGAATCGAACCCCTGACCTCTACACTGCCAGTGTAGCGCTCTCCCAACTGAGCTACGGCCCCTTACCAAATGGTTTGCCGTATTTGGGAATACGGCAATCAGTTCGACTTCAGACTATTTGGCGTCTTCTTCGTCGTCATCTTCCACTTCGGGAAGGTCTTCGCCATCCAATGCCTTGAGGATGGCATCGTCCTCATCATCATCAGCGTTTTCTTCTGCGAGGATGTCTTTGTTTTCGTCAACAACCGTTAGGTTATCTTCAAGCGGTGTATCGGCGTTGGCCTTGGGCTCGTCGTCGCCGTCTTCATCTTCGCCATCCGCGACAAGGACGGGATTTTCGAGATCAATTTCCTTGATCTCGTTTTCATCATCACCGTCGGTGTTTTCTGCCTCATCGACTTCTGCCAGCTCAGCTTCTTCTTTTTCTTCGGCTGTTGGCTCTTTTGGAGCCTCTTCAACTTTGGCAGCGCGTTGACGGCGCGGCTTCAAAAGCACTTCCGGCTCGAACTGCTCTCCGCATTTCGGACATTGGACAGGCTGTCTACTGAGATCATAAAAGCGCGCTGCACAGGCAGGGCAATTGCGCTTGGTCCCAAGCTCGGGCTTCGCCACGGCATTACCTCATTGATACTGAGAATCGAGAAATTCGGTTGGGTCAAATGCCATGATTAGGGAGCGCTGTCAAAGCTAAATGCGGAATTATTCGCCGCACCCCTGCCAGGGGCTTGGATAAGGGTTTGCATCCCTGTTATCTCGGTGCGAAAACGGGCCATGACCAGTCAACCTCTCTCCTCCCGCAAATGTGGTCCTCTGAAGGGGACTTTGAAAGTTCCAGGGGACAAATCCCTCTCCCACCGCGCCTTGATCTTTGGGGCGCTGGCTGTGGGGGAGACATGCATTGAGGGCCTCTTGGAGGGCGAAGACGTCCTTGCGACAGCTGCTGCCTTGCGGGCTCTGGGGGCAGAGGTCGAACGCAGCAGCGATGGCGTCTGGCACGTTTGGGGCCGGGGCATAGGTGGACTAAGAGCACCGGACGGTGTGCTGGATCTTGGAAATTCCGGGACCGGGGCACGGCTTTTGATGGGCGTTGTGGCGCAACAGCCGATCCGCGCGGTCTTTGCTGGGGATGGCTCCCTGCAAAGCCGGCCCATGGGGCGTATCTTTGGACCTCTCAGCCAGATGGGCGTTTCTGTTGTTGCTGCAGAGGGGGATCAGCTTCCTGCCACCCTCACAGGGCCAGAGCGACTACGTCCCATTTCCTATGAGCTGCCCAAGCCCTCCGCCCAGATTAAATCGGCCGTGTTGCTGGCGGGACTTGCGGCGCCCGGCATTACCGAGGTCATTGAGCCTGAGGTGACCCGGGATCATACCGAACGCATGGCACGGGCTTTTGGGGCTGAAGTTGAGGTCTCTCAGCAAGACGGCAAGCGCCACATCCGCCTGACCGGACAGCCTGAATTGGTCGCCACATCTGTTACGGTGGCAGCGGATCCGTCTTCGGCAGCCTTTCCTGCTGTGGCAGCTTTGATATCTCAAGGCTCTGAGCTCGTAATTTCCGGGGTCATGACCAATCTCACCCGCACCGGGCTCTACGACACATTGCTGGAAATGGGTGCTGATCTGAGTTTTGCGAATGAGGCCGAGGTGGCAGGGGAGACGGTGGCGGATCTGGTCGTAAAATCATCCATCCTCAAGGGTGTCGAGGTGCCCGCAGATCGTGCGCCCTCCATGATCGATGAATACCCCGTCCTGGCTGTTGCAGCCGCCTATGCCTCTGGCACCACGGTGATGCGGGGTCTGGCGGAGTTGCGGGTCAAGGAAAGCGATCGTCTCTCCGCCATCGCGGAAGGGCTAAAGACCATCGGGGTCAATGTCACAGAAACCGAAGACAGCCTCACCGTTGAGGGCACGGGAGGCGAGGTGCCCGGCGGCGGCACCATCGCTACCCATATGGACCATCGCATCGCCATGGCCTTCCTGGTGGCCGGAACAGCTGCAAAATCTGCTGTCAAAGTGGATGATGGCTCCTTTATTGAGACCAGCTTCCCGGGCTTCACCGATCTCATGAACGGTCTTGGGGCCCATATGGAAAGGGTCAACCGATGATGTTGGCCGCTGACTACTAGAAAAGCAGCTAATATGGTTGAAGCTATAAAGGTGACGGAGGCTTATGCGGATAAAGCTAATATCTGCCGCGAAGTCCTGGAAGATCTTCCAGAATGGTTTGGTATTTCTGATGCCAGGGAAACCTACATCGCTGAATCGGTGCACATGCCGATGTTTGTCTGTTTCAGTGATCAAGAGCCAATAGGATTTATCTCAGTAAAGATACACACTCAATTTTCTGCTGAACTATATGTCCTAGGCGTCAAACGTCGATTTCATCGGGAGGGCATAGGAAAAGCTCTCATCGATGCGGCATTGCAATTCGCTAGGGCGGAGAAAATGCGTTTTCTTACGGTAAAAACTCTCGCCTCCTCACACCCCGATCCGCATTATGCAGGCACGCGAAAATTCTATGAAAAGATGGAGTTCTTGCCAGTAGAGCTCTTTCCAACTCTCTGGGGCGCGGGAAACCCCTGCCTTTTGATGGTCAGGGTACTTTAGGTCAAAACATAACTCTTAGGCCGTAATTTTGAACAAAGAAATGCAGTATGAAATCCAGCCAAAGTTGGCGGCAGCGAGATGGGCGCCCCTTTATTCTTCCACGGACATTGGCCCCAACAAAAAAAGGGTGAACTCATGAGCCAAGCAGCGCTTGTTGTGGCCATCGATGGCCCGGCCGCCTCGGGCAAGGGCACCATTGCGCGCCGTCTGGCTGCCGAATTCTCGCTTGCTTACCTGGATACGGGCTCACTTTATCGGCAAGTTGCTTTTCTGGTGCTGGAGGCTGGCGGTGAGCCAACTGATGAGGCCGATGCTCTGGCCGCTGCCAAAGCGGTGGCAGGCCGAGACATTGAAGATGACAAGCTGCGCAATCAACTGGTGGCAGATGCTGCCTCCAAAGTGGCGGCCATTCCAGCGCTGCGCACAGCTTTGGTTGATTTTCAGAAAGAATTTGGCAGAAATCCGCCAGATATAGATGGCGTGGCCTCCAATGGTGCTGTGATCGACGGGCGCGATATTGGCACCGTGATCTTCCCTGATGCGCCGGTGAAGCTATTCGTGAGCGCCAGCGCGGAAGAACGCGCCCGTAGGCGGCATTTGGAGCTCCTGGATCGCGGAAATGAGGCCTCATTCGGCGATATTCTGACTGAGGTGAAGGAACGAGACGCCCGGGACGAGGCGCGGCCCATATCTCCGTTAATGCCTGCGGCGGATGCGCACTTGCTCGATACCACAGATTTGAGTATAGAAGCCGCGTTCGAAGCGGCGAAGAGTATTGTCGCAGCAGCGTTCTAGCAGGGGAGTGAGGTCAGACCCAGAACACCAGCTTGAGAAATCTTGAGCCGTTTTGAAAAGGGTAAGACCGCTCGTCTTGTCCTTTTTTGTTTATGGGACTGCTGGAGCACACATTTTTCAGGGGCTCTTAAGAAGCGCCGGTCTATGTGATTTCGAACAAATGAAGCCAGACCTCAATGGTGAGGTCTTGATGACCACCAAAGACCGTCGGAGCCAACCGGTCGGCCAGAATAATGAATGTAACAAGGAGCAAGTATGTCTGAAACTCAAACCGCGGACACATCGTCACTTAATCCGTCAACTGACGATTTTGCCGCACTACTAGAAGAATCCTTTGAATCCCATGGCGCGCCTATTGAAGGCTCCGTTCTCAAAGGAACAGTGATCGACCTTCAAAACGACATGGCGATCATCGATGTGGGCCTCAAAACTGAAGGCCGCATCCCCCTTAAAGAATTCGGCATTGATGAGAATTCGAACCTTGTCGTTGGCGACGTTGTCGAGGTCTATCTCGAACGCGTTGAAAACGAGATGGGCGAAGCCATCCTTAGCCGCGAAAAAGCTCGGCGCGAAGAAGCTTGGGAACGTCTCGAGAAATCTTCTGAAGCCGGCGAAAAAGTTGAAGGCCGCATCGTTGGTCGCGTCAAAGGTGGCTTTACTGTTGATATGGGCGGAGCGTTCGGCTTCCTTCCAGGCAGCCAGGTTGATATCCGCCCCGTGCGCGATGTCACGCCTCTCTTGAACCTGCCGCAGCCGTTCCAAATTCTTAAAATGGATCGTCGTCGTCAGAACATCGTTGTCTCTCGTCGCGCCGTCCTTGAAGAGACCCGTGCGGAACAACGTAATGAGCTGGTTCAAAATCTTGAAGAGAGCCAAATCATTGAAGGCGTGGTCAAGAACATCACCGATTACGGTGCGTTCGTTGATCTGGGCGGCGTTGACGGCCTGTTGCACGTCACGGACATTGCCTGGCGTCGTGTGAACCATCCTACGGACGTGCTCACCATTGGCGAGACCGTTAAAGTTCAGATCATCAAGCTGAATCAGGAAACCCAACGTATCTCCCTTGGCATGAAGCAGCTTGAGCAAGATCCTTGGGAAGGCGTTGAAGCCAAATACCCAGTGGGCACCAAGCTCAAAGGCCGCGTGACCAACATCACCGATTACGGTGCATTTGTTGAGATCGAGCCGGGTGTTGAAGGTCTGGTCCACGTCTCCGAGATGTCCTGGACGAAGAAGAACATCCATCCAGGCAAGATCGTCTCGACCAGCCAAGAACTGGAAATCATGGTGCTTGAGGTTGATCCTCAAAAGCGTCGGATTTCTCTTGGCCTCAAGCAGACCACAGCCAATCCTTGGGAAGACTTTGCGGAACGTTATCCGTCCGGCACCCATGTGGAAGGCGAGGTCAAGAACATCACCGAGTTCGGTCTGTTCATTGGTCTTGATGGCGACGTTGATGGCATGATCCACCTTTCCGATCTGGATTGGGAACGTCCGGGCGAAGAAATTCTCAAGGAATTCAAGAAGGGCGACATGGTCAAAGCTGTCGTGCTGGAAGTTGACCTTGAGAAGGAACGCATCTCCCTTGGCGTGAAACAGCTTTCCGGTGATCCAATGGATAGCGTGGGCGGCACCAAGCGTGGCGAACGCGTAACCTGCTCCGTGACCGCAGTTCAGGACAACGGCATTGAAGTGTCCGTTGGCGAGGAAGGTTTCAAAGCCTTTATCCGCCGCTCTGATCTGGCACGGGATCGTGGTGATCAGCGTCCAGAGCGTTTCTCTGTCGGTGACAAGCTTGATGCCATGGTCACGCGGATGGATAAATCCTCCCGCTCCATGAGCCTTTCCATCAAGGCCCTTGAAATGGCTGATGAGAAAGAAGCTGTTGCTCAGTATGGCTCCACCAATGCTGGTGCCTCCTTGGGCGACATTCTCGGCGCGGCGCTCAGCCAGGCCGATGATGGCGAAGAAGCTACGGACGAAGAAAAAAGCGACGACTAAGCTCGCCTCTCTTTCTTTGTAGACATTCAGAATGGCCGGGACGGACACGTCTCGGCCATTTTTGTGACTTATGCACCATTAGATTCTGAAAATGCGTGCAAATTGAATGGGTTAAGCTTGACGTTGAGGGCTGCCTTTGGCAGCTTCGCCCTTGAGGAATCGCACCTAATATAGAGGGTGCGAGAGAGACAGATCGCACAGGCAAGAGTTAAAGAGCAGCCCACCATGATCAAATCTGAACTTGTCGCCAAACTTGCCGATGCCAACCCCCATCTTTATCAGCGGGATGTGGAACGCATTGTTTCCACCATCTTTGATGAGATTACAGGAGCGCTCGCAAGCGGTGACCGGGTAGAGCTGCGCGGCTTTGGCGCTTTTTCGATCAAACATCGCCCAGCCCGCACAGGACGGAACCCGCGCACCGGAGACCCGGTTGAGGTAGAGGCCAAGTCTGTGCCTTTCTTCAAGGCGGGCAAGGAATTGCGCGACCGGCTGAACGATGGCTATTTGCCAGGGGCTGCGGGAAACAGCGCGGTCGATGACGGCGCAGGAGATGGCTCTTGAGGCTTTCGACCTGGATCGCCGGCATTCCGACAGTGGCGATTACAATCTGGTTTGCCCTTGCCAATAGATCGTCCGTAACTCTCAGCCTTGATCCTTTTGCAGGGGCCTCCAGCCAATGGACCCTTGGCCTGCCTCTTTTTGTTGTTGTTTTCATGGGCGTCTTTATTGGCATGTTGGCCGGCGGGGCTGTGGTCTGGTGGGGCCAGGGCCGCTGGCGCCGTGAGGCGAAATCCACTCGCCGTGAAGTTCAACGCCTTTCTGCAGAGGAAAAATCTGAATGAGTCAAATTACCAATAACCCGGTCTTTTGCGCCCTTGATATGCAAGAGGTCGATGCCGCCTCTGCCATGGCAGCGCAGCTTTCGGGGTATGTTGGCGGGCTCAAGCTGGGTTTGGAATTTTTCATGGCCAACGGGCCGGGCGGTATCCGTGCTGTCACCGAAGCAGCAGGCCTTCCATTTTTTCTGGACATCAAGTTGCACGATATTCCCAACACGGTGGTAGGGGCCATGCGCGCCATCTTGCCGCTGAAACCTGCGTTGGTGACCATCCATACGGGGGGCGGTCCTGCCATGATGGAAGCTGCTGCCAAGGCAGCCCAGGAAGTGGGCAGTGAACGGCCGCAAATCATTGGCGTTACGGTATTGACCAGTCTGGATGATGCGGATCTTCGTGCCGTTGGGGTGAGCGGGAACGCAGGCGATCAGGCACTCGGACTGGCACAATTGGCACGCGATTGCGGCCTGGATGGTGCGGTCTGCAGCCCCCATGAAGTGGCAAAGTTGCGCGAGGCCTGCGGTCCGGACTTCACACTTGTGGTTCCTGGCGTGCGCCCAAGCGGCGCCGATGTTGGAGACCAAAAGCGTGTTATGACACCGACCGAGGCACTCAGCGCAGGTGCGGATGTATTGGTCATCGGAAGACCCATTACCCAGGCGATTGACCCTGGTGCAGCGGCAGCTGCAATTGCTTCAGAGATCGCAGGCGGGTGAGCCTTCTTATCAAAATCTGTGGTCTGACCACTCGCGAAGCTGCTCAAGCCGTTTCCGAAGCTGGCGCCGATATGGCGGGCTTTATCTTCTTTGAGAAAAGTCCTCGCCATCTTTCCTCATTTGGTCAGGCACGCGACGTGGCGGCGGGCCTTTCGCCGGACATTGCACAAGTGGCGGTTACGGTTAATGCCAGCGATGATGAACTCAGTGCCATTGTGAAAAATCTGGAGCCGGACTTCCTGCAACTTCATGGCGGTGAAGATGTCGCGCGCGTGGCGGAAATAAAGGCTCAATACGGTCTGCCGGTAATAAAATCTTGCCTGATTTCTGACATAGATGATGTTGAGAGTGCGCGGGAATTTGAAGGTGTGGCTGATCTTCTGCTATTCGATGCAAAAGCGTCTGCGGGACAGGAAAGCCGTCCCGGTGGTTGGGGCGACAGCTTTGACTGGCATTTGCTCTCTGATCAGAAATGGCAAGTGCCGTGGCTTCTGGCGGGTGGTCTGAGGCCTAATAATGTGGCAGAGGCTATTGGCTTGGTACATCCCTCTGGGCTTGATGTTTCATCGGGTGTAGAAACCGCGCCGGGTGTTAAATCATCCGAGTTGATTGAGAGTTTTGTGGCTGCTGTGCGCAGCGCATAGGCGGGCACCAAGCCCGCCCAAAAGGTAGTGGGCAAAAAAACAAATGGCGGGCGAGAATTCCTTCAAGACCGGACCGGATGAACAGGGTCGCTTTGGCATCTACGGTGGGCGCTTTGTTGCCGAGACCCTGATGCCAAATGTGTTGGCGCTAGAGAAAGCCTATGATGAAGCTAAGGCTGATGATGCCTTTCAGGCTGAGTTTGACCTCTTCATGCGCGACTATGTGGGCCGTCCCAGCCCACTTTATTTCGCCGAACGACTGACGGAACATCTTGGCGGCGCGCAGGTCTATTTCAAGCGCGATGAGCTCAATCACACCGGCGCGCACAAGATCAATAATTGCATCGGGCAAATTCTTTTGGCCGTCAGAATGGGCAAGAAACGCATTATCGCAGAAACCGGTGCGGGTCAGCACGGCGTGGCAACCGCCACGGTCGCGGCTCGGTTTGGTCTTCCTTGCGTGATCTATATGGGCGCGGTGGATATGGAACGGCAAAAGCCGAACGTCTTCCGCATGCGCCTGTTGGGGGCCGAAGTGGTGCCAGTGACCTCCGGCTCATCGACGCTTAAAGATGCCATGAACGAAGCGTTGCGCGACTGGGTCACCAATGTGGATGACACGTTCTATATCATTGGCTCTGTCGCAGGCCCGCATCCTTATCCAGCGATGGTCCGTGATTTCCAATCCGTGATCGGTACCGAAGCGCGCCAGCAAATGATGGATCGGCTGGGCCGTCTGCCCTCGACCCTTGTTGCCTGCGTAGGCGGGGGCTCTAACGCCATGGGGCTGTTCTATCCATTTCTGGATGACGGAGAAGTTGAAATCATCGCAGTAGAAGCTGCCGGTAAAGGTCTTGATACGGACGAACATGCGGCTGCCATTGCCAAAGGCACGCCGGGTATTCTGCACGGCTCGCGCAGTTACCTGATGCAAGACGATGATGGCCAGATTATTGAGCCTCATTCCATCTCCGCAGGCCTGGATTATCCGGGCATTGGGCCAGAACATTCCTGGCTCGCCGATCAGGGCCGAGTAAAGTTTGATGCAGCCACAGACACCGAAGCGCTGGAGGCGTTTCAATTGCTGGCAAAGCTTGAAGGCATATTGCCAGCGCTGGAGCCCGCACACGCGCTTGCCCATGTGATGAAGATCGCGCCAAAGCGCAACAAGGACAACGTCATTCTGATGAACCTCTGCGGGCGGGGAGATAAGGATATCTTTTCCGTCGCTGATCATTTGGGGGCAGACATATGACCTCTGAATTCAAGAGCTCGCCCACCCGCATCGACAAGCGTTTTGCGAAACTGCGGGAAGAAGACCGCGCGGGCTTTGTTGCCTTCATCACCGCAGCCGACCCGGACATTGAAACCTGCTTTGAGATCATGCGCGGCCTGCCCGAGGCGGGTGCCGATGTCATTGAGCTGGGCATGCCGTTCACCGACCCCATGGCAGACGGCCCTGCCATTCAGGCAGCCTCAATAAGAGCACTTGAGGCAGGCGGGTCCATGAAAGTCACTCTGGATCTGGTGCGCCGCTTTCGCGAGCTGGACACCGAAACGCCCATCGTTCTCATGGGCTATTACAATCCGGTCTATCACTACGGCGTGGACGCGTTCTTGAAAGATGCCACCACGGCTGGCGTGGATGGTCTGATCATTGTGGACTTGCCGCCGGAGGAAGACGAAGAATTATGTCTTCCTGCGCGTGCTGCCGGGGTCAATTTCATTCGTCTGGCGACGCCGACCACGGATGAAGCGCGCCTTCCAACGGTGCTGCAAAATACCTCCGGATTTCTCTATTATGTGGCGATTGCCGGAATTACTGGAACAGCAAGTGCTAATACAAGCGATTTGAAGGCAGCTATTGACGCTTTGCGCAAAAGCACCCATCTGCCTATTGCCGTTGGATTTGGCATCAACACACCCGAAAATGCCGCAGAAATCGGTCAGTTTGCCGATGCGGTGGTTGTCGGGTCTGCTCTTGTGCAGTGCATTGCAGATCATTTAGCAGCCGGAAAAGCATCTGAAGCAGGACTTGCTAAAGGTGTTCATGATAAAGTAAGAGCGCTGGCCTCGGCAGCTCATCAGTCTCGGGCATCCGTCGGCGTTTTAGGGAGCAGCACATGAATTGGCTCACAAATATGGTTCGGCCCAAGATTTCGACGCTTTGGAAAAAGCGCGATACGGCGGAGAACCTTTGGCAGAAGTGCAAGAATTGCGGGGAGATGATTTTCCACCGCGATTTGGCGGCGGCGCAGAATGTCTGCCCCAGCTGTAATCATCACATGCGTCTGCCTGCGCGGGACCGCCTGACGAATTTGTTCGATGGCGGTAATTTCGATGAGATCGAAGTGCCGGACGTGCCGACCGATCCGCTTGGCTTCCGCGATCAGAAGAAATATACTGACCGCATCAAGGAATATCGCAACAAGACCGGCGAAAAAGATGCGTTCCTGGTGTGCACCGGCGCGCTTGATGCGCAGCCGATTGTGGTCGCGCTCCAGAACTTTGCCTTCATGGGCGGGTCCCTTGGTATGGCTGCCGGAGAATCCATTGTTACCGCAGCAGCAGAAGCGGTCACGCGCAAATCCCCATTGATCTTGTTTGCGGCTTCCGGCGGAGCGCGCATGCAGGAAGGGATATTGTCCCTTATGCAAATGCCGCGTACGACCATTGCCGTGCAGCGCCTTAAGGAAGCGGGTCTTCCTTACATTGTGGTTCTGACCGATCCCACCACTGGCGGGGTGACAGCCTCCTACGCGATGCTTGGCGACATTCAGATTGCCGAGCCCGGGGCCTTGATCGGGTTTGCCGGACAAAGGGTTATTGAACAGACGATCCGCGAACACCTTCCTGATGGCTTCCAGCGGGCTGAATACCTTTATGATCATGGCATGGTGGACATGGTGGTTCATCGTCACGAGATGCGCGGCACGCTAAGCCGCATCGTACGTCTTTTGATGGACAAGGGTGCGGCAGCGATCAGCACTCCTGCAACAGATGTGGTGCCTGCATCCGCGCCGGTCTCAACCATGCCCGTGCCGCAAGCGGCCAATGAAGACAACGACCCTCGGGCTGAAAAAGACGCAGCTGAATGAACACGACCCGTGAGCAGAGCGGCGCGATATTAGACCGCCTGCTCACCCTTCATCCCAAAAGTATTGACCTGACGCTAGGCCGCATGGAGCGGCTTTTGGCTGCCTTGGGCAATCCAGAAACCAAGCTGCCGCCGGTAATCCATATTGCGGGCACCAATGGCAAGGGCTCGGTTCTGGCCACGCTGAAGGGCTTGTTGCAGGCCGAAGGCCTGTTGGTGCATGCCTACACTTCTCCGCATCTGGTTGAATTTCGCGAACGGATTGAACTCGGTGGTGCGCCCATCTCTGAAGACACCCTGAGCGATCTTTTGGACGAGGTCGAACGCATAAATGGTGATGAGCCCATTACCTTTTTCGAGATTACCACGGCAGCAGCGTTGCTCGCTTATTCGCGCACTTCTGCTGATGTCCTGTTGCTGGAAGTCGGTCTTGGCGGTCGCCTGGATGCGACCAACGTTATTGAAACACCGCGTGTTAGTGTCATCACACCTGTAGCTTTGGACCATCAGGATTATCTTGGTGCCACGCTGGGGCAAATTGCTGGTGAAAAGGCAGGCATTCTCAAACGCAGCTGTGAGGCCATCATCGGACCGCAGGACCGAGAAGCTGAAACGGCCATTGAAGGTATTGCCAACAAGGTTAGTGCGCCGCTTAAACTTTATGGCACAGACTTTCTGGCCTATGAGGAACATGGGCGGTTTATTTATCAGGACACGGACGGCCTGATGGATCTGCCGTTGCCGCGACTGGAAGGGCGCCATCAGATTGAAAATGCTGCCATTGCAATTGCAGCGGCCAAATCATTTGTAGGGCGAACACTCTCGCCGGATGTGATCGCAGCGGGTCTCAGGACCGCCACTTGGCCGGGACGCCTTCAGCGCCTCAAGGAGGGGCCGATTGTTTCTTCCCTTGGCATCGAAGGTGCGCTGAATGCCAACACGCCTGATGTCTGGGTAGATGGCGGGCACAATCCTGCTGCTGCAGGGGCCGTGGCCCAGACCATGGCGGATATGGACGAACGCCTTTCAAGGCCGCTCTATATCATCGCCGGGATGCTGCAAAACAAGGATGCAACGGGGTTTTTTCAGGCCTTTGAAGGGCTTGCGCGGCGGGTGTTCGCCGTTCCCATGGTCAAAGCCCATGAGGGTTTTGAGCCGACGGACCTTGCCGCGGCTGCCTCTGAAGCAGGCCTGGGGGCGGGTACGGCCTCCAACGTGGCGGATGCGATCAGCCAGGTGATGAGTGATGTGGGAGAGGGCGAAATCCCGCGCATTCTTATCACGGGATCGCTCTATCTCGTCGGCGATGTGTTGAAAGACAACAGCTAAAGAGTTCTCATCTCTGATGGAAAAACCAAGGCGTATAAGCATACGCCCGGCGCTTATGCGCCGCCTCTCTTTGCGCAATGGCGCACTCTGGGAGCGTGCACGTTAGTGCACAAGCGTGAGAGAAACAAAAAGGGCCAGGCGATTTCTCACCCGGCCCTTCAAAAGATACTAATCCGTATGCGTTAGATCGAGGATTCAATCCACTCTGCAATCTTGCCTTTGGGAAGGGCACCGACCTTGGTGGCTGCAACTTGCCCACCGGAAAAGATCATCATGGTTGGAATGCCGCGTACGCCGTATTTTGCCGGCACGTTTGGGTTCTCATCAATGTTGATCTTGGCGATGGTCACTTTGCCTTCCATCTCACCGGCGATCTCTTCCAGTGCTGGGCCAATCTGCTTACAGGGGCCGCACCATTCTGCCCAGAAATCCACCAATACAGGTGTGGAAGAATTCAGAACATCAGCCTCAAAATTGGCGTCGGTGATTTTCGTGGTGGACATGGGGCAACTCCTTTACTCAGGTTTGTGATCTCTCCCTCAGGGGTAGCTCGTTTCTGCAAGCACTTTTGAGGGCGAAAAGGCCCCCCAAGCAAAAGGGAGGCCCTGTTTGAAGTAAAATGTAGGAATGCCGCCGCCAGCCGTCAAGCAGATCAATTTGCTATGGGAGATTTGCCTGCAATCTCAGACCATTGGGCGTTAAGCATTTCCTCGCCCAGGACCATCACATGGGGCCCATGGGTCCAGACCAGGGCGCAATGGACTTTGATTCGAGGATAGATCTGGCGCAGTAATTCCCGGTAACCCGCCATTTGCCGCCAGTAGGTTGGCGAGACCTTCGCCGGATCCGTTGGGGCTGGGTGGTTGGTCTTATAATCCAACACCCAGATCGCATCCTCGGTGATGGCCAGACGATCCGCGCGACCCTCAAGACGGACTTTCTCGCCTTTAATCTCCACCATTCCGGCGAGGGCAACTTCCGCTCGTCCCTTTACGCCGAAAAGGGTTTTCATTTCCGGCAGGTCCATCAGGGCAAAGGTCTCCCGTGCCAGCTCATCTCGCTGGCTCTCATTGAAGCCCTCAGCAAAGTTTTGGAGGTATACCGCAGCAGCCTCGGCGCGACGGGCCTTGGGCAGATCGGGTAGGGTCTGCAGCAGGCGGTGGACCAGTTGACCGCGCTGGGCAGCCATCCCCCCATCGCCGCCGGGAGGAAACACAGGGCTCTCATCTTCATCCAATTTGGAGGGAGACAACCTTTGCGGCGAAGTTTCCTGAGGCGCAGGCGTTTTGGCCCAGCTCGGGACATCTTCAAATAACGATACAGCGGCATCAGCCTTCTTGGCATCCTCCCGCGCTGGACCATCCTTGTCAAAGCGCAGAAAAGTTTCCCCGTCAGGGCCCTCGATCTCTTCACCGAGTTCGGCAAGTCCAGTCTGGACAAGCTCATGCCAACAGCCCTCATCCATGCCACGTACGCCGGTCCAGCCGCAGATATAGAGCCGCTCCCGGGCGCGGGTCATGGCCACATACAAAAGACGCCGGTATTCGTGCAAGGTCTCGTTTCCATAATCTGCGCGAGCTTGCGAGGAAATCGGATCATCATCCGCCTTGCGCGGGCTCCACAGAAATAACGGATCGCCCTCCGGCGCACCATCGCGGCCGATAAGCTGGCTTGCCAGAATGCCGTTCTCACTTTGTGACTTTGGTACGGCACAGGTGTCGGGCAGGAACACAATGTTCCCTTCCAGCCCCTTGGCCCCATGCACGGTCATGACAGAAACCTCATCACGGCCCTGTTCCATATCCCGCTTAATCTCGGTGGTGGTGTGGGTCAGGGCATGAAGAAAACTGTGGAGAGAGGGGGTCTCATTGCGCTCATGGAAAAGCGCCAGAGACATAAACTCCTCAATGGGGTCTTCCGCATCCGGCCCCAAACGCTGAAGCAGTTTTGCCTTACCGCCGTCCTCAAAAAGTGATGCCGCAAAGAATTCATAGGGCGGCATGAAGTCAGCCCGCGCAAGCACCTTGCTCAACCACGCATGGGCCAGGGCGAAAGCCTCATTATGTTTTGCGTCGCTTAATGCATGCCACAAGGATCCACGGCGACCGTGAGCCAGCTCAAACAGTTGCTCATCGGTCAAGCCCACAAAGGGGCTCTTGAGAACTTCTGCCAGAGCCAAATCGTCGGACGGGGTCAGCGCAAAGGCGCCCAGCGACAATAGATCCTGCACGGCAATATGGTCGGCAATCTTCAAACGATCCGCGCCAGCGACAGGGATGTTATACTTCTTCAGCTCACGGATCATATGTTCCATGAAGTTGGATCGCCGCCGCACCAGGATCAGAATGTCCGACGGGCGAATGGGTCGGTCGGCACCGGCCAGCAACTTATTTGTGTCTAGCCAGGTCTTGATGGTCTTGGCGATGCGGGTGGCGAGGCGACCTTCGGGGCTTGAGGCCGTTACGGTATTGAGCGGCACCTCCCAAGGCACCAAGTCCTCTTCGTCGCCCGGCTCCAAAACGGGCCACAGCTCCACCAGCCCGGGGGCCTCATTGTGGCGGGCCTGATGGTGCAAAGCCTCGGAAGCTTCATCGCCCGATACAAGCGCTGCGGTCTTGAAAACCGCATCCACCGCATCAAGAACCGGCGAAGAGGAGCGGAACGAAAGATCCAGCTCCACGGCATTGAAATCGTGCTCCGCTTCCTGCCAGCGCCCGCTGAAATGCTCCCGCATCTCTGCAAACTTCTGGGGCCGAGCGCCCTGAAACCGATAGATGGATTGTTTGACGTCTCCCACAGCAAAGAGGGATCGCGTGCGATCTCCGTCTTCCGCAGCACCAAGGCCTGCTGTCATCTCAGCGGCAAGGCGCTCAATGATCTCCCACTGCTGCGGGCTGGTATCCTGGGCTTCGTCCACCAGAATATGGTCGATGCCTTCGTCCAGCTTGTAATGCACCCAGGCATCGTTGGGCGGGGTCAGCAGCTCGCGCATTTCAATAATCAGATCGTTGAAATCCAACGCGCCCTGAGCGGCTTTCAGTTGTTTGTAGATGCCAAGATAGGTGCCGCCAAATATCAGTACGGCGCGGGTACGCTCTGCCGTCTCCGCTGCGGCGATGCGTTGTTGCACAGCGATGATGCGGCTTTGCTCAGCGCGCATGACCTCTTCGGCATCCTGCGCCTTCTTGGTGGTGACGTTCTTTTTGGGCTCGCCGGTTGTTGTGAGAAAGACGGATTTGTATTCGTCCCACAGGTCCGCTCGGTTCGGAGTTTCCAAAAAGCGGGTGAGTATCTCCGCTGCGGTTTGAGAGGTCTTGGCTCCTTGCAGCAAAATGGGGATGGCCCCGCGCAGCTCCTCGGCGTTTAAGGCCTCATCGGTGGTTTCTTGCTCAATGATACCCTCTGGCGTGATGCCGGGCGCAAGACCCAGATGCCGCCACAGCATATCCCAAAGCTCACTGCGGCTTTGACCCGCAAACAGCGCATTGAACTCATCGCTCTTGGCCATAAAGGTAGCCAGCAGCGCTGTAAGCTGGGTCTCGTCCCGGCTTTCCACCAGCAATTGATGGGCTGCTGAAAGATCTGCCTCCTCACCGCTCAGCACTTTTTCAAACAGATGGTGCCGCGCGCGGGTTTGCAGCTCCAATGCCGCTTCATTTTCCAATAGATCAAAGCCGGGATGAATGCTGGCCTCAAGGGGAAAGCGCTTCAGTACCGATTGGCAAAACCCGTGAATGGTCTGGATTTTCAGCCCGCCCGGTGTTTCCAGCGCGCGCGCGAATAGCCGTCGGGCGCGCTTCAGCTCCTCCACCTCTACATGGGCACCATGAAGTTTTTTCAGCTCTTCGCGCAATTCAACATCTTGCGCCAGGGACCATTCCCCAAGGCGTTTGAACAGACGCGTTGCCATCTCGGCGGCGGCGGCCTTGGTATAGGTGATGCACAGGATGCGGGCGGGGTTGGCTCCGGCCAGCAACAGTCGCGCCACCCGGTCCACCAGCACATGGGTCTTGCCGGTGCCGGCATTGGCAGACACCCAGGCAGCAGCAGTGGGGTCTGCCGCGTTGCGTTGGCGGGCAGTGGTATCTTCAAGGAGGGCGTCGATCTTATCCATCGCTGCCTCCGCTTTCTCCGCCGCCATCTCCACCCCCAACCGACCATTCCAGGCGTCGGGCGAGATGATCATAGTCCCCAAAGACGTTCGCCATGCGGGGGCGAGGTTGGGAGGGGTAGGGACGCGCCAGATCATCAAACTCTTCGATCAGGGCGATGAAGTTTTCAAAGGCATTTTCTGCCAGATCCAGGGTGCGGTCTTCATCTGCCGAAATGATACGCTCTTCGCCGGGCTTAACGCCCCCTTTAAGGCCCACGTACGTTAAGTGGCTGACAGGTGCAGTGAGAGCGTCGCCAAAACCGCCCTTTGATACCATTGCTGCTTCAAGGGTCACCTGTGGCGCCAAGCCGGTCTCACAAGCATCTTTGCGCGGCATCACACCGGTCTTGTAATCGATGATGCCAATGGAGCCATCCTCATGGCGATCAATACGGTCGGCGCGCCCGCGCAAGGTGAAGGCATTGTCTCCGGCGTCGAAGGTCAGCTCTCCTTTCAGCTCAGCCAGCGCTTCAACGGTGACCGTGCGGTGCTTTGCTTCAAACTCGATAACCCAATCGGCAACCCGTTCGAACCGTGGCCACCAGATGGCCATGACTTCGGGCTTGTCCCTGAAGGCCTCGAAATGTTTTGTCCCGATGCTGAGCAGTTGCTCTCGCGCGTCGGTTGGCAGGTCTTTGGGAAACGCCTTGGTGAACTCCTCCATGATGTCATGGATCAGGTTGCCTCGCTCGGCGGGTCCTACGGCGCGGTCGATCTCATCCAGAGGGCGCAGGCGCAATACATATTTTGCGTAGATCGAATAAGGATCGCGGATCCATTTTTCTACGTCTGTGACAGAAAGCTTGCGTGGGCGCGTCTCAACCGGCGGCGTCGGAAGTGGCGGGGCCACGGGCATGGGCGCTCCGGCGGGATCATCCAGCTTCCGCGCCCATTGTCCATAGGGTGCCGTCAATGCATCCAGATTTGGCAGGTCTGAGCCTTTTAGCAAGTTCTCAAGACGTAACCACCAGCGTGAAGGGACCGCCGGTTGGCCATCTACTTTTTCTGAACGAGACAAGATCACTCGCGGGCTGGCCGCCAATTGAGCAAAGTCGTGAGCGGAGAGGCCGATTTGCCTTTCCGGAGACGAAAGCCCCAATTTCGCGCGCATGGGCCGGGAGAGCCAGGGATCCAGGCTGGCTTCTGCAGGCCAGACTTTCTCCACCAGGCCGCCCAGGATCATGAGGTCGGCCTGTTGCAGGCGCGCTTCCAAGGGTCCCCAAATAAAGAGGCGTGGGTGAGCGCCCTCTTGCGCGCGCACAGGCCTTGAGGCCATCAGGCTACGGATCAAATTGGCGAAAGCTTCGGCATCCATGTTGCCAAGACTGTCAGGTGCTGCCAATAGCTCGTTGATGAAATCGGCCAGTTCCTCGCCCGCCGCCTTTTCCCAAAGCCGGTCGCTGACGCCAATCTCGTTCGCAGCGAGGGCAATAGCGGCGACCCGAAACGTCTCCACCCAGGTTTCTGCATTTGTGCCGATCGCGACGAGTTCGCTAAGCGGCCGAGTGTGGTCAACAAGACGGTTCACCAAAGATAGAGCCAATCCGATCTGATCGCGACTTTGTTGACGGTCCGCGATATCAAGCTTGCGTTCAAGATCATGGATCAGCCCTTCAAGCCCTGCTCCACGGCGAACGCCGCGAAAGCCGTGCAACTCCAACGCATCAATCTCAAGACGCAAGGCTCCACGGCTTTGCCCTGTATGAAAAAACGGATGTTTCAGCAAGGCAAGGGTTGGCACGGCCGCCCAATTGCTGGCCAGAGCATCGATGAGATGAAGGAGGAAAGTGCCTGGTGCTGAGTTAAGCAACACAGATCCCGCGCTATCATCAATTGTTAGGTCAAAGCGTTTGAGTTCTGCTGAAACGCGCCGTGCGAGGTTTCTGTCTGGGGTGACCAGGGCAGCGGTCTGGCTCGGCTCCTCCACTGCCTCGCGCATGGCAAGGGCGATGGCGCGGG
This sequence comes from Alphaproteobacteria bacterium, assembly GCA_021774965.1. Taxonomy (GTDB): domain Bacteria; phylum Pseudomonadota; class Alphaproteobacteria; order JAJFIK01; family JAJFIK01; genus JAJFIK01. The sequence goes on from JAJFIL010000055.1 coordinate 23,496, forward strand.
CTTCCTCCGCACTGTTTTGAGCCACAAGGAAGGAAAGCCCGTTGCAGGCTTCCGCGCTGGAGAGGTCTTTCGCCGTACTAATCCATTCATCCGTGGCGGCGCTGGGGCGTAGGGCCTCATTTATGAGCCTTTGACGCGGCGGCACGTGGGTGTCGGCACCAACCGCATGAGAGTCCCACGCCTTGATTGCGGCACGATCCGCATCAAGATGATTTAAGAGCGCCGACATCCCAAATTGGGGGTGGCTGGGCTCCAGTTCTTCCCAGCCGCGGGCACTCATTTCCAGATCGACGCCGGGCAGCACGATGTGCCCTTGGTCAAGACCCGCAATGACTTTCAGGAGGTCTGCTGTGGCGGGTACACTACCGGTGGTGCCTGCTGCGATGATGGGGTGATTGGGCGGCGTGCCTTTCCACCGCGTAGCCAGTGTCTCCAGTAATCGGTTGCGTCGATCTGCCGGGTCCAACTTACGCTCTTCTTCCAGGATAAGCGGCCATGCCTCGCGAATAATCTTGAGGAACTCGATGGTGTGCTGCCAGTTTTTGGCAAATTGTTCCGGCACCAGATCGTCCAGCCCCGCCAGTGATACACGCTCCGTATGCACCGTATCCAGGAACCGGGCCAGGCTGCGCGCCATCTCTATCGCTTGAGCGGGAGCTACCTGCGTGCCGGTGGAGCTCATGAGGCGTGCGACCAAACCGGCCAACCTGAATACCCGCCCCAATTCATCCATGGCGGGCGGAGTGGCAAGATCAGCTTCCGCGTTGCCGCCAAAGCCCTCCAAGGCGAGGGCTTCTTCGTCTACATCTCCGATGGGTTGGATCTGCGGCAGCAGAAGCGCTTCTGTGCCTTTGTCCGCTGCGATGCGCCCAAAGGCCTCAATAAGCGCGCGCACCCCGCGGCGGGTGGGCAGAAGGATTAAAACCCGGGTCAGGGCCAACGGATCATCGACATCGCCATAGGCATCAAGAACCCCTTGCGCCAGCGTATCGGTAAACGCAGCACCCGGAGGGATTGTTGAAAGGCGAGGGAGGTCCATCACGTGTTGGCCAAAACCTCCGTCGCCGCGGTGACCCCATCGGGGGAGCCCACATGGCAACCGACGCCCTTATGGACAAGACCATGGAGGCGGCCATTAGGAATCATTTGATCCCAGATTAGGTTGTTGGAGAACGGCTCGTCCGGTGTGTCGGCATAGGCTGCCTTGGTGAGGATCTGAACCCCCATCCAGGCATAAGGCGCGGACGCAGCGGCCCCGCGCCGAGAAAGATGTCCGGCTTCATCCATAAAGAAATCACCGGCCCCGTCAAAACCCGTTGTGCGCTCCATGGGAGACAGCAACATGAGGGCGTCCATTTTCGCGCCGTCCCAGGCTTCGGCCAAGCGGGTAAGGGCTGGCGTGCCCTCTTCGGTCCAGATGAAATCAGAATTGTAGGTGAAAAACGGTCCGTCATCGAAATGGCCAAGGGCGTTTTTTACGCCGCCGCCGGTATCGAGCAATTTCGCACGTTCGTCCGAGATCTGAATGGTGGGGCTGGGGCGCTTATTCAGATGCGCGATTAATTGGTCACCCTTGTAGTGAGCATTGACCACCACATCGCTCACGCCTGCGGCCTCTAACGCATCAATCACGTGATCAATCAGCGTTTTCCCGCCAACTTCGACCAGTGGCTTGGGGCGATCTTCGGTCAGGTGCAGCATGCGCGTGCCAAGACCTCCGGCAAGTACCATGGCTTTGGTAATCACCGCACTCATTGGCTTTCCTCTGCTTCAACTTTGCGGGCAAGAAAATCACCGCGCCATTTTTGCGGGATGTATTGGTCATACCAGGCCTTGAGGTCCGCAAATGCCGGATGAGCAAGGTCGCTTTCCACGTATCGCCAGAGGCGTGGCATATAGGACGGGTACTGAGGTTTCCCATCCCGTCTCCACAGGCGGGCAAAAATGCCAAGGATCTTTGTGTTGCGTTGAAGGCCCAGCAAAGCATAGCCCATGCGAAATGCTTCCTCATCGAAGTTAGGTGTATTGGTCTTAGCGTCAGCGATATAGCGTTCTACCATATCAGCGGCCAGCGCTGGTGCCACGTCCCGGCGGGCATCTTCCAGTAAGGATACAAGATCATAGGCTCGATGGCCGCGCAGGCCGTCCTGAAAATCAAGAATTCCCACGCGGGCAGCACCCATGCGGTCCGGCAACCACAACAGATTATCTGCATGATAGTCCCGCAGGATCAATACCTCGTGGGGCTTGGTAAGTTTGCCAAGAGCATCGCGCCACAGGGCATTGAATTCTTCATCGACCGCTGCGTCTGTTGAGGCATCCGCCGCCGCAGGTAAATACCACTCCGTGAGCAGTTTGATTTCTTCTGCCAGCGCCACGTCGTCATAGGTGAGCAAGGGCACCAACTCGCCACCAGGCAAGGGCAGTGAAGCAGGAACTTCCACCGCATGAAGCGCCACCAATGCGTCAATCGCGGCCTCATAGAGCGGGCGTTCGTCTGCGCCACCACTGATTACGCGGTTAAAAATCGCATCCCCCAGATCCTCAAGCAACAGGAACCCCTGTTCATAGTCTGCATGCAAAATATGCGGCGCGCTCAAGCCATGCTCGCTGAGAAAATCCGCGATGGCCACAAAGGGTCGTGGGTCTGGCCCCGCAAGACGGGCAAGAGCATTGTATCCCAGCGTTCGGCGCATGGCCTCGTCTGCATCAGGCGGGCAGGAAGGCTCTTCGGCGGCTGGCGGTGCGTCCATTAGGACGGCGGGATGGCCATCGCGTTCCAGTCGCTCATAACGGCGCGTGGAGGCATCTTCGGCCAGGGAACTCCGATTTGCACTTCCCCAATGGGCCGCTTCAAGAAACGCCTTGATTTGTTCTTCACGGGAAGTCGTCATGACGCGGGCTCTTTGTGTTGGTGCAAGGTGATGCGGCGGGCGCTGGGAGCCTCGCCCAAGGTAATTTCAATGTCGAGCCTTTCAGTGGGCAAATAGCCTCCGGCTTTCTCCGGCCATTCGATCAGGCAGATGCCTTCATCCATGGCCTCATCCCAGCCCAGTTCCAGAACTTCCGAGGGCTGCTCGATCCGGTAGAGATCAAAATGCCAGACAGTGCCTTGGTCTGTTTCATAGGACTGGACCAAGGTGAAAGTAGGGCTGGGCACTTCTTCCGTTGCGGCAACCCCGGGCATGGCCCGAATGAGAGCCCGAGCAAATGCGGTTTTCCCGGCTCCTAAATCTCCCCGCAGGGCAATAACGCAAGGGGCCGTAAGGCTGGTTGCCAGCTTGTGAGCCACAGCCGCCGTTTCGGCCTCATTTGCGGCGTCAAAGACCTGAGAATTTGGAGAGTCATTCATGCTCCCGTGATAGCGCGGAGGTGGCTTGCCAACAAGGCTCCTTGATTTGGCACTGCCAATCTTTACATGTTAAGCCAGAATTCAAAGCACAGCAGTGCCCAGGCTTTCGAGGGGAAATTTCATGAGCGAGACCTTTGTAATCGTCGGTGCCGGTCAGGCCGGTGGCCAGGCGGCAGAGAGCCTGCGGCGCGAAGGCTTTGAGGGCCGGATTGTGCTGGTGGGGGATGAGCCTCATATCCCCTATCAACGCCCTCCATTGTCGAAGAAATTCATGGCCGGGGAATTGCCGCTGGAGCGGGTCTATTTCAAGCCCCCTGAGTTTTTTGAGACCGCAAATGTCGAGCTTCGCCTGGATACCAATGTCACTCATGTGAACCCTGGCGACAAAACGATCACTCTCTGCGGCGGCGAGCCCTTGGCCTATGACAAGCTACTGCTGGCCACCGGCGCGCGGGTGCGGACCATTGATCTTCCTGGCGCAGACCTTTCGGGCATCCACTATCTGCGGACCATCCAGGACGTGGAAGGCATTCAGGGCAACTTCAAAGAAGGTGCGTCCCTTGTTGTTGTGGGCGGCGGTTATATCGGTCTGGAAGTGGCGGCAGTGGCCGTCAAGCGCGGGATCAAAGTCACGGTGCTGGAAGTCGCGGACCGGGTTTTGCAACGGGTCACCTCGCCGGAGATGAGCGCCTTTTTTGAGAAAGTCCACACCGAAGAGGGCACGGATATTCGTGTGAACACAGGTGTGACGGCCTTTGAAGGAGAAGGCGGCAAGCTGACCCATGTGATCACCGGAGATGGCGAAAAGCTGGCAGCTGATTTTGCTGTCGTCGGTATCGGCATTCTGCCCAATGTGGAATTGGCCCTAGAAGCTGGCCTTACGGTCGAAAACGGCATTGTCGTGGACGAAACCGGCCAGACCTCCGATCCAGACATCTATTCCGTGGGCGATTGCGCCAATTTGCCATGTGAAATCGTCGGGCGTCGCATCCGCCTTGAATCGGTCCAAAACGCGTTGGATCAGGCCAAGGTAGCGGCTGCCAATATGGTGGGCAACGTCAAAACCTATAACGAGGTGCCGTGGTTCTGGTCTGATCAATATGAGCTGAAGCTGCAGATGGCAGGGCTCAATCAGGGCTATGATCAGGCCGTCTTGCGCGGAAACCCCGATGATCGTCGCTTTGCGACATTTTACCTCAAGGATGGAGTGGTGATCGCCGTGGATGCGGTCAATTCACCCCCGGATTACATGATCGGGCGCAAGCTGATCGCCGGGGGGGTAAAAGTTCCAGCTGAGACCCTTGCAGACGTGGGTGTTTCTATGAAAGAGATAGGGCAGAAATATACCTGACAGACTGTCAATTCAGCAGTTTTAAAGGTAAAAGAGCCAGACTAGGGCGGCCAGACTGCCCCACATCTACAGGATCATACGACCATGCCGAAAATCACCTACATCGAGCACAATGGAAAAGAACACGTGGTGGACGTGCCCGAGGGTTGGACCGTAATGGAAGGGGCCGTGAAAAACATGGTTCCGGGCATTGATGCAGATTGTGGCGGTGCCTGCGCCTGCGCGACCTGCCACGTCTATGTGGACCCTGAATTCAAAGGCAAAACGGGCGAGGCCGAGGGCATGGAAACTTCCATGCTGGATTTTGCCGAGGACGTGGAAGACAATTCCCGTCTTTCCTGTCAGATCACAGTGAGCGCCGATCTGGAAGGCATGACGGTGCGCCTGCCGCGCAGCCAGCACTAACTTCCCAAACTAACCTTTAGGTGAATTGATCTGTTCCAACAGAGAGACTCCGCCTTTATGGTGTAGTTCGTCCTGTTTGCAGCAGAGGTTCTCATGTCCCGCATCTGGTTATTCATGGTAGTCGGCCTTTTGGTGGCGAGTTGCGGCCCAACTGAAGACGACATCCTCCAAGGTTATGTGGAAGGCGACTACGTTCGCCTGGCCCCCCGCGACGGCGGTATCCTCGAAACCCTTGCGGTGGCGGAAGGCGATCAAGTCAGTGCGGGCGACCTTCTGTTTTCTCTTGAGACGACTGACGCGGAAGCGCGCGTTGCTCAATCCGAAGCTGGAATAAGAACCGCAGAAGCCCGCCTTGCTGATCTTCTCGCGGGTGGCCGCGAGACAGAAAGACGCCAGGCTCAGGAGCGGGTGGCTCAGGCTTCTGCGACACGAGATCTTGCTCGCGTGACTTTTAATCGAACTCAGGCCCTTGCCGATGATAGCAATGCTTCTCGGCAACGATTGGATTCTGATGCAGCGACCCTGCGCCATGCAGAGGCAAGATTGGCAGAGATGCAAGCTGCGCTGGATTTGATAAGCTCGCCGGGGCGTGAAAACCAGATTATTGCTGGTGAATATGACATTGTGTGGGGGCAGGCTGTTCTTTCCGAAGCCCAAGATGCGTTGGACCATCGCAGGGTGACAGCCCCTACGTCTGGCACCGTTGAACGCATCTATCATTATGCTGGCGAGATGATTGCACCGGGAGCACCCGTTGTTTCCTTATTGCCACCAGAGAACATCCGCATACGGTTTTTTATACCTGAGATGCAGCTTGGCGCGGTACAGTTGGGTGATGAAGTTGATGTTGCGTGCGATGGATGCCCCGCTGACATGACGGCGCGGGTGAGTTTCATCGCAACGGCAAACGAGTTTACACCGCCGGTGATCTTCAGCCTTGAAGAGAGAGCCAAGCTCGTCTTCATGGCCGAAGCAACGCCCGCCAATCCGCGCGCCTTTCGCCCCGGTCAGCCGGTGGATGTCCGTCTTCGTCCATGAGCGAGGACCTTGTCATTGATGTGGCCGGGCTCACAAAACGATTTGGCGATCTTGTCGCTGTTGATCATTTGGACATGGCCGTTCCCAAAGGCTCGATCTATGGGTTCCTGGGCCCCAATGGCAGCGGGAAGACCACGACCATTCGCATGGTCTGCGGGCTTTTGAAACCTGATGACGGCTCGGGCACGTGTCTGGGATTTGATGTCTTACGCGAATCTGACCGCATCAAGGCGCACGTGGGATACATGACCCAGCGCTTTTCGCTCTATGAGGACCTCACCATTCGCGAAAATCTGGAGTTCATGGCTCGCATGTACGATGTGCCCAAGCGGGCCACGCGGGTTGATGAAGCCCTTGAAGAGTTGGGTCTTCAAAGTCGAGGCAAACAGCTGGCAGGAACTCTGTCTGGGGGGTGGAAGCAACGCCTGGCCCTGGCTGCTGCCGTGTTGCACAAGCCGAAGCTCCTGTTGCTCGATGAGCCAACGGCAGGGGTCGACCCCAAGGCACGGCGGGATTTTTGGGACAGTATCCGGCAATTGTCAGCGGCGGGCGTCACCGTCCTCGTCAGCACGCACTATATGGATGAGGCAGTCCAGTGCGATTACATTGCCTATATCGCCTACGGCAAGAAACTGGTGGATGCTCCTGCTGCAGATATCTCTGCTCTCTCCGGGCTTCACACTTGGCGCATTGAGGGAACTCAGCTCGATGATGTGGCCGCCACGCTTAAAGCGAGATCTGATGTTGAACAGGTCGTCCGCTTCGGCACGGCGCTCCATGTAAGTGGGACAGATGCAGCCGCATTGGAGCGTGCGGTTCAGGCCTTTGCAGGTCAGGCAGATCTCAAGCTGACAGAACAGCCCGCCAGCCTGGAAGAGGTCTTCATCCATTTGATGGACGGAAAGGAAGGCGCAAAATGAACTCGCTCTTCTCTTTCTCCCGGCTCGTTGCCGTGATGGCCAAGGAGTTCATCCAGATGCGCCGGGATCGGCTGACCTTTGCGATGATGATCGGCATCCCCCTGGGTCAATTGATTTTGTTCGGCTATGCGATCAATAGCGATCCGCGCCACATGCCAACGGTGGTTCAGGTTCGGGACGAAAGCACTTTTTCTCGAAGCTTTTTGGCAGCGCTGGAAAATTCCACCTATTTCGATTTTGTTGGCCGAATAGAAAGCGAGGACGAGGCGCAGCGGGCTCTTCAATCAGGGCTGGCGGCCTTCGTCGTGGTCATTCCGGAAAACTTTGAGCGCGATCTGGTTCGAGGGGACCGGCCCGCGATACTGGTGGAAGCAGACGCAACAGATCCATCAGCCGCAAGCGCTGCTGTGGCAGCTCTTCCCCAGCTTGCAAGTCAAAGTCTGGCCAACGACCTCTCGGGAACTCTTGCGGGGCTTGCGCAAGGCCCGCCGCCGTTCGAGGTCATCGTCCACAGGCACTATAATCCCAATGGTGACTCGGCCTTTAATATTGTGCCGGGGCTTTTGGGAATTATCCTGACCCTGACGATGGTCATGATAACGGCTGTCGCTCTTACCCGCGAAGTAGAACGCGGCACTATTGAAACCTTGCTGGCAACGCCCGTGCGCCCCCTTGAAGTGATGGTCGGTAAGATCACGCCTTATGTGCTGGTGGGCTATGTACAAGTGGTGCTCATTCTCGTGGCCGCCAGAATCCTGTTTGAAATTCCGTTTGTCGGATCGTTGCCTCTTTTGTTGGCGGCGGTCACAATATTCATTGTAGTCAATCTAGCTGTCGGGTTCTTGTTTTCGACGGTTGCCCGAAACCAGATGCAAGCCATGCAGATGACTTTCTTCTTTCTGCTGCCCTCAATTTTGCTGTCGGGTTTTATGTTTCCCTTTGCTGGCATGCCCGGCTGGGCGCAAAACATTGGGACCGCCCTGCCAGCAACCCATTTCATGCGCATCGTGCGAGCGGTCATGTTGAAGGGCGCGGGCCCCACAGAGATTTGGGGTTTTGTCTGGCCGTTGTTTGTGATCTTGCTGGTTGTCGGCAGCCTGGCGATGGTGCGCTATCGCCGGACGCTTGATTGAGCCTCAGGGCAGATTATTCGGCAGCTTCTGTAAATGGCGTTCGCTCGGGGACCATGCAAGTCACCGTGGTGCCTTTGCCAGCATGGCTTTCCAGGCTGACCCAGCCCCCATGCAATTCGATAAAGCTTTTTACCAGGGCCAGCCCCAAGCCAGCTCGCCTGCCGCCACCACTGATATCGGAGGAGGAAAAGCTGTCAAAGGCGTGCATCTGGGCCGAGGCATCAAGGCCTGAGCCGGTATCTGAGACCCATAAGCGAATCTGGCCAGCTTCCCGTCTTGCCCCCAGAACCACTCGGCCCCCGGCGCCTGCGTGGCGGGTGGCATTGGACAGAAGATTAAACAGGACCTGACGCAAGCGGCTTTTGTCTGCGATCAGATCACCGATTTCCCTATCAACATCCAGGCTGATCTGAACAGAGCTATCTTCTGCGCGGGTAACTGCATTGGAAGAGGCACCTTCAAGAAGACCAAACACATCAACCTGTTCCAGATCCAGGCTCAGTGTGCCCGCTTCAATCATGGAAAGATCAAGGATGTCATTGATGAGATCGCGCAATTGTTTCGCTGCCACGATGACATCACCGACATAGCCCGTTTGCTGTTCGCTCATGGGACCGGCGATGCCTGTTTCCAACATTTCAGAAAACCCGAGGATCGACGTCAGCGGATTTCTAAGCTGGTAGGAGACATTTTCGATGAAGGCTGTCTTGAGCCTGTCAGCAGCTTCCAGAGCATCGTTCTTGTCCTGCAACGCGCGTTCGGCATTGGCCTCTGCTGTCAGGTCCAGGAAGGTCACGAGAGTTTGACCACTGCGTAGCGGCTGAACCTCAAATTGCACGACTGATCCATTGTGAAGGTCAATGCGCCGTTTAACTGAAGTGCGTGCGCCTTCACCACCGGTAACGCGGGATCGGATCTGACGCCAATCTTCTTCTTGATCAAACAGGTCTTTACTCAGAGCAATCACATCATTGATGTGTGGCCGCCCCTCAAGTTTTTCAGTTGGTATGTCCCAGATCTTCTCTAAGGCTTCGTTATGAAGTTCCAGTCGCCCATCGGTACCATAAAGAGCAACGCCTTCGTCAAGGTTATCCAGCGTCTTGCGCTGAACTTCGATGAGAGTGTTGAACTGGCTTTCAAGTGCAATGCGTTCGCTGACATCCTCATAAAGGAAAATCAAACCGCCAAGAGGGTGCGGACTGCAAACAATGTGAAGCGAGCGCCCATCGGGCAGATGCCAGGTATCGTCTTCTACGCCGGTTGCTTCGGTATAAAGGGCCAGTCGGCTGGCTTTCCAGCTGCGGAAGTCCCGCTGCTCTGGCAGGCGGCGGTCTTCTCTCAAGCGCTCTAGGATTTCTGAATGGGGCGGCAAAGTTTCCAACCAGCTTTGATCCAGATCCCAAAGTTGTGCGAAAGCCTGATTGGAAAAGCGCAAAATCTTGTCTGGACCAAAAATAGCAACGGCTGTTGCCAGCTTGTCCAACGTCCGGTCATGGGCCTGTTCGGTTTCGTCCAGAACCCGGGAAAGCTCTTCGGTCTCCGTGTGGTCAATAGCAAGACCGCCTGTGCCCCCCGGCAGAGGCGCTTCGACCAAGTCCATGGCCCGGCGCTTGCCCGCTGTTACGAAATGATGGCGCTCACAGAGTGTTGTTTCTTCCTGCCTTACCCGTTGAGCAAGCCGCTTGGCGCCTGCTTCCAGCTCCAGACCCTTTTCAAGAACTTCTTCAGGGCTATCGGCCTCAACGGCTTTTACGTAGGCGCGATTGACCCAGGCCAGCTTGTTATCTTCCGTTCGCCGCCACACGGGTGTGGGCAGCGAATGAAGCAGGCTTGCTAGGCCGCGGGCACTATCGTCTGTTTCCTTAAGCAGGTCGCCAAGGCGTTTGACTTCGCGTACGGCACCGGCGACATCGCGAATACGGACGATGGCCCGGGGGCCGATGGTCTGACCAGTAGCCTCAAATTCTCCATGGTCTTTCCGGTCAATGACCATGGAAAATGGTGTGCCCCGTCCTCGCAATTCTTCAAGGGCTTGGGCAAAGCTCTGCAGGCCTTCTGGCGCAAGGCGCGCGAGGAAGGTTCGGAATTGTTCTGCCGGGGTGCGTTCAATGCGGCCTAATACGGCCTCAAAATCTCCGGCAATATGATTGGGCGCCATGGGCGCTGTTCCGCGCGGCAAATCTGCGGCGGGCACGGGCAGGGAAGGGGCATGGCCTTCGGCTTCCCCCCAGACGAGAATGAGCCCAGGGTCAGAAGCGAGAACCGCTTCGGATTGTTCCAGTCGCCCTTCATTGTCCCGTAGCCGGACGCGCAGCTGTGCTTGAATGCGGCGCGCTTCCGCATTGGAAGCTGCTACCCACAAGGCACAGGCCACCGCCAGGCATACAGAGCCTGCAATTGGCAATATGGATATGAGTTGTTCACCCACCTCGACGCCGCGCCCCCGCGTGTTTCGAAGATCCCAAAACGAATCACTTTGATTTTATGATTTGACTCCGGTGGGACTCACGTGTCGAGAGGAATTCGTACTTTGTTAACCTTTTAAATCATCCGAGAGCGGAACCTCTTCGCACAGAGAGTCTGTGTGCGGACTCAGGGCTGCTGGACACAAAAAAGGCCCCGCCGCGAGTCATCGGGCAGGGCCTCAATTCATGCGAGTCTTTTGCCGCTTTTAGTAGCGATACTGATCCGTCTTGTAAGGCCCGTCTTTGGGCACCCCGATGTAGGCCGCTTGCTCATCGGTCAACACCGAGAGCTTGGCTCCCAGCTTGTCCAGATGCAGGCGGGCGACTTTTTCGTCCAGGTGCTTGGGCAGCACATAAACTTCGTTCTTGTAGTTATCGCCATGCTGATAGAGCTCGATCTGCGCCAGCACCTGGTTGGTGAAGGAGGCAGACATCACGAACGACGGGTGACCTGTTGCATTGCCAAGGTTCACCAGACGGCCTTCGCTCAAAAGTATCATGCGCTTGTTATCGGGGAACTCGATCAGATCGACCTGAGGCTTCACATTGGTCCATTTGAAGTTCTTGAGACCTTCAACCTGAATTTCATTGTCAAAGTGACCGATGTTACAAACGATGGCCATGTCTTTCAGCTTACGCATGTGATCGACGGTCAGGATGTCCTTGTTGCCGGTAGCGGTGACGACAATGTCGGCGCGATGGATGTCATCATCCATGGTGACAACTTCAAAGCCGTCCATGGTGGCCTGCAGGGCGCAGATAGGATCGATCTCTGTGACCATCACCCGCGCGCCGCCACCACGCAGGGAAAGGGCAGAGCCCTTGCCCACATCGCCATAACCAGCGACCAAGGCAACCTTGCCTGCCATCATAACGTCCGTACCACGACGAATGCCGTCGAGGAGTGATTCCTTACACCCGTATTTGTTGTCGAACTTGGACTTGGTCACACTGTCATTCACGTTGATTGCGGGGAACGGAAGCGTGCCTGCCTTCTGCCGGTCATAGAGGCGCAAAACACCAGTGGTCGTTTCTTCTGATACGCCCATGATGTTTTTCTTGATGTTGGAATACCAACCCGGATGTGTTTCCAGGCGATTGCGGATCACCTTGAAAAACTCTTCTTCTTCCTCGTTGGAAGGACTGGCAATCACGGAAGGATTAGTCTCGGCTTCCGCACCCAGCAGGATCAACATGGTGGCATCCCCACCGTCGTCCAGGATCAAGTTGGCCACTTCACCATTGGGCCATTCGAAAATCTTGTCAGCGAACTGCCAATATTCTTCCAGTGTTTCACCCTTGTGGGCGAACACAGGAACGCCGGTGGCCGCGATGGCAGCAGCGGCGTGGTCTTGGGTTGAATAGATGTTGCACGAGGCCCAGCGCACTTCGGCGCCCAGGGCCGTCAGCGTTTCAATCAGCGCTGCGGTCTGAATGGTCATGTGCAGGGAGCCGGCAATGCGTGCGCCTTTGAGGGGCTGGCTGGGTCCGTATTCTTCCCGCGTGGCCATGAGGCCCGGCATTTCGGTTTCTGCAATATCCAATTCGGTCCGGCCCCAATCGGCAAGGCCAATGTCTTTAACAGCGTAATCGGCGGTCATGAGATGCTCCTGAAAAATAGAGGGTGGGACCCAAGAGCGCATGATTGAGTTGGCTCGAGCCACATAAGATGGGTCATAGCAGCGAGAAATCCAGTTGGCAAGGGAGATATAAAGAAATCTTTATATCTTTATTTAGGTCAGGTTAATCGCCAAAGGTCGCCAATTGACGGGCCGATGATTCCTTAGCAATCTTGATCATGTTGGCGACTGCCGGGAGGTTTGATCCATCAACAACAAGAGGTCTATGCAATGGATGATCACAAGGAGTTTGGAAACTTTGTTATCGCAATGTACCACCCAAAAGAAGGGAAAGACGCGGAGTTAAAGGACAAGATCAAAGGACACCTTCCTACGCTCCGGCGACTGGATCTTGCAACTGATAGAGAAGCGCTGGTATTGCTCTCCAGTGATGGGGTCTATCTCGAGATATTTGAATGGAAGAGTGTAGAAGCCGTTGAGATGGCTCATAGCCATCCAGAGGTTGCCAAGATGTGGGAAGATTTTGGCAAGGTTTGCGATTTTATTTCGTTGTCAGCGCTTGCCGATGCAGGCCGGCCCTTCCCCCACTTTCAACTTGCAGATATCGGATGACCACCTCCTAGTCAGGGGCCGTTTCGCCAAAGCCTGAATTCACCAGCGCTTCCAGGGCATTCAGAGCCGCTTCGGCATCAGGTCCCTCGGCGGTGACTTCCAGTTCTGTGCCGGAGGAGGCCCCAAACATCAACAAGCCCATGATGGAGGTGCCGGGCACAGTTTCCCCGTCTTTGGTAACGGTGATCTCTGCCTCAAACTCACCGGCGCAGCCGACAAACTTTGCCGAGGGCCGTGCGTGCAGCCCTCGCTCGTTTTGGATGGTCAATTTGCGTGTTTGTGGTTTTCCGCTCATTCAGCGGCTTTTGTACCCTCTGTATCGCCTGATACGCAAATATACTTTTGGCCAGCCACTTTGGCGGCATCTACGGCTTGCTGCATATTGTCGTTAGTGCGGACGCAAGCCAGCTTGATCAGCATGGGGACATTCACGCCGGATATGACCCGGTCGCGCCCGCCTGTTACTGCTGACAGGGCTGCGTTGGAGGGCGTGCTGCCGTAGATGTCAGTTAATACAATTGTGCCCGCGCCGGTATCGACACGGGCAGCAGCATCCTTGATGTCTTGCGTGCGGGCCTTGGGGTCATCGTCGGGATCGACGCACACAACTTCGGTCTGGGGCTGCGGACCACATACGTGCTCCGCTGCCTTTAGAAGTTCGCGGGCTAGCCCGCCGTGAGTGACCACCACAAGGCCAATCATCGCATCTTCCGTCCATCCCGTGAGGCGCACCAGAGCGCCCCAGCTTAGACGCCGCGCCGAGGCGCTTTGTCTTTCCCACATGACCTTAAGCCCACTTGGCTTTAAGCCGACTTGGCCCTAAGTAAGGCCGATCCGCACCCCCCATCGGTGCTTGTCGCCGAAAATCATCCACCAGCTTTACGTACAACTCAAGAAGAAATTGTGCGCTGCACTAGTGAGCGACATTCGCCGTTAAGCTTCCATGTCATTCCTTTACCAAACCTTTCCAGGCTGGCGGGGAGGTACCCTTTAGAAATAGGCCTGTTCTGGGGCGAGGCAAGACGTTGGGACTGCGGCAGGAAGGACACAGTTTCGTGTTCCTTGGGGCGCACTTCAGGCTTGGGAATGAGCCAGCGCGCCAAGAGTAAGCCGCACCTTGTCAGGCGCAGAGGCCTCAAAGGGCGCAATGCGGAACAGGCGGGTTTTATGTCCTGGCAAGAGCTCCGCCCACTCTGTTTCCGGCAAACGAGGCACCTGGTCTGGGGCAACAAGATCAAAGACCGCCAACAAGGGGGCACTCTGCACAAAAGGTACTTTCAAGATGCCGATGCCTCGAACTTCAAGCCGCCCTTCCAGGCGAGGCTCGGAACAGGTACGGATTTTCTGATCATCCTCTTGGCTCAGAATGACCTGGTCGTCAGCAATAAGCTGAGCGCCTCGCTCAATCAGGCGAAGGGCTAAATCAGACTTACCGGACCCCGCCGCCCCCCGGAACAGGGCGCCACGACCCTCAACGGCAACGCAGGTTCCATGGATGTTGATCGTATCCGTCATGGATAGCTTGCAGCGGGAAGGCTCACAACAAATCGCGCCCCTTTGGGCTTGCCGTTTTCATCCAGTCTGTTTTCCGCCCAGATCAGCCCACCATGCGCAGTAATAATCTGGCGCGAGATGGAAAGCCCAAGGCCCGAGTTCTTGCCAAAGGCTTCCGCTTCGGGGCGTTCGGTATAGAAGCGCTCGAATATTCGCTCAATCCCTTCCTCGGGAATGCCGGGCCCATCATCTTCGACGGTCAGGATCACCTGATCTTGCCCACCGTCTCGGCTCAGTCGAGCAGCAAGGCGCACTTCACCGCCCTCAGGCGAAAAGGATATGGCGTTGGACAAAAGGTTTTGAATAACCTGACCAAGGCGCGATTCAATTCCCTGAATTTTTAGCGCATTTTCGGGCAGGGCGCCTGTATCAATTTCAATCCGCACACGAATATTTTGCTCACCGGACAGGTCCGTATAAATCTGTGTAAGGCCACGTAGAAGAGGAGCGAGAAGCATGGGCTCGGCAGCTTCCCGGGTCAGTTCTGCATCAAGGCGCGAGGCATCAGAGATATCGGTAATAAGTCGGTCAAGGCGGCCCACATCATCGCGAATGATGGAGAGAAGCCGCTCCCGGGCCTCGTCAGTCTTGGCCAGCTCAAAGGTTTCGACCGCGCTACGCAAACTGGTCAGGGGGTTCTTGATCTCGTGAGAGACATCAGCAGCAAAGCTTTCAATGGCATCAATGCGCCCATAAAGCGCGGATGTCATTTCCTTGAGCGAGCGGGCAAGATCGCCGACTTCATCGCGCCGGTCAGGCCATTCAGGAAGCCGCGGCATGTCTGTTCCGCTGCCGGCGCGGCCTGCGCGCCGAACACGATCAGCTTCTCTTGCCAGGCGCTGGATAGGTCCCACAACGCTCATGGCAAAGGCGATGGTGATCAGGAAGGTGGCCACCATGGCCAATAGGAAGATGCGAGACAGAACCCGGCGCTCCTGACGCATGGCCTCTTCAATGTCGTCGCCCTCAGCAGACAGCATCAAGGCGCCAAGATAGGCCCGGAAGCGCTGCACAGGCGTTGCAACAGAAATGATGATGTCGCCACCTTCATCAATGCGCACATTTCTCATTCGATCGGGGTTTTGGACGCCATTGAGAGCTGCCGTGACTTCCTCATATCGAACATTGGGGCCTTCCGCATAGGGCTTCGCGTCGCGGGGGATCACGCCTAACATCCAGTCGACGCCAAAGCTGAGCCTCTGCATGAAAACTTCAAATCCGGTGGGTGGATCGATGACGCGCATTTCCACAGCACCGCTGGCATCCAGTGATCGGCTGTCGGCAAGCAACGTTCCATCAGTGCTGTAGAGCCTGGCGCGATAACCGGTGCGGCGCACCAGGCGGCGCAGGATGCGATTGGCTGCGTCCACATCGATCTCGGTGCGTACACCGACGGGGGAGGTCACCGCTCCATCGGCAATGGCGCCTGCAATGATGCCGCTGTGCACATCCAGTGCCCGCATACGTTCGTCGATGAGGCCGCTTTGTGACCCTCCAAACCAGATGATCAGTATTCCAAAGACCACAAGCCCGGCGACATTGATTAAAAGAAGGCGAACCGCCAAGCGGTCCAAAAAGCGCCCACCGCGGTTTCGGTCGGGCAAAAGAGCTTCGGCAGCACGGGTCCTCGCATTGGCAAGATGACGCAACACGCCATTCGTTCCGCCATTGCTCCCGCCAGTGGACTGGTCCGGTGTTTCTGTGTCGTTGCTGTCTTCAGCCGTCAACTCTGGGGCTCTCCCAAGGCAGAATAGACTAAGGGCAAAACGGACTAGTTGCCGTCCTGAAAGCGGTAGCCTACCCCGTAGAGGGTTTCAATGGCACCAAATCCTTGGTCCACCTGTTTGAACTTGCGGCGCAATCGTTTGATGTGGCTGTCGATGGTGCGGTCATCTACGTAGACCTGATCATCATAGGCCGCATCCATCAGGTTATCGCGGCTTTTTACAAAGCCTGGTCGCTGTGCCAGGGCCTGAAGGATCAGAAATTCGGTCACCGTCAGTGTGACGTTCTTTTCGTCCCACGTGCAGGCATGGCGCATGGGGTCCATGGAAAGACGCCCGCGTACCATAATGTTATCTTCTTCGCTCTTGCGTTCCATACTTGCGTCAGCGGAGGCGCGGCGCAGGACGGCTCTGACCCTGGCAAGGAGCAGCCTCTGGGAGAAGGGTTTTTTGATATAGTCGTCGGCACCCAGTTCAAGACCCAGCTGCTCATCGGCTTCTTCGTCTTTGGAAGTGAGGAAGATCACAGGCACATCGGATTTTTGTCGCAGGCGACGCAGAAGCTCCATCCCGTCCATGCGGGGCATCTTGATATCCAGAACGGCAAGGTCCGGAGACATGGTGGCAAAGGCTGCCAATGCCGCAGATCCATCGCTGAATGATTTGACGTTATAGCCCTCGGATTCCAGTGCCATGGTGACGGACGTCAAGATGTTCCGGTCATCATCGACGAGTGCAATAGTTGCCATTATTTAACCCCATTCCAGCCATGCAAGATGCTTTGTTCGCTGCAAGGACCTTAAACGATTAAATAAGAGTATTCCAAGGCAAGGATGTGGTGGAACTCAGGCGCGGTTAATCTTGCGTTGTGAGACGAAATAAAACCGCGCAGATGACAGAACCGAGGCTGCAAGAACGCCAGCAAAGACGCCGAGGAAAAGCCCGGACACTCCCATTTCCTGATTGAGGGCCAAGACGCGGCCCACGGGCACCATGACCACCCACATGGCCCCAATATGGAAGATCAGCGGAACCCATACGTCGCTTGCCCCCCGCAAGGCCCCCAACATAACCGTCATGAGGCAGTCAAAGATCAAGGCGACGGAGCCAATGAGAATGGTGACTTTGGCAATCACAAGGGTATCCGGTGCGGTGATGAAAATTCTCGCCGCGCCCTCGGGAAAAAGCGCCAGCAAAATAGAGAAAGGCGCGATGACCAGAAGGATCAGCCCGGCTCCCGTCCAGCCCGCCCATGCCACCCCTGGAACATCGGCGCTGCCAACAGCGTATCCCACACGAACGGCAGTTGCAGCGCTCATACCAATGGCCAGCATGAACAGAAGCTGGATGATCTGGAGGGTCACCGTGTGGGCCGCCAATTGTGCCTCCCCCAATGTCCCGGCGGTGAGAGTGAGGGTGGAAAACGCAACACTCTCCACCGCCATCTGAAGCGACATGGGTGCCCCCAATTTCAGCACGCGCTTGGCATAGCGCCTGAACCTCAAAACAGCTTCATTGGTGATTCGCCGAGACCAAGACACGCCAAAGTCCTTGCGATCATGCATGACAAAGGAAATGTAGGAGAAAATAACCGCGACCGAGACCCACCGGACGACAGAGGTCGCGGCGGCGGCCCCTTCGGCCCCCATATCCAGCCCATAGAGAAAGAGGGCATTGAAGCCCAGGTTCAGAACCACCGCACTCCACATGATCACCATGCCGATGCGCGGGCGCTGCAGCCCCTCGAGGAAATTCCCGCAAGCGATATAGAGCAACATGGCGGGCATGCCCCAACCATATTGAGCGATCACGGCCCCGCCGCCCGCTGCCATGGCTTCGTTCTGCCCCAGCATCCTTAGCACCGGGTCTCCCACCAGGGAGACAGCCAGAATCACTAGCCCCAGAACGGCGGCAACACCAAGCCCTACCCGCCATACTTCGCCGCAATAGGTGTATTCCCTCGCACCAAAGGCCTGAGAGGTCAGGACCATGATCCCCTGCATAAATCCGATGGCCATCATCATGAGGACGCTGATCACGGCAAAGGAAAGGCCCAAATGCGCGAATTCAGCCTGCCCGGTGTGCCCAACCATCAGCGCATCTGAGCTGATCATGACCAAAATACCGGCTCGAGCCACCATTGTGGGCAAGGCCAGACGTAGGGTCGCCCTGGCACTTTTGCGCACATGGAACAAAAAAGACTCTTCTACGCCGCCCTCGGGAGAGGGCTGGCCATGGGGTGTCTGGTCTTGCATTTTTGTCGATTCGTTTCCAAGGAAGCCTGATAACAGGGTCCTGAACCCCTTGCTTAGCCGATGCGCAGGGGCCGCGAAAGGCCCGCAATGCCTTAAGCGTGCAGCAAATTGGGCTTGGTGCTTGTACTTTGGTTCATGATTTTCTAAAGAGGAGGAAACAACAGGTGCTGAGATCTCTCAGCCCCTGAAGTGACCTTCCAAAAGGTTCGAAAATCTAGGGCGAAAGCGACCTATTCTGGCGTAGGAATACGTGGGCACGTGGTGGGCAAGGAATTCCTTGCCGTGATTTAGATGAGATATTTGCGTAGGGGCAGCAAGAAGCGCCTCTGCCGCGACGGAGGAATTTGAGGTGAAACAGACCGGTCCCGTGATCAGCAGCCATGGCTTGGATGCTTTTGGCTTTAAGAACCTCAAGGCCGCCCATTGGAATTATTCCGCTTCGGCCGCCTATCAGGCAGCGGTAGAGCGCGGTGAAGGCGAGATTGCCAAGGACGGCCCCCTCGTGGTGCGCACGGGCGCGCATACGGGCCGCTCTGCCAAGGACAAGTTCATCGTCAAGGAAGCTTCCTCTGCCGATCACATCTGGTGGGAAAATTCAGAGCCCATGACCGAAGCGCAGTTCGACCTGCTGCATCAGGACATGATGGATTTTGCGGAAGGCAAAGAACTGTTTGTGCAAGACCTTCATGGCGGCGCGGATGAGACCCACCGCCTGCCGGTGCGCGTGGTCACGCAATTTGCCTGGCATTCTCTGTTTATTCGCCATTTGCTGCGCCGTCCGCCTCTGGCAGAGCTTGGGGATTTCGCCCCGCAGTTCTCGATTGTGAATTTACCGGGCTTTAAAGCCGACCCCGACCGCCATGGCTGTCGTTCTGAAACGGTGATTGCGCTCAATTTTTCCAAGAAGATGGTTCTTATCGGGGGCACATCTTACGCAGGCGAGACGAAGAAATCGGTGTTCAGCATACTGAACTATCTGTTGCCAGCAAAGAACGTCATGCCCATGCACTGTTCGGTAAATGTGGGCGACGATGACGACGCTGCAATCTTCTTTGGCCTTTCCGGCACCGGTAAGACCACGCTCTCCGCAGATCCCAGCCGCACATTGATCGGCGATGATGAGCACGGCTGGTCCGAGCATGGCTTGTTCAACTTCGAAGGCGGTTGCTATGCCAAGATGATCAATCTTTCTGCTGAGGCTGAACCTGAGATTTTTGCCACCACAAAGCGGTTCGGCACCGTTCTGGAAAATGTGGTGATGGACGAGGCCACGCGGGAGCTGGATCTTGATGATGGCTCACTGACGGAAAACACCCGTGGTGCCTATCCCATCGATTTCATTCCCAATGCCAGCCTTAAAGGCGTTGCCCCGCAGCCCAAGAACATCATCATGCTGACGTGCGATGCTTTTGGCGTGTTGCCTCCGATTTCAAAGCTCACCCCAAGCCAAGCCATGTACCACTTCCTGTCCGGCTACACGGCCAAGGTTGCGGGCACTGAGAAAGGTGTGACTGAGCCGACCGCGACATTCTCCACGTGCTTTGGGGCGCCGTTCATGCCGCGTCACCCAACCGAATACGGCAACTTGCTGCGCGATCTTATTGCCGAGCATGATGTGAATTGCTGGTTGGTGAACACGGGCTGGACGGGCGGGGCCTATGGCACCGGCAACCGGATGCCGATCAAGGTGACTCGGGCCCTTTTGGCCGCTGCTCTGGATGGCTCACTGGCAGATGCACCCATGCGGGAAGATGTTAACTTCGGTTTCGAAGTGCCCACAGAGGTTGCTGGGGTCGACGCCGTTATTCTCGATCCCCGGGCTACGTGGTCCGATGGTGACGCATTTGATGCGCAGGCTCAGAAGCTGGTGAAGATGTTCATTGAGAACTTCGCTCAGTACGAGGCTCACGTGGATCCAGAGGTTAAGGCAGCAGCGCCGACAGACGCCTAAAACCCTCAAATTCTGCGTTTTTGCTTAACCCTATTTCACCTCGCTTTAACCTGGCATGAGGCAAGATCACCCTCTCAAGGCTCATAGTTCGTGGGCCTTAGCGATATTGGTGTGGGTGCATGTCGGGCAAGTCCGTTCACTACGAGGTTTTCATCCGCAAGGGTGCCAAGGGAGCTTGGCAGCTGAGGGATGCTCTGCCCAATCGCAAAGCAGCAACTGAAAAAGCCGAAGACCTTGTCATGGCGGGCGAAGGCACCGGAGCAAAGGTGGTCAAGGAAACCCTGGACCATGCCACGGGCGAGTATCTGACCCTCAAAATCTGCGAAATCGGCGATGCGGTGGACACAGGCCGCGTCGAGATCAAAAAGGATGCTGAGATCCCCTGCTTTAAGCCGCAGGACCTTTACACCCACCATGCCCGATCCGTTATTGCCCGGCTTTTAACCGAGCAACTGGGGCAATGGAAACTAACAGCCATTGAGTTGATGCACCGGGCCGATATCCTGGAGCAGCTTGAGGCGGCTGGCACCATTGTGCAGCACGCCATCCAGAAAGCTGCCGTCGCTCACGCCCAATCAGCGAACGAAGATGCGCAAAGTGCGGTCAAACAACTCAACGAATTGATCAACAAAGCTTTCGAGCGCATCTACAAAGATAATCGCGCCGGGCGGTTCCCAAAAATACGCGGCAAGAAACTGGGCCCCATTGCCGAGAAACTTGTTGGCAATGGAGATGCAGAATATCTCTTGTGCGCAGCTGTTGCCGACAACTTGTCCAGCACCGCTGAGTGGCGCGACAAACTTTCCCAGCTTCTGGTCTTTATGAAAGAGCTTCCGGACAAAGGCCCGGCGAGGGATCTTGGCCTTGAGGTGATCGATCTATTCGTTGCTGAAATGCTGGAAGGGGCCGCTGCCTTGGGGGACCTTCTGGGGGATCAGGAAAACCTCGGAGATTCTCTGACCCTGATGGCAGATATTTTTCTGGGCCAGGTCAAAAAGGATGCGCCCGTCGGGGACGGTGTGCGCGTTCTCGCGCGAGAGTTTGGCAAGAACAAACTTCCAAATTCCCGCAGTGCCATCGCCCAGCGCATTATCCGTGAGCTGAAGAGTGTTCGGCGCCTGATGCCTAGGTGCTTGGAAGAAGAGATCAATCTAGTCAAAACCCTCGCCACCAAGATGGTGATGGGGCAGGGCAAGCTTCTCTCTCTGGATGAGATTACTGAAGCCTTCACCGTGCGCTCCAAACGGCTGGTGGCTCACGATGTTATTGATGACTATCTGCAGGATGTCAGTTCTGTGGATGACAAGATCGAGAAACTGATCCAGTTTGAGGAAAACATTGTGGGCGCGGAAAACAAGCGCACCCTGGCAAGTTTCATCAAACCGCTTCTGACCTCTCACAAATCCCAGGTCTATTTCATTGATGGGGATAAGCCCGTGATGTGGCGCATGAAACGCCTTGCGGAGCTGCAAGCCAAAGTTTCGAAATCCGGTCTTCAGGAACACCAAAAGAACGAGATTGTAGAAGCCTTTGGCCAACTGGCTTGCGAGATAGATGGCAAGGCCGGTTTGCTAGACATGATCGACAAGAAACACACCGATCATGCAGAGAGAGTTCTGACCCTTCTGCGCCTGGTGACATCTGACGTTCTTCCTCAAGGGGAATTGGGTCAGAAAATCCAGTTGCGTGTGAACGACAAAATGAGGCGCCCAGAATTTCGCCAAAGCCTGCTGGAAGGCGCCAGCTCTCGCGTCGCCGAGCTTAAAGAGCTGCTCAGCCAAGCTGGCTTTGACAAGAAGCCAAATGCTTCCAAGAATGGCAAAGGCAGCGAAGAAGAAAGTGCCGCGTGATATTCGCCGCTGCGCCCAATCTGCCTCTTAGTTTTCAAGCGCTGCCAGTCCTGCTTCGGCAACTTCCATGTCTTGGCTGTAGTGGCCGCCAGAAACGCCGATACCGCCGATCACTTCGTCGCCCAGCTTAATGGGATAGCCGCCGCCAAAGACAACAAGGCGCGGTGTGTTGACGATACCCTGATAAAGCGGTGCATCATCTTTGATGAATTCAAACCAAGCGTGGGTGGGCATGCTGAAAGAGATGGCGGTATAGGCTTTGTCTTGCGCGATCTCCACGCTCAGCTGTTGGGCACCATCCATGCGGCGGTAAGTCTTCAGAACGCCGCTTTCATCACACACGGCGATAACCATAGGCACGCCTATTTCCCTGGCTTTCGCATCGGCAGCTTCAAGAACACGTTGGGCTGCTTCGGCGGTGATGGATTGTTTCTGCAGGGCAATTTCACCCATGGGGTTTCTCCTTTTTGGAAATAAAATCAGCTAGTGCGCCTCATCCCAGGTGTCTCCGGAATTGGCGTCCACAATGAGAGGAACAGAAAGCACAAGCGCGGGGTCCGTGGCGTTCTCCATGATCTGCTTGGCAATCGTGATGGTGTCTTCAACTTGCGCGGCGGGGGTCTCAAAGATCAATTCATCATGGACCTGCAACAGCATGGTGGCATCCAGCTTGGCCGCATTCAGGGCGTCCGGCATGCGGATCATGGCGCGGCGAATAATGTCGGCAGCAGAACCCTGAATGGGGGCATTGATGGCAGCGCGCTCATTGAAGGATCTCTGCGCCGGGTTTTTTGAATTGATATTGGGATAGTGACAACGCCGTCCGAAAATTGTCTCCACATAACCTTCCCGGCGACAGTCCTCAATGGTGCTGTTCATGTAATCGCGAATGCCGGGGACGCGCTCGAAATAGGTTTTGATATAGTCCTGCGCTTCGCCGCGAGAAATGCCCAATTGGTTCGCGAGCCCGAATGCAGAAATGCCATAGATGATGCCGAAGTTGATTGCCTTTGCGCGCCGCCGCACCGAAGGATCCATGCCTTCGATGGGCACGCCAAACATTTCAGATGCCGTCATGGCATGAATGTCCAGCCCATCCTCGAATGCTTTGCGCAACTCAGGAATATCTGCTGCGTGGGCCAGCACGCGCAGTTCGATCTGGCTGTAATCTGCGGAGATCAGTTTGTTCCCTTTATCCGCGATGAAGGCAGTGCGGATCAGGCGGCCTTCTGGTGTGCGAATGGGAATGTTCTGCAAATTGGGGTCGGACGATGCGAGGCGTCCCGTAGTGGTCGCCGCCAAGGAATATGACGTATGCACGCGGCCTGTTTCCGCATTGATGAACTCAGGCAAGGCGTCTGTGTAGGTGCCTTTGAGTTTGGAAAGTTGCCGCCAGGTGAGCAAGACTTTAGGCAGGTCATGGCCTTCCGCGGCAAGGCCTTCCAGCACATCCGCGCCGGTAGCATAGGCACCGGTCTTGGTTTTCTTGCCTGCGGGCAAACCCAGCTTTTCAAACATGATCTCACCCAATTGCTTGGGCGAGCCTAGATTAAAGCTTTCTCCGGCCAGATCATGGGCCTCGGCTTCCAGTGCCATCATGCGTTGGGCAAAATCTCCCGACAGGCGCGAGAGCACTTGACGATCCACCTTAACCCCCGCCATTTCCATATCAGCAAGAATTGGGATCAGCGGTCTTTCGAGGGTTTCATAAACCGTGGTTAGCCCATCAGCAGGCAGGCGCGGCTTGAGCAATTTATGCAAGCGCAACGTGACATCAGCATCTTCCGCTGCATAGCGGGTGGCTTCGTCCACCGGTATTTCATCAAATGTCTTTTGCGCCTTGCCCTTGCCCGCAATTTCAGAGAACGGGATAGGCGTGTGTCCTAAATGCTCCTTGGACAGAGCATCCATGCCATGGCCATGCAGCCCGGCATCCAGCGCATAAGAGATGAGCATGGTATCGTCAAATGGAAAAAGCCGTATGCCCTGGCGCGCAAGAATCTCAAAGTCATATTTGACGTTTTGCGCGATCTTCAAGACCGACGGATCTTCCAAGAGGGGCTTTAGCTTTTCCAACGCCAGTCTGAGATCGATTTGTTCGGGCACATCTTCAAAGCTGAGCCCGTCTCCGCTGCCATGGCCAAAGGGAATATAACAAGCCTCCCCCGGCACAATGGCAAGGGAGATGCCCACCAATCGCGCCACCATGGTGTCAAGCGAGGTCGTTTCCGTGTCCACGCAAACAGTGCCCGCCTCTGTGGCACGAGCAATCCAGTCTTCCAGAGCCGCCATCGTGTTGATGGTTTCATAGCTGTCAGGATCAATCGCTTTGACAAGGGCGCCCCGGTCCATCACCGCGCCGGGAGAGCCGCCAGCCTCTGCGGGGCTCATTGGAGCGCTCGTAGAAGGCGCATCATTGGATGAGGTTGCCGGCGTCTCCCTGGATGGCGCCGCCAAAGAAGAAGAGCCTTCAGCTGTGATGGCATCCACATCCTCAATATCGAAGTCTGCCGCAACACGGCGAACAAGCGTTTTGAACTCCATGGATTTCAGGTAGGGAATTAGCACCTTGGGGTCTGGCTCATGGAGCCCGAAATTCCCAACAGGAACATCTACATCCACATCTTGCTTCAGGGTTACAAGCTCGCGGCTCACCGCTGCCTTATCTGCATTCGCAACAATGGTGTCGATCTGCGAGCCGACCATTTTCTTTAACATCCGGGCCCGAAGGATGTTCTGTACAAAGACATTACCGCTTGCCGCGATGGCCTCCAGCGATTTTGTGTCCGCCGAAGGTTTGCCGGACTTATCCTTGCCCAGTTGTGCTTCGGTAATGCCAAAGGTCTCAAGCAATATCCGCGCGATGGGCCCGCCTGCGCCCAATTTGAGCGGCTCTCCCGCCGCGGCATCAATATCGGACTGCAGCTGATCAAACGTCTTCTGCAGCTTGGCCTTGATCTCATCGGGCTCTGCGTCCGGGCCGATAAGGGCATCCAGCCCACCCACCTCGCGAATGATGGGGCCTGCGGATTTCCCACCAATGCCCGGAACACCGGGGACATTGTCCACGCTATCACCAGAAAGGGCCTGGACTTCGATGACTTTTTCCGGACCGACGCCGAATTTCTCGACCACTTCCTCAGGACCCTGACGCCGGTTCTTCATGGTGTCCAGAAGATCACAGCCTTCATCCACCATCTGCATCAGATCTTTGTCCGAAGAGACGATGGTTACATGAGCGCCCGCGTCCCGGGCCTGGCGCGCGTATGTGGCGATCAGGTCGTCGGCTTCAAAACCTTCCATCTCGATGGAGGGAAGTCCAAAGGCACGGGTGGCCTCTCGCACCATGGCAAATTGCGGCACCAGATCTTCCGGAGCAGGGGGGCGATGGGCCTTGTATTCAGGATAGATGTCGTTGCGGAAGCTTTTGCCCGAATGATCAAAAATGACAGCCAGGTGAGTAGGGCGATCACCGCCTTTAAGCTCTTCCACCAATTTGTGCAGCATGGAGGAAAACCCTGAGACAGCCCCCACGGGCATCCCGTCTGATTTCCGGGTCAGCGGCGGCAGCGCATGATAGGCCCGGAAAATATAGCCTGAGCCATCAATGAGATAGAGGTGATCGCCTTCTCCGATGGGTTGGACGGAATTTGGTTTGGAGGGAGTAGCCATGCGGACAATCTCTATTCTGGCGGTCTGATCTGGTCACTCTGATCTAGTCGCAATGACAGCTCATGATGACAGGTCACAATAAGGGGAGGCATGGCAGCCATGCGGCGGCTAACCATTGACGGAAACGAGGGCCGGATGATAGCGATGCTCCTCTCAATCTCAAAGAATTCAGTTTGGCCCCTCCTGAACCAGCATTAGGCTGGCAAAATTGAAGGGCCAATATCAAGGGGCGCATATATGTCGGCTGCCGGACACGCTATCGAAGCTCGCAATTTGCGCAAGACCTACCGGGGCTCCCGCGGGCAGGCCCCTATGGAAGCGCTAAAGGGCGTAGATCTTTACGTGCCGCAGGGCTCGATCTTTGGGCTTTTGGGCCCCAACGGGGCGGGAAAGTCCACCTTCATCAACATTCTGGCTGACCTGGTGGTGAAAACTTCCGGCGATGTTTCGATCTGGGGCTTTGATATCGACAAGAACCCTCGCCAGGCCCGTGCTGCCATCGGCGTGGTCCCGCAAGAGCTAAACATCGACCCATTCTTTACGCCGGCTGAAGCCATGGAGCTTCAGGCGGGCCTCTATGGGGTTCCAAAGGCTGAACGCCGGACCTTGGAAATCCTTGATGCCGTCGGCCTGGCTGATAAGGCAGATGCCTATGCCCGCACCCTCTCAGGGGGGATGCGGCGGCGTTTGCTGGTGGCCAAGGCGCTGGTCCATCAACCTCCTGTCCTGGTGCTGGATGAACCCACTGCGGGTGTGGATATCGAACTCCGCAAACAGCTTTGGGATTATGTGCGAGAGCTGAACGCCCGCGGCACCACCATCGTTCTTACGACACACTATCTGGAAGAGGCCGAGGAGCTGTGTGATCGCATCGCCATTATCAATCATGGCGAGGTAGCGGCAGTGGAAGCAAAAGAAACCTTGCTTCACCGGATTGAACAGAAACAGTTGGTCATCCGCCCGGCGGGAGAGGTGCCTCTGCCGGATCTGGGTGGGCTAAAGGTGGAAGCGCGCGCCGATGGTTGTTTCGCGGTGAGCTATTCTCCCGAAGACATCATGGCCGGTGAAATCATCACCCGGATCCAGAATGCCGGCATCGAGATCTGCGACATCACCACACAACAATCGGACCTGGAAGACGTGTTCCTGCAGCTTACCTATCACAAGAATGATGAATACTCAGGTCCCGTGGTAGGGGAAAAGCCGGTGCCATCAACGCGCTCTTAAGGGGGCCAGGAGCACCCGCCTCCGCTAGTTGGCATCCCGCGAAAGGCCGTTTGCACCCGGGCGCTGGATCAGTTAGGGTCCGCGCCCTTAGGGTCACACCCTGATCCGCACCCATAGCTCAGCTGGATAGAGCGCCGCCCTCCGAAGGCGGAGGTCAGAGGTTCGAATCCTCTTGGGTGCGCCATTCCCGTGCAAAAGTAAGAACTTTTTCTTCGGGGCCCTGATCGGCCAGCGCCGCGCTTGCTAACGCTGCTTTTGGGCCAGTAATCCTGATCTCTTCATCGCTGACATCCACCCGAGAGACCATCTGGCGCAAGTAGGCGCGTCGAAACCCTGCATCATCTGGATGGAGCAACCTCTTCTTTGCAGACACTGTAAACGCTTCACGCTGGACTTGAGAGAGCATCTTGGTAGGCCGGTCCCGTTCGCGCTCCAAACCCGCTATAAGCTTGATGAGCTGATCTCTTCGTTCCTGAAGCTTGTTGATATGAGATTTCAAGCTCCCCTCAAGGGTCAGCCCATTGCTGAGCTGCCCATAAAGGTTATCAAGCTGGGTGCTGACCTCGCGCTTCTCCTTAGAGAGGTCACGGATGCGATTGAGGAGGTCTTTGTT
>JAJFIL010000056.1 GCA_021774965.1 Alphaproteobacteria bacterium
AACCGATATCGGTGTTTGCTGAAAAAACGGTTTCAGAGAATCCTTCCCTGGAGGTGGATTTCAGTGAAGGTGTCGATATGAACTGGGTCAACCGCGCTTCAAAAAAAGAACTGCTCGACGCCTTGAACACCTTCCTGCTGGAACAGCACCGGGCCGGCGGTTCTACGGTATTGATTATTGACGAAGCCCAGAATCTGCCTCTGGATGTGATGGAACAACTGCGAATTCTGTCTAATCTGGAAACGGAAAAAGAGAAGCTCCTGCAAATTATTTTTGTCGGGCAACTGGAACTGAACGACAAGCTAAAGTCTCCGGAATTGAAGCAACTCAACCAGCGGATCTCCATCCGCTATGAAATTAAGCCTTTATCGCCGGAAGAAACGGTTCAATACATCAACCACCGGCTTCTGGTCGCCGGAGCGGGGTCCCGTGTTTCATTCAAGCCATCGGCGGTCAAGGAGATTTTCAAATACTCCCAGGGGTATCCCCGGTTGATCAATCTGGTGTGCGACCGGGCTCTTCTGAGCGGATACAACGACCAGGTGGATATTATTGACCGGCCTCAGGTCAATCACGGCATCAAGAGCCTTTTGGGTGAAGATGAAAAGAATTATTACCGTGAGCATTTTGTCCGGTTCCGTTTACCAGTGATTGTATCGGTTTTGTTTTTTCTTACCGGAGTGGCATTTTTTGTTTCCGCCCAGATGGAAATCGACTGGAGATCCGAATTCAGAGATCTAAAAACTAAATTTGGAATGGCACAACCTATGGGCAAAAAAGAAATTCCCCCCATGAGAGATTCTTCGGATTCGGAAAACGAGTCCGCAACGGCAGAGCCTGAAAATAACGCGGCGGATTCGGACTCTGAGAAAACTTCAACAATAGCATCGAGCCAAGCCGATGGGATGGGGGAGGGCAACTTCCGAATTCAGATTTATTCTTTGCAGGAAGTGTCTAAGGCCAGGGAAGAAGTGCGAAAGCTCAGAGAAGAAGGTTATAAGGCCTATTGGAAAAAGGCGGTGACGGGAGATCAGGCCTGGTATATGGTTTATGTCGGACCTTATAAGCAGGCCTCGTCAGCCAGAATTCATGTGGATGCGTTAAAATTTTCAGGGCGGAAACCGATTCTTTTATCCGTTTCCAAGTCCTCCTAGGAGTCCATCGTGAGTCTGATCGCAGACAGCCTTAAAAAGGCCGTTAAGGAAAAATCGGCCCCGAAATGGGACCCCCAGGAAATCAATCTGGTAGGCAAAAGAAATCCGTTGCAACATCCCGGCCTCTGGTCGGTATTTCGAATCGGTCTGTTAATCATTCTCCCCACTGCAATTTTAGCGTATCTGATTGCCACCGGTGCGTTTGATTTTAATAATCGGCAAACCCCGCCCCCGCAGGAAACGGCCCAGGCGCCATTCGACTCCAGAGTTTCTCCTAAAACCCCCAATGAGAAAATTTTAAAAGCTCCGCCGCGGGAGGTTTTAAAAAAGCCGTTGGTGGAAGAGGCGGTGGTTTTGGAGAAAACGGCAGTCCTTTCCGAAGCGCCCCGCTCTCCGAAAAAAATTCTTCCCTATCCACCAGGGAAACAAACTATAAAAGAGTCGGAACGGGCTATTGAAGTCCGGGGGGAAGGACTCGCGTTTTTACCTTCGCCCGTATCCAAACCTGAAATTTCTGAGGCTCCCAAGACCCCTTTAAAAGTACCGGAGCAAGAAGTTTTGAAAGTTGCGCCTCCTGAGGTTCCGGCGGTGGGGCCGGGTGAGGAGGCAGTGGTTTTGGAGAAAAAGGCGGTGGTCCCTGAATCATCCCCGGCACTGAAACCTGTGGAAGAAAAAATCCTGCAACCGGAAATTGCGAAGGTGTTGGAAACTCCATCTGAACCTGTCGAAGAAGAGGGGGGTAGCGTTTCGCGGCCCGAGTCTGCCGCAAAACCGTTGGGCGAAGAGACGGCGGTTGTGGAGCGAAAGACGGTGGTTCCTGAGTCATCTCCGGCGCTGAAACCTGTGGAAGAGAAAATCCCGCAACCGGAAATTGCGACAATACCAGAAACTCCAATTAAACCCGTCGAAGAAGAAATGGGAAAAGTTCTGCCTCCCCGTCCGGGGATGTCTGAAATAGTTTCCGTGAAAAAGGAGGAAACAGGCTCCGAGTTGACGATTGAAGTCCAAAAGGATAAACAGCAAGTCGCGTCTTTACCTTCTCCCGTATCGAAACCGGAAATAACCAGAACCGACCCGGCCCGTCAGGAGAACGTTTTTCAAAACAGCGATTTCTATTTCAACCGTGCGGTTTTTTATCAACAGGCCAAAGATTGGCAAAAAGCTCTGGATAATTACGTCAAGGCGGAAAAACAGGACCCAAACAATCCTGATACTTACAACAACAAAGGGGTTATTTATAAGGAACTGGGGCAATACGACCGGGCGATCGATGAATTTCTCCGGGCGATCTTCCTCAACCCTGAGTATGCGAAGGCCTACAACAACATCGGCGTTGTCTATTTCATGCAAAAAAACTA
>JAJFIL010000057.1 GCA_021774965.1 Alphaproteobacteria bacterium
ACCCTTCCAACAAGGCTGCGCGGGAGCTTCAGGCCGATACACTGGAGCAATTGGGATATCAGGCAGAATCCGGGCCTTGGCGCGGGTTCTATCTTACCGGTGCCATGGAGCTTCGAAATCCGCGGGCACCATCGGATGTGCCGCGACCCGGCGGCACCGGCACCCTTCGGGCCTTGCCGGTAGACCAATTGTTGGATTCTCTTTCCGTGCGCCTTAATGGAACCAAGGCCGGTGCGCAGAAATTCTCTATCGCGCTGAAGGTCTCAGACACTGACGAGCAATTCCTTGTGCGGATGGAAAATGGGGTCCTCCACCACCAACCGTTGGCAGAAGGTGGCGCAGTGGACGCAGATCTTGCGCTCACGGTGGACCGAGGCTCATTGGTTGATTTGTTCCTGAAGGAAAAGTCAGTGGACCAGCTCAGCGCCGAAGGAAAGCTCAAGATGAAGGGCGAGGGGCAGGCGCTCCTGGATCTGGTGGATCTTTTGGATGACTTCGACTTCTGGTTTGAGATTGTCATGCCATAGAAAGTTTCAGGGCCATTCGCCATGTTTTCCCCAGACCAAATGGGGTTGCTCTGGACCTTCAGATGCACCGCGGGCCCGGCTCTCATTCGGCAGGGGCACCATAACCTTATGAAATATGAGGCATTTATCCGGGCGGAAAAATAACACCGCTAAGGATAGGTTGCGTCAATACGCGCATTTTTAAATAAATGTTAATTGTAAATCCCTTTAATCCCCAATGTCGTCGAAGGCAGCCAGACCACCGTCGACTTACCCGGGGAAGGGACTATCCCCAACGGTGGAACTCACTGGCATGAATAAAGGGGAATCAAATGTTTGGATCGGCCCAACGAAAAGATAGCGATGTAGGCGCCAGCACAAGTTCGCGTGGCACGCCGGGTTTCGCTGAGATGATGCAGGCAATGCCAATTGCTGCAATGACCTGCGATATCAACAATGACTTCAAGATCAACTTTGCCAACAAGGCAACAATTGACGCGCTTGCGCAGATCGAGCATCTGCTGCCTTGCCGCGCAGACCAGATCGTTGGTCAATCCATCGATATTTTCCACAAGAACCCGGATATGCAGCGTCGGCTTTTGTCTGATCCACGGAACCTGCCGCACATCGCTGTTATCCAATTGGGCGACGAATACCTCGAGCTCAAGGTCGATGCCATGTACGGCAAGAACCGCGACTACCTGGGTCCAATTCTTGTCTGGAGCATCGTCACTGATCGTGTGAAGCAAGAAGAAAACAACGAAATGCTTCGTCAGATGATGGACGAGATGCCAGTCAACGTCATGATGGCCGACAAGGATAGCCTTGAGGTTACTTATGCCAATCAGACCAGCGTTAATACGCTGAGGGCTATTGAGCATCTCATCCCCATCAAGCCAGATGATCTTGTGGGCACCAACATCGACGTCTTCCACAAGAACCCATCCTTTCAGCGTCAAATGCTGGCGGATTCATCTAGCCTGCCGCACTCGGCACGCATCAAACTTGGCGATGAAACCCTGTCCCTGCGGGTGACGGCGGTAAACGGTCCCAATGGAAACTACGTAGGCCCAATGGTTGTCTGGTCGGTTATTTCCGATCAGGTTCGCCTGGCTGACAACTTTGAAGAATCAGTCGGCAATGTGGTGACCACGGTTACTTCCGCTGTAACAGAGCTTGAAGCCAGCGCTGGCAGCATGACACAAACGGCCGAACAGACCCAGGAAGGGGCCTCGACGGTTTCTGCTGCAGTTGAAGAGCTTGCCGCATCCTCTTCGGAGATTTCGCAGCAGGTTGTTCAAGCCTCGACCATTTCGCACAAGGCTGTTGAAATGTCGGGTAAGGCAACTCAAAACATCAACAGCCTGACCGAGTCAGCCACCAAAATTGGTGATGTGATTGGCCTTATTCAGGACATCGCGAGCCAAACCAACCTGCTGGCCTTGAATGCGACCATCGAAGCGGCACGCGCCGGTGATGCGGGCAAGGGCTTTGCCGTTGTGGCTGCGGAAGTGAAAGCACTTGCCAGTCAGACCGCAAAAGCGACTGAAGATATTTCCAGTCAGGTGAGCGGCATTCAGGGATCGGTTACGGAATCTGCTACGGCGATCCAGGAAATTACTTCGATCATTGAAGAGATCTCCAGCATCTCCATGTCGATCTCCTCGGCTGTTGAAGAGCAGACAGCAGCGACCTCGGAAGTCAGCAGCAATGTCTCGCAAGTGGCCACCGCTGCGGATGAGACCGGGAATGTCTCAGCTAATGTCCAAACGGCTGCAGGCGAACTTGGCCAGCAATCTACCGAGCTTCAAACTCGAGTGGAATCTTTCCTGCAAGAAATCCGGGCGCTGTAATTCGCAACCCTACATCTGCCAAGAAATCACGGCAGGCCAGCTCCACGTTCCGCAAGGCGCAAGCCGTTGGAAAGTGGGGCTGGCCTTTCGCTTTTGTGCCTCGAAACAATCCCTCAAGAAGTTGCGAAACGTTCTCAATAATGCTCGTCTTGTGGGCATTTTGGTAATCGTTTGCCGGTAAC
The DNA here is from genome assembly GCA_021774965.1 of Alphaproteobacteria bacterium. GTDB lineage: Bacteria > Pseudomonadota > Alphaproteobacteria > JAJFIK01 > JAJFIK01 > JAJFIK01. The sequence continues at coordinate 2,542 of JAJFIL010000057.1, forward strand.
CTCACCCCAAGCAGTTAGGCATTTGTATGCCTTGAACTGGAGGATGGGGTGTTGATCGGCCGGGAAGTATCCGCAGACAGTATAATTGATCCACGTGGTGCACTGCGCCGCGGGCGGAACGCCTGTCTCCATTCTTGGATAATGTTCAAGCTCTCCCGTACGGGAGGAGGCCGATGAACAACATCACCATTCGAACTTATGGCATAATATTCCTCGTCGCCGTCGTGGTGGTCGGTGTTCTTCTGGTGAGCGGCACCTTGGTGACCAGAGGGCTTGCAGATCGTTCCGCCATCTCATGGGAGGAATATCAAGACAATAACTCCGAACGCGCGCTCGCCCTCGATACGCTTGTCTCCGCGCTGGGATATGGCGGCATAATCCATCAGTTCAAGAATTATATTCTGCGACATGACCCTGCGCAAGCCAATGAAGTCAGGGCCGCTGCCCGCAACGTTCTTGATGCCACACGGAATTACAGGTCCCAGGGCGTAAACGAAGGCGAAGAAGCTGCCCTGCAGGCTATTGAGCTTGTCACCAATGCCTATGTTTCTCAGCTCGCCGTGGCTCGTGAGTTAGCAACTGACGGTGCAACGGCGGAAGAGATTGATGCCGTCGTGCGCGTATCTGATGGCCCTGCATTTGAAGCCCTGGAAACTCTCGCTTCGGAGATATCCAGCGCCGCAACACAGCAGGCAACAGCGCTCTCCGTCAATATGAAAACCGTTAGCCGCCTGTCCACATTTTTACTGGTCTTCACGGTCCTATCGGTTCTAGTGGCGATGGTCATGGGATATCTCCTGATGTTCCGTGTGATCTTAAATCCGATCAGACTGATTACGGACACCATGCGGCGATTGGCCGATGGCGACACGGACGTCAAGGTCGAAGAGGCCAAAGGGCGTTGCGAAATCGACAACATGAAACGCGCGGTCAAGGTCTTTCAGGATAACTTCCTGGAACTTCAGGGCACAAAGGAGCAAGTGCAGGAAGAGTCGAAACGCTATGTCGAACTGGCAGAGAGGACATATAAGCTGAAAGAGGATGCTGAAAAGTCTGCGGCCAGATTTGAGTTACTTGCCGACCATGCGGCCTACGCAATTGGCATCCTGTCCAAGTCAGACAATCTCATTCTTTATGCCAATGACCACCTTGAGAAACACTTCGGCAAAAAAGTCGGTGATACTCATGTGCTCTTTGAGCGAGAATTTGATGATGAGCTGGATTACACAGTACTCGCCCGGATGGCCTTTGAGGAAGAAGGCCAGGTCCTCAATGAAGAAATCTGCATTGAAATGGGATCCATTGGTCGTTTTTGGGGACTGTTGACAGTTCTGCCAATCGAATATGATGGCAAGGACTGCTATTATGTCAGTGTCAATGACATAACTTCCCATAAGGAATACGAAGCAAGTCTTCTGGAAATGCAGACCGATCTGGAGATCAAGGCGACCGAGGAATCTGTCCTTGCCGAACTCCTGTCCCTTGGGATGGCGGATACCTCCCGTGACGATTTCCTGCAATCCACGTTGGATATGCTTGTTGGTACCATTCCATGGCTGAGAGTGACGCCAAAAGGCGCAATTTTTCTCACAGAGACAGAAGACAATGTAGACCGGCTTAAGCTAACGGCTATCAAGGAGTTTCCGTCAGAATTGCTCTCGACATGTGCCGAAGTTCCTTTGGGGCATTGCTTGTGTGGGCGAGCAGCGCAAGGCCAGGAGATCATGCATAGCTCCTGCATGGATGAACGGCACGAGAACAGATTTGACGGTATGGAGCCGCACGGCCTTTACAACGTTCCCATGATTGTTCAGGGGCGCACGATCGGGGTCATTGTTTTCTATCTGCCGCATGGCCATGAACGGAGCGAGTCCGAGGTGGCCTTCCTGAAACGTGTGGCAAATGTGGTTGCCATGGGTGTTGAGCGCCGCGAGGCAGATCAGGAACTTCGCAAAGCCAAGATCGATGCGGAAGATGCCAGTACCGCCAAGTCGGCTTTCCTTGCCAGCATGAGCCATGAAATTCGCACGCCAATGAACGGGGTGTTGGGAATGGCGGAGCTGATGCTGATGTCAGATCTGCCGAAAGAAATTCGTCAGGATATTGAGATTATTCAGGAATCCGGCAATGGTCTTCTGGAAATCCTCAATGACATCCTTGACCTTTCCAAGGTCGAGGCTGGCAAGGTCGTCCTTGAGGAAATCGATGTTGATGTCTTGAGTGTTATCCGCTCAGCCTCATCGTTGGTTCGTGATCAATTTGAGTACGCAGGCCTGTGGTTTGATGAAAAATTTGATGAAGATCTGGTTGCGCCCCGCATCAAGACGGACCCCACGCGACTGCGACAGGTGCTTACAAACCTCTTGAGCAATGCCAAGAAATTCACCCATGAAGGCGGCATTGAAGTTTCCCTGTCTCAGCAATTGTTGGACAATGGTCAGGTTGAAACACGTATAGCGGTGACTGATACCGGCATTGGAATGACCGAGGATCAGGTCTCTCGTGTTTTCCAGGCCTTCCAGCAGGCAGACCAATCAACCACACGGCAATATGGGGGGACGGGCCTGGGTCTGTCTCTCTGCAAACAACTCACGGAACTTATGGGCGGGGATATTGGCGTCTCCTCTACTCTTGGGGAAGGATCAACCTTCTGGTTTTCAGTCGTTTGTGATGTTGTCGAGGAAAGCGCGCCGGCCACTGTGCCGATGTTGCCAGAGGCTTCTGAAGAGCCGGGCCCAGTTGCTTCAGGGCTTCCCAATCTACTGGTGGCGGAAGATAATCTGGTCAATCAAAAGATCATCAAGAAAATTCTTGGTGCCATTGGATATCCGTTTGACATTGTCGCCAATGGTCAAGAAGCGCTGGAAGCCCTGCCCAAAGGTGCTTATGACCTGATTTTGATGGACGTCAACATGCCGGTCCTCGATGGCATAGATGCGACCCGCCTTATCCGGAAGCTGCCGGCACCCAATGGTCAGATTCCGATCATCGCTCTGACGGCCAATGCCATGAAGGGCGATAGAGAGAAGTATCTGGCGGCAGGCATGAACGATTACGTTGCCAAGCCCATCAGCCCGGCCAAACTGTACGAGATCATTTCCAAGTATTACGCAACGAGCGCTCCGGAAAGCAATGACGGTGAGCCATCCCAAGGACAACCCCAAACCAAGGTTGCGAGGTAGGAAGGCTCATGAAGAAATTCTCAATCCGAACTTATGGCTTGGTGTTGCTTTCTGCGGGCGTAATCCTCGGTCTGTTGTTCATCGGTGGGGCGTTGACGACAAAGGAATTGGCCGGGCGCTCAGCTACGGCCTGGTCGACCTATCAGGATGATCGCTCAGAGCGTGCGCTCGCGTTGGCCCCCCTTGTTTCCGTGCTGGGGTATGGTGGGTTGATCCATGAATTCAAGAATTACGTTCTGCGTCAGGATGAGGCTCGCCATCACCGGCTTATTGGCCTTGTGGGGCAAACGGCAGCATCTTTTCGACGCTATCGTTTGATCTCGGATCTTGCGGAAGAAGAAATCATTGCACTGAATACAGTCGAAGCGACAATTCAGGTTTATGTGGAGAATATTGCGCAAGTTGAATTGATGATTGAGGCGGGTGCCACACCGGAGGAAATTGACGCAGTTGTTCGGATTAATGATCACCCGGCACTGGCGGCCCTGGATGTGCTAGAGCGCCGCCATGCTGCTGATGATGCAAGCAGCCCTTACGGGCATCTTCTAGAAACCAAGGCCAGCCTGCTCAGTGAGTTGCACGAGCTTTTGGGTTATGGCGGCATGATCCACCGGTTCAAGAATCTTATTCTTCGCTTTGATGAAGCCCAATTAGCGCGGGTGGAGCACACTACGTCTGGCTTGACTGAGGTCATTGCTCTTTATCGCGACCTTGGAACGGACGCCCACGAAGAAGAAGCGCTAGAAGCAATCTCCGTCGTCGTTGAAAGTTATGTGGCCCAACTGCCAACCATTAGAGAAATGGCGGTCGACGGTGCAACTGCCGCCGAAATTGATGCGGCGGTGTTTGTCCTCGATTATCCGGCACTTGATGGGCTGGAATATCTGGCAGCAGCGATTTCCAGATCTAATTCCGACCAGGCCCATGCGCTCTCCGGCAATATGGAAGTTGTCGGCAATGTTGCTAATTTTATCCTATTTGCGACATTGATTGCTGTGTTTGCGGCGATAATGGCGGGCTATTATCTCATATATTGTATTATTCTCAATCCAATCAGTGCCGTGACAAAAACCATGAATCGCCTTGCAGAAGGTGACACCGATGTTGACATTGAAGGCTCGCCTGGTGGTCGTGAAATCGATGACATGAAGCGTGCGATTCAAGTTTTCCACGACGATCAACTGCGCCTCCGAGACGCGAAAGTGCAACTCAAAGAGAGTGAAGAACTGTCCGCCCTCTTTGATGCCGTGAGCGATGTCGTCATCATGTCGGATGTCTCAGGCAAGATCGTAGCGGTCAATGAGACGGCAGGCCGGATCTTCGGGTACTCCAGTGAGGAACTGATAGGCGAGAAACTGGAAATATTGATGCCGCCACACGTGGCCGCACAGCATGATCGTTACCTATCGCGGAATCCACGTTTCAGAAGTTCTATGGTGATTGGACAACGGCGCTCATTGATAGCTGTCAGGAAAAATGGTTCTGAGTTTCCAATTGACCTTTCGGTTAATGCGTTCGAGGTGGATGGAAAGCGAATGGTTGTCGGTGTTCTTCGGGACATTACGCTCCAAATGGAGCAGGAAGAAATTCTGAAATCTGCCCGCGAGGAGCTTGAAGTCAGTAACGTGGAGCTTCGTACGGCAAACGAAAGAATTCGAGAAGAAGCTAACCGCTATATTGAGCTATCTGTTGAAGCCGGAAAATTGCGCGTCCAGGCAGAGAAATCTGCAGCGCTGTTCAGGCTTGTGGCGGAGAATGCTCCTTATGCAATTGGGATTACAGCCAAGGCCGATAGCACCATTCTTTTTGTCAACGACCAAAACCGGAAGATCTTTGGATTGGAAATTGGCGACAAGGTCAAACCGTTTGGCAACCAATTCCGCGACGACAAGAATGATTATAGACTGACACCGATGGAGCGTTTCAAGAGAGACGGCCAAATCATCGACGAAGAGATATCCCTGCATACCGAAAAGGTGGGACAATTCTGGGCGCTTCTTTCGATCATACCGGTTCAGTATGATGGAAAGGAATGTTTCCTCTATTGTCTGAATGACATTTCCGAGCGGAAGGCATACGAGCAAGATCTCCTGGCGATGAAGGGCAACCTGGAATCGCAAACCGAGGAGCTCCAGGCTCTGGCTCTCAGGTTGGATGAAACGCGTAAGGAGGCTGTTGAGGCTAGCGTCACAAAATCTGCATTCCTTGCCAATATGAGCCACGAGCTTCGAACGCCAATGAACGGCATTCTGGGTATTGCAGAATTGACGCTTATGTCGGATCTGCCGGATTCTGTTGGTGAGAATATTGAGATCATCCAGGAATCCGGTGAGGCCCTGTTGGACCTCCTCAATGGAATTCTTGACCTCTCAAAAGTAGAGGCTGGCAAACTGGATCTGGAGACGGTCGATGTTGATTTGTTTGCCGTCATAAAGTCTGCCTCTGTCTTGATTGGTGACCAGGTCAAAAAGGATGGCCTGTCTTATCGAGAAAGCTTTGACGATGGCCTCATATCGCGAGGAATAAAGGCAGATCCCACGCGCCTGCGGCAGGTGCTGACGAACCTTTTGAGCAACGCCAAGAAATTCACTCATGAAGGAAGCATTGAGCTGTTCGTCTCTCAACGTTTGATCGATGATGACAAACTGGAGACCCGGTTCGAGGTCAGCGATACCGGCATTGGGATGAGCCAGGAGCAGGTCGACAATGTTTTCAACGCATTCCATCAGGCAGATGAAGCCACAACCCGCAAATATGGAGGCACCGGACTAGGCCTTTCAATTTGCGAGCAACTTGTCGGATTGATGGGGGGCGAGATCGGGGTCTGGTCACACGAAGGCAGTGGTTCGACCTTCTGGTTTACCATCACCGGCGGTATTGCTGATCTTAAGTCCTTGACCAAAACTGTTCCGGAAAAGAAGGTCGCCCGGATTAGTTTGGATGAATTTGGCAGCAACTTACCAAATATCCTTGTGGCCGAAGACAATGAGGTCAACCAAAGGATCATCGGCAAGATGTTGGATGCCATTGGCTGCGGGTTCAAAGTCGTCAGCAATGGCCAGGAGGCGATTGATGCTCTGGAGACAGATGAGTTCGATCTTGTGATGATGGACGTCAATATGCCGGTGCTGGATGGTGTTGATGCCACGCAGATCATCAGAAGCGGATCGGGGCGGAATGCTCAGCTTCCTATCGTCGCTCTTACAGCAAATGCGATGAAGGGTGATCGCGAAAAGTATATCGAAGTGGGCATGAATGATTATGTCCCCAAACCTATCTCCCCAGCCAAGCTTTGTGAGGTCATTGCCAAGCATGCTGCATCAGACAAGGGTGAAGATCAGGCCGCGGCGATATCATCCGAGGCAAGCTGATAGCCCTGCTGTGCTAGCCTCAAACGCGGTCTGCCATGGCTCGTGCCAGGGAGAGATCATCGCTTGCCGTTGAGATCGGTAACCAATTGTTATCCTTAACAGACCGTCAATGGCGCAATAATCCGCTTACTGAGTGCTATCAATTTGAAACAAAATTGGCAGACATTTTCACTGGCTGATAACGGGTCTCAACATACTATTTCAAGTGGCAGAGTGCGTTTCATTTTGAATGTGCTCAGGGTGTGAGTGGGACAAGTATGACCTTTCTGAGCAGACAGCTCAGTGGCCTAACGGCAATATTGCGTGGTGACCGGTTCGATGCGAAAGAAATCGATCCGCTTGCTGTGCGATTCCGTAATCCCACCACGGAAAACGACTATGCGGAAGTCCATTTCCGCGAACATGCGCTCTCCACATTTATTTACACTTTTCTTGGCCTTGCCGCCTATTTGAGTTTTGGTGTTCTGGATGTTGTTTATCTAGGGGCAGACTGGTTGCCGGTCTTCATGATCCGTCTGGGCGCTTGCGTTGCCATGTTTGCCTTCATTACGGCTTGGTTCGCCTACGGATCAAAGCTCGGATATCACCTGCTCCCCGCCATTGCCATGGCGATTGCCGGTTTAGGCATTGTCGCCATGACGCTTGTCATGCCCAGCCCCCAGAATGAAACCTATTATGTGGGCATCATTGTTGTTGTAACTTACTTCTGCAATATGCCGTTGCTCAGGTTCTATCACGCAACGGTTGTCTCCTTGATGTTGCTCGTTGTCTACACCGTTGGGGCAACCATGCTGAACCCGATTCCGGTTTCTGTCTTGATCAACAACTTGTTCTTTTTCACATCGCTGGTGGTGTGGTCACTTTGGACGAATTATTGGCAACAGCTCTATGCGCGGCAAGACTTCTCCCACACTTTCAAGCTGCGCAGCGAGGCCGCCAAGAACGCAGCTCTGTTCCATGAGGCTGAAGCGGCGAACAGGGCGAAGAGCGAGTTTCTTGCGGTGATGAGCCACGAGCTGAGAACACCGCTGAATGCCATTCTCGGCTTTTCCGATATGATCAGAACCGAGGTTCACGGCCCCTTGGGCAGTGAAGAGTATGATGAGTACATGGAGCATATTCATACCAGCGGCTCGCACCTGCTGCGCCTCATCAATGACATTCTGGATCTATCGAAGGCCGATGCCGGTCATCTGGAAGTCCATGATATGGATCTGGACCCGGCCTCAATTCTGCGGGCTCTGACAGAGATGATGCAGCCCCTTGCCGAGAAGGGAGACATTGTTCTGGTGAACAATGTGCCTAACGTGACGGCAGGTCTGCGCGGGGACGAGCGGTTGTTCCGTCAGGTGATTATTAATCTCCTGTCCAACGCGATTAAGTTCACCCCTGCCGGAGGGACCGTTACTCTGGAAGCCGGGCGAGACGAAAGCTCAGTTTTCTACGTAACGATTACGGATACGGGGATCGGCATCGCGGATGAAGATCTGCCGCTTATTCTGCAACCCTTTATGCAGGTGGAAAGCTCCATGAGCCGGACCTACGCCGGGACGGGTCTTGGCCTGCCTTTGGCAAAGAAACTAATGGAGGCCCATGGCGGCCTGCTGACGATTGAAAGCATTCTGGAGGTGGGAACACAGGTTACTGTGAGCTTCCCTCCCTCCCGCGTAACCAAGGGCCATACGGCGACACCGCTTTCAAAAGCCGGGCGCTAGGTTGTTTTAGGCCGGTTTGCGGATAGAGAGCATCAGCACGTTTCTGGTCTCATCTTCCAGAACCTCAAAAGTTCCGCCCAGGCCACTTGCCAGATCAGCCATCTGATCCCGCGTGCGGTAAAGCAGTGTCCAATCAGATATGCACTCGGCGCGCCAGCGACCGTTGTCAGGCAGGTCCTGCACATTGGCGATGACCAGACGGCCGTTTGGTTTGAGCTGCCTAAACAGGCTGCGGCAGAAACGTTTTGCCCGTGACTGTTTCAGGTAATCCGGAATACCCAGAGAGTAGATGATGTCCTGCGGCGGAATGAGCTGACCAATGGAACTAGGGTCCACCAGGCGCTGAAATCCGGTTTGCAGACAATCAACAGCCACCGTGTCGCTCAGGCGCAGGGTCTCAGGATGCAGACGCTCAAAGGAGACATTAAGCGCGCGATCATCCTGGTCCACCAATGTAAAATGTGTGGGCCGCATCACGGGCAGGCGCAAGGCCTGCCGCACTTCTTCAGACGACCCACAGCCAACGCTGGTGATGCTCAAGGGCGCGCTGGTGTCTGTATTGCTCATCTCCTCAGAGAGGATATCGCGCATCATCACCATGCGTGTCTCCACGCAATCAAGGGAGGCAACGCCCAGCCGATGAATCAGGCGCCCATAAGCGGTGCTGCCAACATCGCGGCGGTTATAGGCATAATCCATGACGCCAAAATCACCGGGATAGCCCAAAGGCTTCATATAGGCGCGCTTCCAGATCGGCCCGATCATAAACTCTGGTGTGACGACCCGCTCTGTATATTGCTTGAGGGTCGCCATGGCTTCTGTATCAGCACGCACGTCGCTAAGGACGGTATCGATCTCATGGCAAAGCTCCATCCACAGGGGCGTGAGCTCTGCTTCTACCGTATCGATGAGGGCTTTTTCTTCGTCCCGGGACATCTCACTTGCCTCGGCAAGGAAAGGCTCGCACGAGCGTACAAGATCCAGCGCATCTGCACAGGCCCTGCGATAGGCGTCCGGCACCATCCGCATGGTCCGGAGGCGTTGAGGCACGATCTGGCGGGAGATCAGGTGCTCCCGGTGACCTTCGCGCAGGCGGGGGATATCCAGATAGTCCCCATCCAGACAGACCCCTAGTTTGGTTCCGCCGCCGTGGTGCTCGCTGCGAACAATCCGGCCCTGGCCTTCGAAGATTGTGCGAGCGCCATAGCGCATGACTAATGGTGCGGTGGTTCCCACCTCCAACACATTGTCATTGGCCCCCAAGATGGCCAGTCCGGTCATGCTGAGATCCTGTAGATTGAAATCTACATTCATCATGGTTACCGAAGGTGTCTCAATTGGAAACAGATCCCTCGCGCCAAATCTGGGCGAGCGATACCGAATTCGCCCGTCGCCTGCTCCGTTGAGATCCTCATAGACCTTGTATTCTGTTCTTTTCACGAAGCCCCCGCTTCCTTTGTTTGAGATCATCGTGACGGAGCACAATGGCTTACGCAAGCAATTGGTGTATTAATGATTCATTATCGTTAATGGAACGATAAGTATCTACGTGAAACGTTAATGGAAAATTTCCAAGGGATGTTTATAGGAAGCGGCGTGTCAAAACCTTCAAGCAAAAAAACAACCAAAGGAGCCCCCAATAATCGGGGGCTCTTTTTCCTGGTTCTGCTGCCAATCCTTTTCCTTTCGATTGGGGTTGAAAATCTGCGGATTTCAGCGGAAACCCGCGTCCTTGCTGGGCCGGACAATCCAGTGCGGCTGGATCTTGAAGCATTTGAGGCGCGATTTGCCCAGAACAACAATCTCCTTTTTGTCGTGGCACCAGCGAATGGCGAAGTTTTCACCCCCCAGACATTAGCGGCCATTGAAGCGTTGACGGAGCTTTCCTGGCAACTTCCCTTTGTCAGCCGTGTGTCCTCCATCACAAATTTCCCTCTCATCGTTTCTGATGACGGAAGTTTCGGCGTGTTACCGATTGATCGAACTGATTATTCCGGGGACGAAGCTGACCTTCTCGGCGCTCGAGAGCAGATCATGGCGGAGCCCTGGCTGGCGGGCTTGCTCATCGATCAACAAGCAAGTGTCAGCGGTATCAATGCGCTGTTTGTCATTCCCGCAGAAGCCACCACGGAAATCGCCACCATCATGGCGGCGGTGCACGAGCTTGAGGAAACCATGGCGCAAGACCACCCGACGGTGGAGCTCCATGTGACCGGCAACATCGCCATGATGAACACGTTCGCGGAAAGCGCCCAGCGCGATATCGTTTGGCTGATCCCGTTGGCCTTTGCCGTGGTAATGGGGATTGCCTTTGTCTTTCTGCAGGATGTCCGGCTTATAGTCACGCTTGGGATTTATCTGAGCCTTTGTTGTCTTGGGGCCATGGGGGCGGCCGGGTGGCTCGGTCATTTGGGCTGGCCTGGGCACGTGCTCAATCCAGCAACGGTGGCCGCGCCCATCATTATCATGACCCTGGCGATGGCGAGTATCATTCACCTCCTCAGCGGCGTGCAGCTTGCCCGGGCTCATGGCCAAAGCGTGGGTGAGGCAGTGGAAACCGCCTTGGATGAAAGCCGGAACGCCATCATTCTGACGATCCTTACGACGACGCTCGGTTTTTTGAGTATGAATTTTGCGGCCTCGCCTCCTCTAAGAGCGCTTGGAAACATCGTTGCTATGGGATTGTGCATCTCATTGGCGACGGCACTCTTTGTTGTGCCGCCCATACTCAGGAGGATGAAAATCAGTGCACGGAACGTCCCGGATCGTCAGTTAGCGGTCATGATCGGGTGGATATCAAGGCACCGCGCCTTCGTTCTTTTGTTTTCTCTTTTGGTGAGTGTCATAGCCTTCGCCGGCATCAACCAGATTCGCATGGATGATGATTTTGTTCGATACTTTGACGATAGTTTCCCCTATCGCGGTGCATCCGATTTTGCAGAGAATAATCTGACAGGGCTCAACATCATGGAGTTCGCTCTGGAGGCCGGTGAAGACCACGGTATCAATGAGCCGGAGTATTTTGAGCGCCTTGATGCCTTTGTTTTTTGGTTAGAGGCCCAACCGCACGTCGAGCATGTCACCTCTTTGAGCGATAAGCTCCGGCAGATCAATGATGTGCTCAGGCCGGAAGATCCTCGCGGAACCATGCCCCAAAGCCGGGATTTGATTGCGCAGTATATCTTGTTGTTTGAGCTCAGCCTGCCGCCAGGGAGCGATATTGCGGACCGCATCAATGCCCCCAGAAATGCAACGCGCATCTCGGTGATACTGCGTCACGCCACGTCGGCAGACCTTCGAGCTCTCAATGCCAATGCAGCAATTTGGCTCGCGGAGAACAACCCTGTCCCGGGTCAAACGGCAGGGCACAGCATCAACTATTTCTTCGCCACCCTATCCTTGGACAATATCCGCTCCATGGTTTTCGGAACCGGGCTGGCGCTGTTATTGATCTCAGCCATTGTTCTCATCGCCTTGCGGGATATGCGCCTGGGATTCATCAGTTTGATCGGCAATTTCCTGCCGCCTGCTGTGGGCTTTGGGATCTGGGGATTTGCTGTGGGGGAGATTGGCTTGGCCTCTTCGGTTGTGGCGGCCATGACCTTTGGCATTGTTGTGGACGATATCATCCACCTTCTGTTGCGCTTCCAAAAAGAAAAGGCGAACGGCACAAGTGATGATGAGGCCATGAAAAAGGCTTACGTCTCGGTTGGTCGCGCCATGGTCATCACCAGCCTTGCTTTGGCTGGCGGCTTTGCCTTGTTAATGGTCTCCGGATTTGAGGTTAATTCCAGCCTCGGTCTGTTTACCAGTATTATCGTAGTGACAGCCTTGATTATTGATCTGACACTGGTTCCTGCGATGGTGCTTTCCTTCCGCCGGAATTAACCATCAGCCTCCATACGGAAACTACGCTTTTACGTAACCCGCATAGACTTGGGGAAACCAAGCGATAAACGGGGCCACGACGTGTCAGCACTTCTCAAATCAGATGTTAAACCGAATGCCATCGATGAAGCCTACTACCAGCAGCTGGGAGGATGGGCAGGCATTGAGAAGGTCCATATCGTTTTTTATGACATGCTCTTTGCCCATCCCTGGCTGAAGGGTTTCTTTGAGGGAAAAGACAAAGCCCTTTTGGTTTCTCAGCAGACCGATTTCATGGCCAGCATCCTGGGTGGTCCAAAGCGGTATTATGGCCGCGAACCGGGCCCGGCTCATTGTCATATGTTCATCACCGAAGAAGTCTTCGATGTGCGCCATCAGATGCTGGGCGATGCCATGGAACGTGTGCGTCTGGCCCCTGAGCTACGCGCTCCGTGGTTAAAGCGGGACTGGGCCATGAAGCGGGCTCTGGTCAAAACTTCCGTCGATCAGTGTGTCGGGCGCTACAAGATGGAACCCATCATCGCCCCTCCTAAACCCTGATCCAGGCTTCTTACCTGTGATCTGTAACCTGCAGCGCCGTTATTAGTCTTAATTGGCAGCAACGGGGAAATCCGTGCATAGTTGGCGTAAGGTCAAGCTCTCGTCTCTTGGTGGAGCGGGGGCTAAGGCAAGTGCAGGACGGGCAAAAAGTGAGCAAACAGGACAAGCACCTCAGCGCAACGCGAGAGATTGTTGAGCATCTGGCCGAGCAGTTGGATGCTCCTTTTTCCGTACGCCTGTGGGATGGATCAGCTGTCCCACTTGGAAGCGGTGAGGACGAGGGATATCAGATCACCATCGGTAGCCCGGGCACGCTCGGCTCTCTTTTGCGGCGACCCAATATTGAAAATGTGCTCCGGCAATATGCCTCCGGCAATCTTGGATTTGAGGGCGGCGATCTCATCAGTTTTGCGGAACGGGCTCGGGCCCGGAAATTCAAGCTCGATGCCAAGACACTGAAAAAGGGCTTTCTGCTCCGACGCGCGCTGCCGCTTTTGACGGCAAAGGATGACAAGGCTGCGCCCTCCCATGAATTTGGCGGAGACGAAACCGGGCACCAGCAATCCCAGCGCGACGAGAAGAAATTCATCCAGTTCCACTACGATGTAAGCAACGAGTTCTATCAGCTCTTTCTCGACCCTGAGATGCTGTATTCCTGCGCCTATTTCACGGACTGGAAAAATCCGCTGGAACAAGCCCAGCAGGACAAGCTGGATATGATCTGCAAGAAGCTGCGCCTTCAATCTGGAGAGCGGTTTCTGGATATCGGTTGCGGCTGGGGCGGGCTCTTGTGCCATGCCGCCAAAAACTATGGTGTGCAGGCCCATGGGGTGACCCTGTCTCAAACCCAATATGACTTCGCCATGGAAAAGGTGCGCCGCCTGGGCCTTGAAGACAAAGTCACCATTGAGCTCAAGCCTTACGAAGAGCTGGAAGGTCAGTTCGACAAGATCTCGTCCATCGGCATGTATGAGCATGTAGGCATTGCCAACTATCCGAAATATTTCAAGAAGGTGCGCCAGCTGTTGCGGGACCGGGGCATGTTCCTCAATCACGGCATCACGCGGCGGGCTAAGGCCACCAATGCCAAATTCAACAAGATCCGTCCTGAAAAGCGTCTGATCCTCAAATACATCTTCCCGGGCTCGGAGCTGGATCACATCGGTCATTCTGTACAATCCATGGAAGCACAGAAGTTCGAAGTGCATGACGTGGAGTGCTGGCGGGAACATTACGCTTTGACCTGCCGCCTGTGGCATCAGCGGCTTTACGAAAAGCACGATGAAGCCATTGCTCACATTGGGGTGGAAAAGTACCGCATGTGGCTGGCCTATCTGGCTGGCGTCTCGGTGGCCTTTGACGATGGAACGTTGTTGATCTATCAAACGGTAGCAACCAAACATGCCGCGAAAGGTCCCTCGGGCCTACCGCCAACGCGCGCGCATTTATACGACTAGGCCATTGCGCCGGAGCCATGGGAAGATGATCCGCATCAACGACAACCTTTCCCTGGAGGATGATGAAATTGAGATCAGTTTCATCCGCGCCAGTGGTCCGGGCGGGCAAAACGTCAACAAGGTCTCCAGTGCTGCCCAGTTGAGATTTGATGTGCACCGCTCTTCCTCGCTTTCGGGCGAGATCAAAAGACGGTTGCGGGTCATCGCGGGCAATCGGCTTACCAATGATGGCATCATCGTCATCACCGCACGTAATTTCCGCACCCAGGATGCAAACCGCAAAGATGCGGTGGAGCGCTTGGTCGGGCTGATCCGGCAGGCCGCCATTGTGCCCAAGAGACGCGTGCCCACACGGCCGGGAAGGGCTGCAAAAGAAAGACGCCTAAAAGGCAAAGCCCAGCGCGCCGGGGTGAAGAAGCTGCGCGGCGGCAAGATCAATCCTGATGACTGAAGCCCAAGGCGTGCTCTATGAAAATTCATAAAGAATGGTTGGGCCGCAAGGTGATGGTCGAGATTGACCGGCCGGCGGGCAGCATGCATCCCCTTCATGGGGATATTGTCTTTCCCATCCACTATGGCTTTATCCCCGGCACCCGCGCCGAGGATGGCCGCGCCATTGATATCTATGTGCTGGACCCTGTGGAGGCGATCGACATTGGTGCGGATTTCGAAGCCACCGTTGTTGCCATCATCCACCGTCTTGATGACGGGGAAGACAAACTCGCGGTCTCCACCACAGGGCTTCATCCGACTAAAGACGAAGTCGAGAGCGCCGTTGAGTTTCAAGAACAATGGTTCAAGCACACCATCGAAGTGCTTCGGGTGCCTGGAAGCTAGGTCGCGATCACAGGTTCGCCCGCGATGGTCGTCCGATGCAGCAATCGGGCGTGGCCGTCATACCCGCCGGAGGCTGCGTGGATCACCCGGCGATTATCCCACAAAAGCAGCATGTCCGGCGCCCAAGATTGGCGATAGGTAAATTGCTCTTGCAGCATATGCGTATAGAGAGGGCTCAGAAATTCTGTCGCCTCTGCATCCTCCATACCTTCAATGCCCACGGTGTAAACCGGATTGATGAAAAGCGACTTGCGTCCCGTCACCGGATGAACGCGCACCAAAGGATGGGCATGGCGCGCTTCGGCATCTTCCGAGACACGGATTTTCATGGAACGCTTGTGGGCGTCATTGGCGAAGGCGCCCTTGGTGGAATAACCCAGAATGGCGCTATGAAGCGCCTTCATGCCTTCCAGTTCTTGCTGGTCTTCCTCCGGCAATGCCTCATAGGCCGCTGTGCAGTCGGCGAAAACGGTGTCGCCTCCCACAGGCGGAATAATTTGTGCGTGCAGCAATGTGCCCGCGGGCGGGGTCTCAAAGAAAGACCAGTCCGAATGCCAGGCATCGGCGGCAAAGGGCGGGGCCTTTTCATCCGCATCTCGGCGTATCTCAATCACATTGGGGTGGCCATCCACGGGGTAGACATAAAGATCGACCCCGAAGTCTCCAAAATGCGTTGTGACGGCTTCCAGCTCTTCAATGCTCAACGGCTGATTGGGAAACGCCAGCACGGGGAACGCCGCCCAGGTGCGGCGGATCTCTTCCCACGCGCTCTCGTCCTCAAGCCCTGCCAGTTTGAGCCCGCTGATTGTGGCCGCAAAGGGGGCGGCGGTTTCGGTGATCTTGATCATGGCGGCGCTCTCAAATCATACATTGGGGCCCCATGGTATTTCATCGCGAGGGACTTCTCCAGAGCGGGTTCTGAGAAGCGGGCTTGACATGTGCATTGTGATGCACATATAAGTCTCACCATGACCGATACCGCCACCCGCATAGAAGCAGCCGATTGCTGCACTGAATTTCTGGGAACCGAGTTCTTGCAAGCTCTGTGTGAGCCTTCCCGGGCCTCGATCCTGCGCATGCTGGTGCTTAAGGGAAAATCTGACATCAGCTCCATCGCAGAAAACCTGCCGCTGGATCGTTCCGTGATCTCGCGTCATTTGCAGACCATGGAAAAGGTCAAAATCGTGCGCTCCGAGAAAGAAGGGCGGCACACTTATTATCAGGTCAACGGGCCAGAGCTGATCCGCGAATTGGAGAATCTTACAGAGGGTCTCAAGCAGATCAAACCGTTCTGCTGTCCGTAAATTTACGGGTCAAAAAATTTGTCTTTATCCGTGCATTTTGATGCACGCAACGTGTGAGAAGAGAAACCAAAGGAGAAAGTAAGATGACCCAGCAACGCGTCCAGCTTGCCCTCAATGTGAATGATATTGAAAAGGCAATCGACTATTACTCGAAACTCTTTGGTGTCGAGGTCAACAAGCGCAAACCCGGCTATGCCAATTTCGCCATCAACGAGCCGCCGCTCAAGCTGGTCTTGTTTGAAAATCCGGACGCGGACGAACGGCTCAATCATCTGGGCGTGGAAGTGTTCCAGCAAAAAGACGTCGCTGATGCAACCAACCGGTTCGTCGAAGCTGGTATCGCCGATGAGCAGGAGATCGCTCAAACTTGCTGCTATGCCACCCAGGATAAAATCTGGAGCATCGATCCACAAGGCATGCGGTGGGAATGGTACACGGTGCTGGAAGACGCCGAGACCTTCTTTGGCGAGGAAGCACAAGAGGATGCCAAGGGAAAAGAGTCAGCATCTGTAATGGGTTGCTGTTGATCT
>JAJFIL010000058.1 GCA_021774965.1 Alphaproteobacteria bacterium
CCCAAAGGGGGAGGTAATTATTGGTGTAATCATGCGGATTTCGTCCCTTCCCCCCAGCGTGGGGGAAGGTCAGGATGGGGGGGTGCCGGAGGCATTTGGAGTTTCCCGGGAACCATTGGAATCTAAACCGGACAGTAGTGGATCAAGCCGGGGAATGACGGAAGAGAGAGCATGGTGCCCTTGCCCTCCACATCCGAGTCAGCCCTAATCCTTCCATGATCAACCTCGACAAATTCCCGCAGCTATCCCTCGCCCATCTGCCCACACCGTTTGAGGCCTGGCCCAAGCTGGGCGCTGAACTGGGGCTGTCCAACCTCTATGCCAAGCGGGACGACTGCACCGGTTTTGCGGGGGGCGGAAACAAATCGCGCAAGCTGGAATTTTTGATCGGGGAGGCCGTCGCTCAGGGCGCGGACACGCTGCTCACCGTAGGTGCGACCCAGTCCAATCATTGTCGCCAGTCTGTGGCGGCGGCGAGGAAGGCCGGACTGGACCCCCACATTGTGCTGGTGCATCAGGTGCCCATCGAGGAGCCGAGCTATTGCAACGGCGGTAATGTCCTGCTGGATCATCTTCTGGACGCCACCATCTATGGCGTGGACACGCCCGGCAAAGCGCCGGAGTTCATTGCGCAGTTGCTTGGCGAAATGAAAGAGGCGGGGCGGAAGGTTTGTTTCATGCCGCCGGGGGGCTCCACGCCCATAGGCTGTCTTGGCTATGTGAACTGCGCAATGGAGATAAAAGCGCAAGCCGAGGCCATGGATGTGGCGCTGGATCATGTGGTGCTGGCCAATTCAAGCGCGGGCACCCATGCAGGACTGCTGGCAGGGTTTGCGGCGCTGGGGCTCAGCACCAAAGTCCACGGCATCAATGTCTACAATAGCGATGCCGCCAAGACAGAGGAAGAAACGCAGCAGCTGACAAATCAGACCCTGGAGCTCATAGGCCATTCTGGCGCTGAATTTAGCGTGGACGTCCACGGCGATTATCTGGGCGATGGCTATGGCATCCCCACCGCCGGATGCCTCGAAGCGCTTCAGATGGTCGCCCAAACCGAAGCGGTCTTTCTTGACCCGGTCTATACGGGCAAGGCCATGGCGGGGCTCATCGCGATGGCCAAGGCGGGAAGTTTTGGTGAAGGAGAAAGCGTTACTTTCCTTCATACGGGCGGGTTCCCGGGCCTTTTGGCCTATTCCGACGTGCTGGAGTTCGGTTAACACATTTTCTGCCGCCCTCTTGCTGGTTTGCGCTGAAAGCCCTATTTACAGCCCTCAAGAATTATTGAGGAAGAAGCCCACATGCAGCCCAACTCCACCGTTCGTGTAGGTGACATCGAGATCGCCAATGACAAGCCATTGGTTCTGATCGCAGGCCCGTGCCAGCTGGAAAGCCGTGCGCATGCGCTGGAGATGTCTGCAGCCCTCAAAGAGATGTCGGACAATCTGGGCCTGCCGGTGATCTACAAGACCAGTTTCGATAAGGCCAACCGGAGTTCATCGACGGCATCACGCGGGTTGGGCCTTGAAAAATCCCTCCCCATCTTTGCGGAGATACGTGAGACCACCCGCATGCCGGTACTGACCGATGTGCATACAGCAGAGCAATGCGCCATGGCCGCTGAAGCAGTAGATGTGTTGCAGATACCCGCATATCTCTGCCGCCAGACGGACTTGCTGTTGGCTGCTGCTGCCACGGGTAAAGTGGTCAACGTCAAGAAAGGTCAGTTCCTGGCCCCATGGGATATGAAGCACGTGGTCACGAAAATGACCGATGCCGGTAATCCGAATGTTTTGCTCACCGAACGGGGCGCCAGTTTCGGCTACAACACGCTTGTGTCCGATATGCGCGCTTTGCCAGAACTGAAAGCCACCGGCGTGCCGGTTGTGTTCGATGCTACGCATTCGGTTCAGCAACCCGGAGGGAAGGGGGCTTCTTCTGGTGGTCAGAGAGAATACGTTCCCGTGCTCGCCCGCGCCGCCGTGGCGGTTGGCGTGGCGGCTGTCTTTATGGAAACGCACAAAGATCCAGACAACGCCCCATGCGACGGTCCGAACATGGTATACTTCGATCAGCTCGAAGGCTTGATGCGTACGCTGATGGAATTTGATAAGCTCAGTAAGGCGAGCTAATCCCGATTTTTCTGCGGCCATCCACCCCTCACCCGACACGCCAAATAAATTTGTCGCGCCACCCTCTCCCACAAGGGGAGAGGGATATGAGACATGCTCCCAGCGCACCCTCTCCCCTCGTGGGAGAGGGCAGGGGTGAGGGGGCGATATCAGTCAAACCCACGACCTCTCGGCCCTTCCCCAAAGCGCCTCAATCCGCTAAACCACCCCCAAACATCTCATTCTGATCCCGGAGACCCCGCCATGACTGCCATTCTAGACATTGTTGCCCGCGAAATTCTCGATAGTCGGGGCAACCCTACGGTGGAAGTAGATGTGGTGCTGGAAGATGGCACCATGGGCCGGGCGGCGGTGCCGTCGGGGGCCTCCACGGGCGCACATGAGGCGATGGAACTGCGTGATGGCGGGGACCGCTATCTGGGCAAGGGCGTTCAAAAGGCCGTCGCCGCGGTGAACGAGGAAATTTTCGACTGCCTCTCGGGTTATGACGCAGAGGAACAATCCCACATCGACGCCACCTTGATCGAGCTGGACGGCACGGAAAACAAATCTCGCCTGGGGGCCAATGCCATTTTGGGAGTCAGCCTGGCAGTCGCGAAAGCGGCAGCCGAGACCAGCGGGCTTCCATTGTATCGATATGTTGGCGGGGCCAACGCACGCACGCTTCCGGTGCCCATGATGAACATCATCAATGGCGGGGCGCATGCGGACAACCCTGTGGACATTCAGGAGTTCATGGTCATGCCTGTGGGCGCGTCGAGCTTCAGCGAAGGCTTGCGCTGGGGTGCCGAAATTTTCCACGCGCTGAAGTCAGGGCTCAAGGCCGCCGGTCACAACACCAATGTTGGAGACGAGGGCGGCTTTGCCCCGGGCGTTGCTTCCACCGATGAAGCGCTCGGCTTTATCATGAGCGCGATCGAAAGCGCAGAGCTCAAGCCCGGCAGCGATGTGATGCTGGCGCTGGACGCAGCCTCTACGGAATTCTTCACTGACGGCAAATATAATTTGGCGGGCGAGGGCAAGGTGCTCGACAGTGCCGGCATGGTGGATTATCTCGCGGACATCTGCGCGCGCTATCCGGTGCTCTCCATCGAAGACGGCATGGCGGAAGATGATTGGGATGGCTGGAAACTGCTGACCGATAAACTCGGCAGCAAAGTGCAAATCGTTGGCGATGACCTGTTCGTCACCAACCCTACGCGTCTGGCCCGCGGCATCAAGCAAGGCTCCGCCAACTCAATCCTGGTGAAGGTCAATCAGATTGGCACATTGACCGAAACCCTCACCGCCGTTGAGATGGCGCACAAGGCGGCCTTCACCGCCGTCATGTCGCACCGTTCCGGTGAGACGGAAGATGCCACCATCGCAGATCTGGCCGTTGCCACAAACTGCGGACAGATCAAAACGGGCTCGCTCTCCCGCTCTGACCGCCTGGCCAAATACAATCAACTTTTGCGCATCGAGGATGAACTGGACAGCTCGGCGATTTATGCGGGTACGGATGTTTTGCGGGACTGATGAAACCTCTTCCCGAAGGCTATGATATCCGTCTTGGCGAGCTGGAAGACTGCGCCGCCCTGCCGGAAATTGAGTTGGCCGCAGCAGAAATGTTCCGTTCTCTGAACATATTGAGAAACTCGGATGAGCCGGATGTAGTGCCGCTGGAATTCCTCCAGGAACAATGCGGCAAAGGCCTGCTCTGGGTCGCGACCTTTGAAGGCGCACCGGTAGGATTCGTCGTTGCCATGGACAAAGACGGTGACTTCTATGTGGCCGAATTGGATGTTCATCCCAGCCACGGCAAGAAGGGGCTGGGTGCGGCGCTGATGAATGCCATTTGCACTCAGGCTTTTGAGGCGGGCAGCCCTCGGGTCACGCTCTGTACCTTCAGGGATGTGCCCTGGAATGCTCCGTTCTATACCAAATTGGGCTTTACCGAGATCGTCAACGCAGACTGGCTGCCCTGGATGCATAGCCTCGCCGATGCTCAAACGCGCGGTGGGCTGGACATGGAAACGCGGGTTTATATGGAACTTTTGCCCTAAATTTCCCTCCTGCCATTTCTCCTGACACCACGTTGTCAGGAGGGGGTGGTTAGAAATTTCCTCGAAGGCGGATAGCCCGCCCATATTGAGAGGAAATGACATGACTGACACTGTAGAGACCGTGACGTTCAAGCTGGCCAATGGCGTGACAAAAGACGAATTCATCGCGGCCAATGTGGCCATGACACAATGGACTGCCCGGCAGAAGGGCTTTCAATATCGCAGTCTGAGCCAGTTTGAGGATGGCAGCTGGATGGATATCGTTTATTGGGCGTCCAAGGCGGACGCCGATGCGGCGGACGCAAAATTCAAGGCAGAGATGATGTCTTCGGATTTTTGCGTGATGATTGATCCAAATTCCGTGGCTATGAAACATAGTTCAATCCAGTCGCAAAATATGGCTGAGCAAGCGGCGTAGTTGCGCTACACTCCACATCATGCGCAAAGCGACACGCCTTTTTCAGCTTCTAACTCTCCTTCGGGGTCGCCGTACGGCGATCACGGCGGAGGCGTTGGCGGAGGCCTTGGAGGTTTCTGTACGGACTGTTTATCGGGATGTCTCGGCGCTTCAGCTTTCGGGCGTGCCTGTGGATGGGGAAGCCGGGGTGGGCTATTGGCTGCGCCCCGGCTTTCACCTGCCGCCGCTTATGTTTGACGCAGATGAGCTTCAGGCACTTCTTGTGGGCGGTCAAATGGTGCGCGCCTTTACCGATCCCAACCTGGGGGAGGCCGCGGCACGGGCCACAGCCAAGATCATGGCGATCCTGCCTGATGACCTCAAAGCGCGGGCGGAGGCTCAACCCTATCGGGTGCCGGTGCGGGAGCGTGACAACGCCCTTCGCCAAACCCACGGCACATTGCGCAAGGCGTGCGAGGCGCGGAAAAAACTTCAGATGGACTATGCGGATGAAAAGGCGCGCGGCACCAACCGGATCATATGGCCCCTGGGCCTGATGGGGTGGGGGGAGGTGTGGACCTTGCTGGCTTGGTGCGAGCTGCGTGACGATTATCGCAACTTCCGTTTTGATCGCATCAAAGGCCTGGAGGTCCTGGCGGAAACCTATCCGGAGCATGAAACCAGAAGTTTGAAACACTATCTGGAAACCCTGTGTCCCGATGGGGATGATGTGGGCTACTGAGCGGCCTAAAGGTTTAGAATCGTTAACGAAACAGCGCTTGACCCATGGAATCACTTGTGATTCTCTTGACCCATGAGAGAGCGGCGATATGAGACACGACGGGGAGCAAGATGGGGCCAGGTAGTGGTCCTGGCCGGGCTATTGCTGGCCCTTGCCTATACCGTGCAAAACACGCTCATCGGGGATCGCGGGCTTTTGTCTTTCATCGACAAGAACCAGGAAATCCACGCTCTTGAAATTGAGCTGGCCCAAGTGACCGATGAGCGCAACCGTATCGCGCGCAACGTGGAACTGCTTAGCCCGCCTTACGTGGATCAAGACCTTCTGGACGAACGCGCCCGCTCCGAGCTGGGCTACGCCCGAGAAGACGAACTGGTGATTTTCCGCGACCGGGATTAGGGCGCGCGCCTTGACGCCAATGCCCAGGTGTCAAACGTCGCAGGATCAGGAACATCTGGACAGATACGTTCTGCAAAAAAACCCTCTGAATTGAGCGTATTGGACGGAAACAGGTAGCATCGCGGCGGTACAGAGACCCGGCCGATCAACTCCAATTCCTGACCCATTGAGATGCTACCATCCACAACGCTCGAATGACTTGGCGTCAGAATGATGGAGC
>JAJFIL010000059.1 GCA_021774965.1 Alphaproteobacteria bacterium
CGGTATTGCCAGTATTGAAAACGAAGAAGAGACAGGCATGGATGTTCTTAAGAGAGCAGACATTGCCTTATATAAAGCCAAAGGGGAGGGGAGAAATCGCGTCGAAAGTAATGCTGCTGATGCGGCCTAGCGCGATTTTGATCCATGGCTTGGGGCTTCTCGGGGGGGAAGCTTGATGGCTACAGAGGGGGCCAATGAAAAGGGCCGGTGCTCAAATTGAAGCACCGGCCCTTTTTAAATTTCAGCGCCCGAAGATAGCTCCGGATAACGCAATACTTATTTGATTTTGCCTTCGACAAATTCAACGTGCTTGCGAACGACCGGGTCATATTTGCGAAGCTTCAGCTTCTCGGTGATGTTCCGCGTGTTCTTCTTGGTCACGTAGTAAAAGCCCGACTCGGTGGAGTTCAGGCGAATCTTGATCGTGGTTGGCTTAGCCATGGCCTTTAGGCCTCCGTAATTTGGCGCTCACCCTCATTTTTCGGGGAGCGGCCACTCAAAACTTCAAAAGAGCGCGGAGACTACTCATCCCGAGCCGCCTGTCAAGCTTGCTTTGCGACGCATCCGGGCAAATATCACCAGGGCATAGCCGCCGCAAAGGGCTGCCAGGACCACCATGAGCCCATTTGGGTCCCAGATATCCATGGCGATCCCGCCCAGAGACGGGCCGACAAGGGCACCCAGGCCATACATGGTCACAAAGGCTGCATTGGCCGCCGCCAGGTCTCCACCGCGGAAGCGCTCGCCGACGAGGGTCAGGCCCACGGCATACATGCCCAGGATGATGCCCCCCATGACAAACAAAATTGCGTATAATGCCAAAGGGTTATGGATGGCTGCTGGGATCAGAACCGCAGCAGCCATGCCGGTCGCCGCACATCCCACCAACACCAATCGCCGGTCCATTCGGTCAGACAGCATGCCAATGGGAACCTGGAAGACGATGCTTCCCAAGCTGATCACCAAAAGCATCATGGTGCCACTGGCCTCGGTCAGGCCGGAGCGCAGCCCATAGATGTTAAGCAAATTAAGGATGCCCATCTCAACGGCCCCGAATATGAGAGCGGCCAGAAGGGCAGTAGGGGCAACTTTGAGAAAAGGCAGGATGCCACTTTTCTCCTCAGCGGCCTCCGCGCGGGGGGCAAGGGTTCGCGTGGGAATGAGCACCAGCCCGGCAACGGCAAACAAGCTGGAAGTCATCAGGATGGGTCCCCAGCCCGTGCTGCCCATCCAGAACAGGATCCCCAGCCCCAGACTGACCCCGCCCGACAGGCATGTTGCATAGATGCCCAGCACGCGGCCCCGGCTGTTTTCCTCGGCGATGAGGTTGATCCAGATCTCGGTCGCTACAAAAACGGCAGTCAGCCCCAGGCCAAGGCTAAAGCGCACGATGAACCAGACGATCAGGCTGTCACTCAGGCGAAACAGGATCAGGCTTACGATTGTTGCGGCAAAGGCTGACCAGAGAACTGGCACGGTACCAAACCTGCGCATGAGCTTTGGTACCGTCGAGGCAAAAACCAATATGGCCAGCGCAAAGACTGCCGTATTCAATCCGATGATCGTGCGGGAGCGTCCCGCAGCCTCCAGAGCATAGGTGATCAGAGGGCTGTAAAGGCCGATCCCTATGCCTGCAATGGTAATGGAGGTCATAATGGCCGCCAGGCTCTTGATGCGCTCAGCAGGGCTTAAAGACGATGGATCGGTCAACGGGCGGCTCTATTCTTCCAAGGATCAGCGCCAAGCTATAACCTGGGGGTCAGATGTTGGCGAGGCTTTTGAGGGGCGTTCTTTGGCCACTGTTCCTTAAGCCAGAACACGCGGCCCTCAAAGACCAAGCAGAAAAGGTATGACACGGCGAACTGTCCGTAGAAGAGACGGATGCCTGGCCGCCTCGTGCAAGTCATCCAAGTCGGCTTGGTCCAGCCAAACACCATTGAGCATAACCCCTGTTGGATGTTCCAGAACGGAAACGTCATTCAGCGGATTGCCCTCCACAAGAATTAGATCAGCGCGGTATCCGGTTTGAATCATCCCGGTCTTCCCCTCTAGCCCCAGGAGTTCGGCAGGGATGATAGTTGCGCTTCGCAGGGCCTCGAACGGTGAAAGCCCCGCCTGGACGAAAAGTTCTAGCTCACGGATAACCGATGAGCCGGGCAGGGTAACCATTGCCTGGGCATCGGTGCCAACTACCAGTTTGACGCCTTCTTCATGAAAGATTTGAACGCAGCGGCGATAAAAATCATTGAGCTGCTCGCGGTCATTGCCTTCATAGGAAGCCCAGAAGTCATACGTGCCCGCTTCAACCAGAAAAACCAGGGGGTTGAACATATCCATTTCGTCCCGCTCGGCATGGGCACCAGCTGTCCGAATGAGTGCGGTCAAATTCTGATGGACGGTCAGCGTTGGGTCCACAGCAATGCCTGCCGCGGCAATACGGCGAGCAAGGTTCCGTGCCTTGTCTTCATCCATTTCATCGTTGAGTGCATGCCATACGATGGATTCCATATGCTCAAGGGTGACCAGGTTATCATCCAACACATGATCAAAGGGCTCTCTTCCATATGGTTGGTCGGCTGGCGGTAAACCCTCAACCGGGTGGCCGAAAACCGGCATGTTCAATTCGGCTGCCTCATCAAGGATCGCTTCATAGCTGGCGATCGACAGGTTTGAATAGAGTTTAATGGACCGAAAACCTTGGTCGTATTGCTGACGAACTGCTGCGCGCGCTTCCATCGGCCCATCGACAAGTTGCTGTAGTTCATTGACGTTGCGTCCGCCGATTTCATTGAGGATTGGCCCACTGGTAAAAAGACGAGGCCCGAGGATGCGCCCATTTTCGATTTGATCCTGCATTGTTAAATGAAACGGCATTCCTGAATTGTTGCGGACTGTCGTCACGCCATGAGAAAGAAAGGCTGCAAGATCAGCTTCGTCATAGACGTGAACATGCATGTCGATCAGACCCGGTAACAAAGTTTTCCCGTTGCCGTCGATGATCTCTGCATCTGAAGGAAGGGTAATCTCTGCGTCGGGTCCGACGTCTGTGATAACACCGTCACGAACAACCACAGTCCAGTTTTCTTGGGCTTGATCCTGGTCCATGGAAATAACTTGCACACTCTGGATGACATAGGCCGTAGCTTGATCCAGGGAGGGCTTCAGCGCTTCGGGTGTGCCGCGCTGAACGAAAATCAATATGGATATCAGCAAAGTTACAATCACGAGGATCGAAATTGATGCATAGCGCAGTAGGGTCAAAATTATCTTCCTTACACGAAGTATCTAGTGCCGCTCGAATGTAGGCTTGCCGCGTTTGAACTGCACAAACGGTACAGGACGCTTTTCGTTTGTATCGGCCACGCGGGCCCTGATTTCCTTGAGCACCGTTTCGGTGATCGAGGGGATTTCGATGTCACCGGTATCATCAAGGGGGATCCAGTCCAGGCCCTCAAGCTCACCGGACCCGGTTAGATGCTCCGGCACATCGGCTTGAGTTTCATCGGCAAAAAGCATGAAGAAACGCGTATCAAACCGGCGACTGCGATTGGGCGGCGTAATGGCGCGGAAGACGAACTTGAGCGGTGCGAGTTCAGGAAGATGACCGGTGTCATAGAACGGCTGCCAGTGGCTCGACTTTGTTCTAACGGTCGCATCATCCCTGCGCCCAATGATGACGCCGGTTTCCTCAAACGTCTCCCGGACGGCGGCCATGGCAAGGCCGCGCGCACGAGCGGCATTGATGCGCGCTTGCAGCAGTTTGCCCAAATGAGGCTCAGCCAGTTCATCCGCAGACGGAACACGCGCGTCCCCCGGATCAACCCGTCCACCAGGGAAAACATAAAGGTTTGGCATGAAGGCATGACCGCCCGCTCGTTTGCCCATGAGCACGCGCGGCGTTTTCCCATCCCTGCGGATAAGGATCAGGGTCGCGGCATCTTTCGGGCGCAGGGCAGGGCCTGGCACAAAAGTTTCACCTTTTTCAAGGTTGCGTTCATTCATCTCCGGCGTTTGCCTTTTTTGCTTGGCTTACCGCCTTTGCCGCGCTTGCGCCCTTTACTTGTCAGCGCCCGCTCCTTTTTGGATTGGGGCCCTTTGCCGCCATGAGAGGATTTTATCGGGGCTGGTTTGGTAAGCATCTCTAAGCGAAGACCGCCGGAAACAGGCGCCGCCTCCATAACCCGCACGGTTACAAGATCACCCAGGCGATAGCCTTGCCTCGAACGCTCTCCAATCAGGGCATGGGCCTTTTCGTCGTGAGAAAAATACTCTGTGCCCAGGTTGGAGATCGGAACCAGCCCGTCGGCGCCCGACCCTGCCAGCCTGATGAAAAGCCCAAACCGGGTGACGCCGGAGACGCGACCTTCAAATTCCGCCCCTAACCGTTCATGCATGTAAGCGGCAAGGTAGCGGTCGTTGCTATCACGCTCAGCGGCCATGGCGCGGCGCTCGTAGTTGGAAATGTTCTCGGCAATCATCTCAAGATTGTCCGCTTGCTCATCGGTCAAGCCATCCGCCCCAAAATCATGAGCCCGGATCAAGGCGCGGTGCACAATCAAATCAGCATAGCGACGAATGGGGGAGGTGAAGTGCGCATAGCGGCGCAAGTTCAATCCAAAATGCCCCTGATTGTCGGGGCTATAAACGGCCTGGCTCTGGCTGCGCAAAACTACGTCATTGATGAGGTTGGTGTATTCTGTATCTTTTGCTGCACCGAGAATGGAATTGAAATGCTGCGGCTTGATGGTCGTGCCCTTAGCGAAGGCTAAATCAAGTGTTTTAAGAAAATCGCGCAGGTTGGTGAGCTTTTCTTCCGAAGGTGTTTCATGCACGCGATAGATCAGCGGCGATCTGGCTTTCTCCAGGCTTTCAGCAGCACAAACATTTGCCTGGATCATGCATTCTTCGATTAGCCTGTGGGCATCCAGGCGTACACGCTGACTGATGCCAGTGACCTTGCCCTCGTCGCTCAGCTCAATACGTCGTTCAGGCAAATCAAGATCCAGCGGCCCGCGCGCGTCTCGTGCAATGCACAGGGCGGCGTAGGCCTCATAGAGTGGCTTGATAACATCATCCACCCAAGGTGCTGCCCGTTCTGAGGGCGCGCCATCCTGGGCGGTCTGAGCTTCCTCGTAGGACAGCTTTGCATGAGATCGCATCATACCGCGCACGAATGTGTGGCGCTGTTTGCGGCCGGATTTGTCGAACACCATCTCTACGGCCAGGCAGGGGCGATCTTCCTTTTCACGCAAGGAACACAAATCATTGGAGATACGTTCGGGCAGCATGGGCACTACCCGGTCGGGGAAGTAGACCGAATTGCCCCGTTTGAGGGCTTCCACGTCCATGGCCTCGCCCGTGCGAATATATTGCGCCACATCAGCGATGGCCACGCGGATGATAAACCCACCTGTGTTATCGGGATGGCTGTCCCGTTCCGCATGAACGGCATCATCGTGGTCGCGCGCATCCGCGGGGTCGATGGTAATAAACGGAATGTCGCGCATATCCACGCGCTTGCCCATGGTCGCAGGTTTTGCCTTTGTCGCGGCACCTAGAACAGCATCGGGAAAGTCCATGGGAATATTGTGCGCGTGAATGGCGATCAGGCTTACAGCTTTTGGCGCATTCACATCGCACAAGCGCTCGACCACACGAGCTTTCTTGGGGCCATAGTGGCGTCCGGGCAAAAGTTCGGTGAGCACAAGCTCTCCGTCCTTGGCTCCGTTCAAATCAGCTTTTGCAATCACCAGATCATGTCGGGCGCGACGGTCCACGGGTTGAACCGTTGCCTCATGAGCCTCCATGCTCACTACGCCTAGAACTTTGTGCACGCTGGCGCCAATGCGCTTCATCACGCGCGCTTCCAGGGTGCCGTCCTTGTTGTGTTTGATGCGCGCCAACACGCGGTCGCCAACCCCAATGGGGGGGCCGCGCATGGTCTTGCCGCGTTCCGGTGCCAAATAGACCTTGGGGGCAGGCTCGTCCCCCTCCCAGGTTACAGGCTTGCCAAGCAACTCCCCGTCATTGTCCCGGTCAAAGACATCAAGGACGGTAACATTGGGAAGACGGTCTCGTTTTGCCACGGATCACTCCGCCGCCTGATCCTGCGGATCGTTAGATTTTTTCGCAGTCTTCTTGGCGGCCTTTTTTGCGGTTTTCTTCTTTGCAGCCTTTTTAGCTGTCTTCTTCTTGGCTGCTTTCTTCGCCGTCTTCTTTTTAGCAGCCTTCTTTTTGGGTGCCTTCTTCTTTGTGGCTTTTCTCTTCGAAGGCCCCTTGGCAATCTTTGCGTTGATCAATTCAACGGCTTGCTCCACCGTAATCTCTTCAGGCTTTACGCCGCGGGGCAGGGTGGCGTTGACCTTGTCGCTGGTCACATAAGGGCCAAAGCGCCCATCCATAACCTGCATAGGTTTATCAGTGCTCGGGTTGAGACCTAGTTCCTTGAGAACTTTCGGACCACCGCGCCCGCGTGTTTTCTTCTCAGCCAGAACCGTCACAGCACGATTGAGACCTACGGTGAAAACTTCTTCCGGCGTTTCCAAATTGGCGTATTTGCCATTGTGCAAGACAAACGGACCATAACGGCCGATACCCGCGCGGATCTCCTCGCCACCTTCAGGGTGCAGACCCACAAGGCGCGGCAATTCCAAAAGCTTCAGCGCCAGATCGATGTCTACATCGTCGATGGCATAGGTGCGCGGGATAGAACTGCGCTTTGGCTTCTCATCTTCAACTGATGTTGCCTGTTCCACATAAGGCCCAAAGCGGCCGGACTTCAGGGTGATCGCATCGCCAGTATCTGGGTGATAGCCAAGGATCTTGTCCCCGGATTCAGCGGCTTCATCGTTGCTCTGATTCAGCTGACGGGTGAATTTACAATCCGGGTAGTTTGAACAGCCGACAAAAGCGCCAAATTTGCCAACCTTCAGGCTGATCTTGCCATCGTCGCACGAAGGGCATGCCCGCGGGTCGCTGCCATCTTCCTTCGCCGGAAAAACGTGCGCGCCAAGGGTTTCATTCAAGGCATCCAGAACTGCGGTGATGCGCAGGTCTTTGATCTCGTCCACGTGACCGATAAAGCCTTTCCAGAAATCTTCGAGGAAGGATTTCCAGCCCAGCTTGCCTGCTGAGATGTCATCCAGTCGTTCTTCAAGGTTTGCCGTGAAATCATATTCCACATAACGGGAGAAGAAGTTTTCAAGGAAGGCCGTGACCAGACGGCCCTTGTCTTCAGGGATAAAGCGGTTCCGGTCCATGCGAACGTAGTCGCGGTCGCGCAAGGTCGAAAGGGTGGAGGCAAATGTCGATGGCCTGCCAATGCCCAACTCTTCCATCTTCTTGACCAAAGAGGCTTCGGTAAAGCGTGGCGGCGGTTGGGTGAAGTGCTGGTTCGGTGTGACGGTGGTGATATTAAGCGCTTCGCCTTCCGTCAGTTTTGGCAGGCGTTTTTCATCGCCATTACCGTCGCCGTTTTCCGTATCGTCAGTGCTTTCCTGATAAAGACGCAAGAAACCGTCAAACAAAACGACCTGGCCCGTGGCACGCAAGGTCGCCTTGCCGTCTGCGGTGGTCATGTCCACGGTGGTTTGCTCAAGCCGCGCGCTTTCCATCTGGCTGGCCATGGTGCGCTTCCAGATCAAGTCATAGAGAGCGACCTGATCATCCGGCAGGTAACTGCGCATATCTTTGGTCAGACGCGAGACGTCCGTTGGGCGAATGGCTTCGTGAGCTTCCTGCGCATTCTTTGCTTTAGCCTTGTAGACGCGAGGGCTGTCCGGCACATAGCTTTGTCCGTATTCAGATGAAATAGTATTACGGATGCTTGGCATTACTTCCGGGATGATCTCCACCCCATCTGTCCGCATATAAGTAATAAGGCCCGTCATCTCGCCATTCAGCTCGATACCTTCATACAGGCGCTGTGCGATTTGCATGGTGGTCTTGGCGGTAAAGCCCAGCTTGCGCGCAGCTTCCTGCTGCAAGGTTGAGGTGGTAAACGGTGGCTGAGGATTACGGCGCGTAGGCTTGCTCTCAACGGAGCTGACAGTGAGCCCGCCAGAATTAACGGCAGCTACGGCGGCCTTGGCATCATCCTCATTGGCGAGATCAAACTTGCCAACCTTCTTGCCATCTAACGCATAAAGACGAGAGCTGACTGTCGCTGCGCCTGCACTTTTGAGGGCAGCTTCCACGGACCAATATTCACGCGGCTCGAACTTTTCAATTTCCAGTTCCCGGTCGCAAATAATGCGCAAAGACACAGACTGCACCCGCCCCGCAGAGCGCGAGCCGGGCAGCTTGCGCCACAGAACCGGCGAGAGTGTAAAGCCCACAAGATAGTCGAGCGCGCGGCGGGCGAGGTAAGCATCGATTAGTTCAGCGTCCAGCTCCCGCGGCTTTTCCATGGCATCGAGCACGGATTTTTTGGTGATCGCGTTAAAGACCACGCGCTCCACATGAACGTCCTTGAGAACCTTCTTGTCTTTAAGCACCTCAAGCACGTGCCAGGAAATGGCTTCGCCTTCGCGGTCGGGGTCAGTTGCGAGAATTAGTTTGTCGGAACCTTTAACCGCCTTGGCGATATCGCTGAGGCGTTTCTTGGATTGGCCATCAGCCTCCCAGACCATGGCAAAATCATCGTCAGGTTCCACAGAGCCGTTCTTGGAGGGTAAGTCACGCACATGGCCATAACTGGCAAACACTTTGAAGCCGGAGCCCAGGTATTTGTTGATGGATTTGGCTTTGGCGGGTGATTCTACAATGACTACATTCATACGGATGACCTGGATGCCCTTTAACTCACAAAACACTTGAGACCCTGGATTTCAGGGCCGTCTGCGGCGCAACAATTGGTAAAAACGCGCCTGAGTGTCAACCGGAAGCTTGAAATTGGCTGGAAACTGCGACTTTTTCCATCAAAAATGCACCCTATGGGGGTACTAGGTGGAAATCATATATTAATTCTAGAAATGCGACCTCCAGTTTGTTTTGCAACCCTCACTTTGTCGCTAAGCCCGTTGAACAATTGAGGTTGTCGCGCTGCTGAAAGTGGCGTGGTCGGGATCATAGTCCGATTCAACCCAAAACCGGCATTTTGAAAGGCACTTGTGTGACGAAGAAACTGGAACCGTTGACCGAGGAAGACCAGGCGCTTGCCTATATTTTTGATGTCACAAAGGCCCTTGCCAAGGTTGCAGACCAGCATAGCCTGGAGTTCTTGGTCTATTTGCTGGAAATGGCGGCATTGGCCTCAGCACCAGTTTCTCCTGCCGCGTCGAAGAAGAAGTGAATGTGCTGAGCGAGAGCTAATTCGCGCGTTTGAAACTTGGGCCTGAGGCGCGCTCTACAAGACCGGCAAGCTCAAACTCCAAGAGGATGCCTTGAAGGGCGCCTGCTGATTGATCCAACTCTCGCACAAGGTCATCCAGGCCAATGGGGGCATGGCTGAGGGCCTCAAGGACGCGGTTCCGAAGGCCTTGGGACAACTCTTCGGGAACGGGCTCATCGAACTGAAGTGTCGGGGAGTTGTCTGCTGTCATGGACATGGGGAACTGCTCCAACATGGCGACAACATCATCTGCGGAGAGCACCAGCCGGGCACCATCTTGAATCAACTTGTTGGCGCCTTCTGCGCGGCTGTCTAGAGGAGAGCCCGGCACGGCAAAGACCTCGCGGTTCTGTTCCAACGCATAGCGCGCGGTAATGAGCGAGCCGGATCGCAGGGCCGCTTCCACGACGATGACACCGATGGAGAGCCCCGAGACAATCCTGTTGCGACGGGGAAAGTGGCGCGCTTGCGGAGACATGCCCCAGGGCATCTCAGAAATGATGCAGCCCGTCTCGCAGATCTGCTCATAGAGATTTTGGTTTTGAGGCGGATAGATATGGTCTGCGCCGCCCGCCATAACGGCAATGGTGCCGGTGGGAAGGGCGCCTTCGTGGGCGGCGGTATCGATGCCTCTCGCAAGGCCTGAGGCTATCGCAAAGCCTGCTGTGCCCAATTCGCCCGCCAAAGTGCGGGCCACCTTTCGCCCAGCTGCAGAGGCGTTACGCGCGCCCACCATGCCAAGGGTCGGGCGCAGCGCAATCTCAGGATTACCGCGCGCGCAAATCACCGGAGGGCCTTGCTCGGTGGCTGCCAGCAATGGTGCGAAACTCTCTTCCCCCCGGAAGACAAAACGAGCGCCAGCGGCCTGAACCGCCTCAAACTCGCGCTCCACACCCTCTAGGGCGGCGATTTTGATATTTCGCTTCATGCCGCCCCGTGCGGCAAGCTCGGGCACGACCTCCAGCGCCTTGGCAGGGGAGGGGTAGCGTTTCATCAGGGCAAAAAACGTAGCAGGACCAATGTTCTCACTGCGGATCAGGCGCAGCCAGTCCAGTTTTTCAGCGTCAGTCTTTGGAGAAGCCCATTCACTCATAAGGTAATGGTGGCATGTCTTTGCGCGCAAAGATAGCGACTAGAAATTGATCTAGGTCAATGAATTGGTCTGATGGGCTTCGCAGCATCGTCACAACCATAATCGAGGGAGGTATCTATGAGCGAAGGTGACATTCTGTTTCTTTGCGGACTAGGCGGTGTCATGCTGGCACTAATGGCCGTAATTTTTTGGGCATCGCTGCAAGCGCCAGGTTCTTTTGACTAAAGGATTTGGCGACTAGGCCTATTTGCCAGATTCCGGCGTATTAGTTGATTTTTTGACACCAATGCGAGGCTCTTCCCCTCGCATAAGGCGGCCTATGTTTGCCCGGTGCGCCCACCATATGATGACGGCCAACAACAGGGTCATCTCGGCAAACTGATAGTGCGCGAACAAATAGAAATAGATCGGCGTGGCCAAGGCTCCCACCAAGGCGGCCAACGAAGAGAAGCGGAAGACCGCCGCCGTGGCGAGCCAGGTGACCGCAAACAAAAGCCCCACAGGCCAGTAGAGCGCCAGCACGATCCCCAGGAAGGTGGCAACGCCTTTGCCGCCTTTGAACTTCAGCCATACAGGAAAGACGTGCCCCAGAAACGCGCCTGCGCCTGCGATCACTGCATGGTCCACGCCCCAGAGGTGCCAGAGAAGCAAGATGACAAGCCCGCCTTTGGCTGCATCAGTGAGCAGGGTTATGGCAGCGAGCCACTTGTTCCCGGTACGGAGCACATTGGTTGCTCCGATGTTGCCAGAGCCAATGTCCCGCACATCTCCAAGGCCTGCGAACTTGGTCAGCAGCAAACCAAAGGGAATGGAGCCTGCTAAATACCCAATCGCCAGGCTGAGAGCGAAGAAGGGAAGTTGATCCCAGAAGGAAATTGGATCCGGCATTATACGGCCTCCGCTTCATAGACAGTTGCACCGTTGACGACCGTGCGTACCACGCGCCCCTGCATGACACGCCCTTCAAAGGCCGTATTGCGCGAACTGGATTTAAGATGGGCTGGGTCCAGCTTGAGAGGGAAGCCCAGATCAATCAGCGCCAGGTCGGCGGGTGCTCCGACACTGAGCCGCCCCGTATCCATACCCAGGATCTCAGCCGGGCGCAGGGTCAGCGCTTTGATCACACTCATCAGGTCCGCTTGATCTTCATGGATCAATTGCAGACTTGCAGGCAGGAGTGTTTCCAGCCCAACCGTGCCATCGGCAGCTTCAGCAAACGGCAAGCGCTTGTCTTCCGGTGCCTGGGGTCTGTGGCTTGAGACGATGGCATCAATAAGCCCCGAGGCAACACCTTCTGCCAATGCGGCGCGGGTTTCCTCGCTGCGCAGGGGCGGGTTGAGCTTGGCAAAGGTGCGATAGTCCGCCACGTCCATCTCATTAAGCGTCAAATGGTGTGCTGAGACAGCGCAAGTAACATTGAGGCCTGCATCCTTGGCGCGCGCGATGGCTTCAAGTGACTTTTGCGCTGATATCTGCCCCAAATGATAACGCCCGCCGGTGAGCCCCACGAGCGCCAAGTCCCGTTCTACCATGATGCTTTCGGCTTCTTCGGGGATGCCCCCCAAGCCGAGGCGCAGGGCAAACTCCCCTTCGTTCATTGCGCCGCTTGCGCTCAGCGACATATCCTCCGCATGCTGAACGATGAGCGCTCCAAAGCGGGCAGCATAGGTTAGCGCCCGGCGCATGACCAGGCTATCGGCAACGGGCCTGTCCCCGTCGGTAAAGGCAACCGCGCCGGCTTCGGACAAAAGCCCGATCTCGGTCATCCGCGTCCCGCCAAGACCTTTGGTGATCGCGGCCATGGGGCGGACCTTGACGATGGTGGTATCGCGCGCCCGACGATTGATGAAATCCACCAGCGCCGCATCGTCGATCACGGGGTCTGTGTTGGGCATCACCACAATTGTTGTAACGCCGCCTGCCGCAGCAGCTTCACTGGCCGTGCCAAGGGTTTCTTTGTGTTCTGCACCGGGCTCGCCGGTAAAGACCCGCATATCGATAAGACCGGGGGAAAGCACATGGCCTTCGCAATCGACCACTTGCGCAATCTCGCCCAGGCCTTCTGCGCCTTGGCCCGGTTCCACAGCCGCGATGCGCGCGCCTTCCACGATCAGGCGTCCTGTCTCATCCAGACCTGTGGCAGGGTCGATCAATCGCGCATTAATGTAAGCGGTGACGCTCATGATTGGCCCTCCTGATCTTTGCGTGTCGGATTGTTGGGGCGATAGCGGCTGATGGCATCCAGGATGGCCATGCGCATGGCAACGCCCATTTCCACTTGTTCGTGGATCAAGCTGACATCTGGATCATCAGCCACGCGGCTGTCGATCTCCACACCTCGGTTCATGGGGCCAGGGTGCATCACCAGCGCGCCGGGCTTGGCATGGGATAGCTTGTCATGATCCAGCCCATAGAATTGAAAGTATTCTCGGGTGGAGGGCAGGAAGGTGCCTTCCATGCGCTCCATCTGAAGGCGTAGCATCATGACCACATCCACGCCCTCAAGGCCCCGCTCCATATCGTGGAAGATCTCAACACCTAGGCGGTCCGCTGCGGGCGGCAGCAGAGTAGGGGGCGCCACCAGGCGAACCCGCGCGCCCATCATGGAGAGAAGATAGATATTTGATTTCGCCACACGGCCATGAGCGATGTCGCCACAAATCGCGACGGTCAGCCCTTCAAACGATCCCACATGACGGCGGATGGTCAGGGCATCCAGCAGGGCTTGAGAAGGGTGCTCGTTGGTGCCGTCCCCTGCATTAATGACGGAGCAATCAACCTTTTGCGCCAGCAGCTGTGGTGCGCCGGAGGCCCTGTGGCGGATCACCAGCATATCGGGGCGCATGGCGTTCAGCGTGGTGGCGGTATCGATCAGGGTCTCGCCTTTGTTCACGCTGGAGGAGCGCACGGACATGTTCACGGTGTCGGCGCCAAGACGCTTGCCCGCCAGCTCGAAAGAGCTTTGCGTGCGGGTGGAAGGCTCAAAGAACAGATTGATCAGGGTGCGCCCGCGCAGCAGGGCTGATTTCTTGTCCAGCTGGCGATTTTGGGCAACGTAATGTTCGGCCAGATCCAAAAGGGCATTCACGTCCTGGGGCTTTAAATCCCGGATGCGGAGAAGGTGCCGATGGGCGAAGTTGATCGCGGTGTTTTCAATGCTCATTTCAAAGCGCACTCTATAGGGCTAACGATAGTTTTCGGCAAGGGTCAGCCAAAAAGGCATGGTGATCATGGCAAATACAGACGTAGAAGTCACAAGTCCCGCCATCAGCGGTGCATCTCCGCCCAGCTGCCGGGCCAATACATAGCCTGAGGAGGCCGTGGGGACTGAACCAATCAGAATGAGCGCTACCAGCGGCATGCCTGTCAGCCCCAACCCCAGCGCATAGAAGAAGACCACGGCAGGCATCACCAGCAGGCTGACAACGGTGGCAAAGGCCATGGTCCAGCCCATATGGCGAAACTGCGAAAGATCCATGCCAGCACCCACCGATAAAAGACCCAGCGCCAGTGCTGCCGCACCCAGGAGGTCAGCAAACCCTGCGACGGGGCCGGGCAGTCCGATGCCAGAGATATTGAGGAAGATGCCCGCAACGCACCCCAGGATCAGTGGGTTGGTCCACAACAGGCGAAGCAGCTGGGTAAAGCCCTGAGCCGTTCCGGCAGAACGGGTGAGGACCACCACGCTGAGGATGTTCACGGTGGGCACGACGACTGCCACCCCAATGGCGACCAGCGATACCCCCTCCGCCCCAAACAGGATCATGGCTGTGCCCAGACCCACAAATCCGTTCCAGCGCACGGAGCACTGAAAGACGCTTGTGAAGGACGCAGCGGAAATACGCATGAACGGCTTCAATATCAAAAGCAAGACGGTGACGGTCATGACTGCGCCCAGCAGCACCGCCCCCATGCGAAGGACCAGGTCGCCGGAGAAATCTGCCTGAGCGATGGCATGGATGATCAACGCCGGGAAGAAGACGTAATAGTTCATCCGGTCAAACGCGGCCCAGCCTTCGTCGGACAGAAACTTGATGCGCTTGAGCGCATGGCCAAGAGCGATGGTGGCAAAGACCGGGACGAGGGCAAAAATTATGGGTTGCATGGACGAGACAAGGGCTTCGTTAACTGTGATGGGCTAGGGTAAGCCTAACAAAAGATTACCAAGTTTCGGGGGAAATATTCATGGCAATCGAAAGTCGCGAAATCGCGCTTACACGCAGTGAAATCATCAAGGCAATGGTACTGTTCAGCAAACGCTCCAACTCACCCATTCCTGCCTATGCGCAAATCGGTGAGTTCGGCACGGATGGTGCTGGCGGGGTCTTTCTGAGATTAGAGGCCGACGGACGCTTCAAAACCTATGGCCATGGGGTTATCCTTCCGGCGGTTATCTATTTCTGTAATCAGTGTAATATCCCGCTGCCCCAACAAGCGCTCAAAGACGTGGAGTGGCGCGGCTCAGACCTCGCCCTGGTCATCCGCGAGTGGGGCTTTGAAACGCCAGGGCTTCACTTGCTGGCGGCTTAGGGTTTTCTTTTATACCAGGCCGTCATTCCGGGGCCACGCGAAGAGGGGAACCCGGAATCTCGAGGTTCCGGGTTCAATCCCTCCGGGCTTGCCCCGGAACGACATTACAAACCACTACCCCCGGCTATCAAGGTACCCTTGGAGAATGAAAGCGGCGGCCATCTTGTCGATGACCTCGGCGCGGCGCTTGCGGCTGGCGTCGGCCTCAATGAGGGTGCGTTCCACCGCGGCAGTGGAGAGACGCTCGTCCCAGAAGGTAATGGGAATGTCCGTCAGCTCACCCAGATTGCGGGCAAAGGCGCGGGTCGCCTGACAGCGCGGGCCCTCGCTGCCGTCCATGTTCTTGGGCAGGCCGAGCACGATTCCCACCACGTGATTCGCCTCACATAGGCTCAGAAGTTTTGCCGCGTCCCCCTTGAATTTCTTACGAATTATCGTCTCGAGGGGGGAGGCGATCAGCTGTGTGGAATCAGCCACCGCAATGCCAATGGTCTTGGTCCCAAGATCGAGCCCGAAGAGGGCGCCGGTGGTTGGAATGGGTGTGGGGAGGGTGGTCAAAGCGAAACCGTTCTACTGAGTGATAACAACGAATAACTCCTCAATGTGCTGGACCATGCCCTCATGATTAATGGTTACATCATAACTGATCCAGGTATCGCCCGCATGGAGGCGATCATCGGGCATGCCATTTACATGGTAGATCGCTCTCAAAGGGGACATCGTTTGTTGCCCACAGGCGGAGGTGCTATCACTTTCTATACGTTGATATCGCATTTCATGGCGATGGAGGATTTCCACAAATTCTGGCTCAGACAATGCCATCACTTCATCCCAATGAAGTGCAAGTCGCGCATCAATTTCTGAACTGGGCGGGCAAAACTCAAATGAATCTCCGAGAACAGGGTCAACAAAATCTACCGTGTCCGCGACTTCTAAAGGTGCCGTAGAGCAACCAGCCATAGCCAGAATAACGAATGGAATTATTGCAAACCTGATCATCGCGCGCCAATCTCCACGCGATTGCCTGCCGGATCGCGGATGAAAAAGCGCTCGAGACCGAAGGCATCGATGGGCTCCGGCGTGGTCTCGATCCCTGCGTCTTCCAGAACCGCTTGAGCTGCGGCCAGGTCCTCCACCAGAAAGCAGACATGACGTTTGGAGGGGCTGACCTCGCACTCTGTGTCGACGCCGATATGGACCTGTTGAGTGCCCAGTTGGAACCAGGCTCCGCCGCGAGATTTCAGCTCCTCGGGCTTATCAACCTCCGCCAGACCCAGGATATTACGATAGAACGCCACGGTAGCGGGCTCATCGGCCGGTTGGCAGGTGATCTGGGTATGGTCGATTGCTGTGATGCTGAGGGTCATGCCCCACCTATACACCCAAACCCGCCGCAACATCACCCCCTCACCCGAGGCTTCGCCTCACCCTCTCCCCCAAGGGGGTGAGGGGTAAATGGCCAGCCTTTCTTCCCCCTCTCCTTTCTGGGGAGAGGGCCGGGGTGAGGTGGCTGAATGACCAGGAGTAGTGTTGTCCACAGTAACATTTGCCTTGACCAATTGACCGCGGTCCAACGCCAGTCCTAGCCTTCCCCCATGAACAAAGATGACCTCAAAGGCTTCGCAGCTCGTTTTGAACAGGCCTCCCGCTCCTATGCGGCGCAGAATGATATTGAGCGCGACGATGACTGGTTCGTGCTGAAGATGCAGGAAGAGCTGGGCGAGCTTACTCAAATCTATATGAAATTGTCGGATAGGGGCCGGAAGCATGGCCGTGCGGATGCGGATCTGCGCGAGGATCTGGCCAATGAGACGGCAGATCTGCTGGGGCATATCCTGCTGTTTGCCCACCGCCATAACATCGATCTTGCCGACGCAATTGAGCGAAAGTGGCGTTTCGAAATGTGATGCCGTCATTCCGGGGCGAACGCTTGCGTTCGAACCCGGAATCTCGAGGTTCCGGGTTCAATCCCTATGGGCTTGCCCCGGAGCGACGCCGTAAAGTCTCAGTGCTTGCGCAAATCCGGGCGGATTGCTAACTCTGGCGGCGAATTATCACCTCCTGACATCAGAGGAAGCCCATGTCCGTCGATAAGGATACGGTCCGGCGCATTGCGCATCTTGCGCGCATCGCCATCAAAGAAGAACAAGTCGAGCCCATGACCGGGGAGCTGAACGGCATCCTCGCCTGGATTGAGCAGCTGGGCGAGGTCGACACGGACGGTGTGGCCCCCATGACTTCGGTCGTGGAGGCAAGTCTGCCCCTGCGCAAAGATAAAGTTACCGACGGCGGCTATCCCGACAAAGTCGTGGCTAATGCTCCCGGTGCCGAAGACGGCTTCTTCACGGTACCGAAGGTGGTAGAATAATGACTGATCTTACGAAACTCAGCTTGGCTGAAATGCGCAACGGCCTGCGCGCCAAGGACTTCACCTCTGTGGAGCTGACGGACGCACACCTGAAAGCCATTGAAGACGCCCGGATGCTCAATGCGTTCCTCGTGGAAACCGGGGATAAGGCCCGCGAGATGGCCGCGGCAAGTGATGCGCGCCTTGGCGATGGTACCAATGGTGACCTCGAAGGCATCCCCCTCGGCATTAAGGACCTGTTCTGCACCGACGGGGTTCAGACCACGGCCGGCAGTCACATTCTGGAAGGTTTCAAGCCACCCTACGAGAGCACTGTCACGCAAAACCTGTGGGATGATGGCGCGGTCATGATGGGCAAGCTGAACATGGACGAATTCGCCATGGGCTCGTCCAATGAGACAAGCTTTTTCGGCCCGGTGAAAAACCCCTGGCGGCGCGAAGGGTCCGATGCGGACCTCGTTCCTGGTGGATCGTCAGGCGGATCAGCTTCGGCTGTGGCCGCGAACCTGGTGCCGGGCGCAACAGGCACAGACACCGGCGGATCCATCCGCCAGCCTGCTGCCGTCACCGGCATTGTGGGGATCAAACCAACTTACGGCAGATGCTCGCGCTGGGGTGTAGTGGCGTTTGCTTCCTCGCTGGATCAAGCTGGGCCACTTACTCGGACAGTCAGAGACAGCGCTATCATGCTACAATCCATGTGTGGCCATGATCCAAAGGATTCAACGTCACTTCAAGTGGATGTGCCTGACTTCGAGAAGGCGCTTACGGGGGGCATCAAAGGCATGCGCATTGGTGTGCCCAAGGAATACCGCATGGACGGGATGCCCGAAGCCATCGAGAAGCTTTGGCAACAGGGCATCGAATGGATGAAGGCCGCGGGCGCTGAGATCAAGGAAATCAGCCTGCCCCATACAAAATATGCGTTGCCTGCCTATTATATTGTGGCGCCGGCAGAGGCCTCCTCCAACCTCGCCCGGTACGATGGGGTTAAGTTCGGCCTACGTGTTGACGGCGATGACATTACGGGCATGTACGAGAACTCACGTGCTGCAGGCTTTGGCCATGAGGTTCAGCGCCGGGTGATGATCGGCACATATGTTTTGTCCGCTGGGTATTACGATGCCTATTACCTCAAGGCGCAAAAAGTTCGCACCCTGATCAAGCAGGACTTTGAGAAGGTCTGGGGTGAAGTGGATGCCATTCTCACACCAACCACCCCAAGCCCGGCGTTCGGCATTGGCGAGAAATCATCTGAACCTATGGAAATGTACCTCAATGACATCTTCACGGTGACGGCAAACATGTCCGGGCTTCCAGCCATGTCAATTCCTGCGGGATTGTCTGAAGATGGGCTGCCTTTGGGTCTGCAAATCATCGGTAAGGCCTTGGACGAGGAAACCGTATTCCGCGCAGGCGGGGTCATCGAAGATGCGGCGCAGTTCACCGTTAAACCGACCAAGTGGTGGAGCTAAGATCATGACAACAAAATCTCCAGAAGCCACATTGGGTCAAAAGCAT
Organism: Alphaproteobacteria bacterium; assembly: GCA_021774965.1. Taxonomy (GTDB): domain Bacteria; phylum Pseudomonadota; class Alphaproteobacteria; order JAJFIK01; family JAJFIK01; genus JAJFIK01. Next base: position 18,844 of record JAJFIL010000059.1, read on the forward strand.
ATTCAAGGGGCGACCGGCCCTTGGGAAATCGTCATCGGCCTGGAAGTCCATGCGCAGGTCTCCTCGAACGCCAAGCTGTTCTCAGGTGCTGCCACGGAATTTGGCGCGGAACCCAACTCACAAGTGAGCCTGGTGGATGCGGCCATGCCCGGCATGCTGCCCGTGATCAATGAGTATTGCGTGGAACAGGCCATCCGCACCGGGCTTGGCCTGGAAGCAGAGATCAATCTCTATTCCGTGTTTGATCGGAAGAACTATTTCTATCCCGATCTGCCCCAGGGTTATCAGATTTCCCAGTTCAAGCAGCCCATCGTGGGCGAGGGCGAGGTCCATGTAGACCTTGCCGATGGCACGACGTCGGTGATCGGCATTGAGCGTCTGCACCTGGAACAGGATGCGGGCAAGTCCACCCACGATATGCACCCTTCAAAAAGTTTTGTGGATCTGAACCGTTCCGGTGTGGCGCTGATGGAGATTGTCTCCAAGCCCGACATTCGCTCGTCAGAAGAAGCAACGCTCTATATGTCCAAGATACGCTCCATTGTACGTTATCTCGGCACCTGCGATGGCAATATGGAACAAGGATCCATGCGTGCGGACGTGAACGTTTCCGTGCGGCGCCCCGGAGAGGAGCTGGGCACCCGTTGTGAAATGAAAAACATGAACTCCTTGCGCTTCATTCGTGCGGCCATTGAGTATGAAGCCCGCCGTCAGATTGATGTCATCGAAGACGGCGGCACCATCGATCAGGAAACTCGCCTGTGGGATGCGGTGAACAACGTCACGCGGACGATGCGGTCCAAGGAAGAAGCGCACGACTATCGCTATTTCCCGGATCCGGATTTACTGCCGCTTGAGTTCAGTCAGGCATGGGTAGATGAGATCAAATCCACACTGCCGGAGCTGCCCGATGCCAAGAAGGCGCGGTTCATCTCTGACTTTGGCCTCTCGCCTTATGATGCTTCCGTTCTGGTGGCAGACAAAGCGCGCGCAGCCTATTTCGAGGAAGTCGCCGAAGGACGCGATGGCAAGTTGGCCTCAAACTGGGTGACATCGGATCTGTTCGGAGCACTCAAGAAAGTCAGCAAGGACATCTCGGACAGTCCTGTCTCTGCCAAACAGTTGGGTAAGCTGATCGACCTCATTAAAGACGACACAATCTCCGGCAAGATCGCCAAGCAGGTCTTCGCAATTATGTTTGAGACCGGCGGTGAGCCGATGGCAATCGTCGAGGAAAAGGGCTTGCGTCAGGTCACGGACACAGGCGCTATCGAGGCCGCCGTGGACGAAGTGATTGCCGCAAACCCAGACAAGGCAGCCGAGGTGAAGGAAAAACCCAAGGCCATGGGCTGGTTTGTTGGCCAGGTCATGAAGGCGACGCAAGGTAAAGCCAACCCGCAGGCAGTCAATGAGATCTTGCGAAAGAAACTGGGCATATAATCGGGTCAATCGTTTCAACATGTAACGTCATCGGGCTATCCTTCATCCAAACTGGAATTTGGATTTGTTAAAGGATATGCCCCCGTGACTATTGATCTCTACACCTGGACCACGCCGAACGGCTACAAGGTTTCCATCATGCTCGAAGAGTGTGGGCTGGATTACAATGTCAAGCCTGTGAACCTTCGTGAGAACGAACAGTTCGATCCGGCATTCCTGAAAATTTCGCCCAACAATCGTATCCCGGCGATCGTCGATCATGATGGCCCGGACGGCAAACCCATTGCCTTGATGGAAAGTGCCGCCATCCTTTTTTATCTAGCTGAGAAAACAGGCAAGTTCCTCCCCACTTCAGGTGAAGCGCGGCATCGCGTGATGGAATGGTCCATGTGGCAGATGGGGAATATCGGTCCCATGATTGGTCAGCTGAGCCATTTTGTGAACACCGCTGAAGAGCAGATCCCTTACGCCATTGATCGCTATCTGAATGAGAGCGCTCGCCTGTTGCGCATCCTTGATCAACAATTGAGTAACCATGATTACATGGCCGGAGAGTATTCCATCGCCGACATGTTGACCTACCCATGGGTAAAACCCGCTTTTGACAAAATTCTTTTGCTGAAAAAGGATGAAATGGGGAAGGGGACAAGCATCTCTCGCTGGATGTCGGAAATTGAGGCCAGGCCTGCGGTTCAAGCGGGAATGCTGACCCCTAACATAGAGTAATCCGTAAGCGGATTAAATACATCTTCAACCTAGGTTAATGAGGGTTTACGAAAAACCCTGTTCGCATTAACTCGTCGTTTATGCTGAGTGGCCGAGGCTTCCATCAACGGAGCAACCGGGGGGTTGCTTTTCAAACGGGTCCACAAGAAATGGGGCGCCCGGAGATGGAAAGTCTAGGGAGGTTGGTATGGCGTGTCTTGAAGTAGGTGAGCCGGAACTGCACAAGTTAGCCCGCGAAGATCGGGCAGCAGATGCGATGTACAGTCTGGGCATTTTGTATTCAACCGGCGACGGGGTGCCGCTCGATTATGTTCAGGCGCACATGTGGTTCAACCTTGCTTCCATGATGGGCAATGGCGATGCACGCGAATGGCGCGGTCAACTGGCTGCGGAAATGTCACAGCTTGATATTGCCGATGCGCAAAAACAAGCACGCGCCTGGATCGCCGAAGGCAAAGCCACTGAGCAAGAAGAAGTTGCTGCGGAAGTGGCGTAAGGTTTCTGTATAGAAAACTTGCAAGAGAGCGCTATCTGTTTTCAGTTGGCGCTCTTTGTGTGCCATCACCCATTTTCCAAGATGTGACGGTTCGGCGGTTTTAAAAACTACAAACAACCGTCCAAAATGACCTAGGCCGCCGCCCCACATAGCCGCTTGCGCAAACGGCGGGTCCTCGAGCCTCGGTTCCGGTCGCGACGTCTGCGCTCATCAACAAACCACCTGGATCAGTAAGAGTAAGCGGACCTGCAACTGTTGTATTGCGGCAGCTAGCGCGCCCACGAGCTCTGTTGCCGGCTCGTCCAAAACCTATTGCCACAGCTACAGCTGCGCGGGTTCCAGGTTGACACCTTTGTCTCGGCGCTCTGAAAAACACCATAGACAGTGGGCAGTCTGACCCTGCCATGCATTCCGGCGCGTTTTCGGTGAACGGTCCAGCAAGCTCTACGTTGGGATCATTGGAGAACGCTTGGATTTCGGATCCATTGGAAACAATCGTGATTGTAAATCGATCTTCAACAATCTCATCTGGCTCATCTGTGACCGCGAACCGTTCTCGCACGGTTTCTGATCGTTCGCTATCGACCGAAGGCTGTTCAGTCCTGATCTCGACGGGCTCAGCATTGATCGAGCTCGACCCAGCCAGTATCGCTGCCAAGACCACAATTCCGGATATCAATTTGATTTGCATAGTGTCCCCTGAGTTACCGAGTAATTTTAGGGCGACTTCACGGTATGCGCACCGGCATGGGACTGCAAGAGATCATTGGAAGCACGTCAGGCAAGACAGTGAAACTCATGGCTTCTAAGGCTGCGGTTGCTGGGGCTAGCTCGCCTGATTAGCGGTCTCTTGCTTCACCCGCTCATGCATGGCTTTTTCCTGCTCAAAACCTGCTGCATCGGTGAGGAAGGTGAACATGCCGTACCGGTTCCCGCGGGTTACCGGCAAAGCTTCGTGCAAGAGCCCGCAGGAAAAAACGACACCGCCACCAGCAGGCGGTTGATAGAGGCCGGGGCCAAACTCAGGAAAGCGCAGCTCGCCCCCCTCATATTCGCCAGTATTCAGGTTGAGCGTCAGGGCAAGGCGGCGGTGGGCCGTATAGGGCGTTGCGTTATCTCTGTGGCGACCAAAGGCACCAGCATCCTCGGCGCTGTATTGGCCAACGCGTAAAGCTTCCATGGAGGCGATTTGCATTTGAAAGGCGCGGCCGATTTGAGGCAACACGCGCCGGGCAATGGTCTGCTTGATCTCTTCAAAAAAGGCGCCATCAGGGATGACCACATCCTGCCGTCGTTTGATCGCATTGATCTCGGCGTCGTTCCCATGGGTGGTGCTGGCGACACTGCCGATGCTCTTTGGGTTTCGATCCCAAAAGCTGATGATGCGGCGGCATAAATCAGGCTCCAGCACATCTTCCAAAACCAGAACCGGAGCAAAGAATTTGATGACGCCTGTGGTCTGGGCTGAGGCACGGGCCTCGCAATGCATAATGGCTGTGTCCAATTCCAGGTCGGCGAATTGAGCACCCAGCCGCCCGTCAGGCGTGATCACAGCAATGCCGGGCGTGGCTGAACCCAGCAGGAATTCAGTGGCCTTGCCGCTTTCATCGAACATGTCTGCGCCAGCTAGCGATGGGTCGGGCTCACAGAGGCCGATGACATAACAAGCGGATTCAAACTTCGCCATTCGACCCCGAGCTGCTGCAATGGCATCCATGCGGGCGGCAACATCCATGGGCGATAGGAAGATCAAGACTTGCCAGCGCCCCGCCTGAGACTGGTGTCCCAGGTTCATGCCATCGCCTGCCGCATTGGGCAACATGAGGTGGGGGAGGGGATCGCCGACTTTGGCGGCGGGCACATCTTGGCTCATCGTGAGGCTCCTTGAATTCGGCCCGCAGCCTCGCAGGAAGCGAGCACCTGATCAAGGCTTCAGAGCCTCCATTCGGCGGGCCAGAAACTTTTTCTCCGCCCCGTTTTCAGTGAGATCGATGGCCTTTTCATATGCGGCGAGGGCTGCATCATGATCCCCGGCCCGGCGGAGTATATCAGCGCGGGCCGCATGATAGGGCTGGTAACGGGAAAGCCGTGGTTCGGTTTCCAGCTCCTTGAGTAAATCCATTCCTGCCGCTGTGTCTTGAGCAAAGGATAGGGCCACAGCCTTGTTGAGAAGCAAAATCGGGGAGGGGCTCAGGGAATTGAGTTGATTATAGGCAGCGACAATCTGATGCCAATCGGTTGTCTCAAAGCTTGCTGCATGATCATGCGCCGCACTAATGATGGCCTGAAGTTGATATGGGCCCACTTGCTTCATCTTGAGGGCGGTTTTGAGATATTGCGATCCGTCAACAATCTTTCCACCATGCCAATGGCTTCGGTCTTGAAATTCCAGAGGAATGATATTGCCAGCTTCATCATTTCTCGCAGAGGCCCGCGCATCATGGAGCAACATGAGAGCGCAAAGCCCCAGAACTTCGGCTTCCTGAGGCAACAATTCCTTGAGGATACGGCCCAGGCGAATGGCTTCGGCGCACAAGTCGTTTCGGCTATGGAGATCGCCTTTGGTGGAGGCGTAGCCCTCGTTGAATATGAAATAGATCACAGACAGAACAGAGCTGAGCCGTTCCCCCCAAAGCTCCGGCCCGGGGATACCATAGGGCAGGCCCGCTGCTTTGATCTTACGCTTTGCTCGCACCAAACGTTGAGCCATGGTGGTTTCTGTAGTGAGGAACACACGAGCAATCTCACCAACGCTCATGCCGCCAACGGTCTTCAATGTCAGCGCCACTTGTGCCTCTGCCCCCAATGATGGATGGCAACAGGTGAAAATCAAACTCAGGCGTTCGTCTGGGATCGGGTTGGGGGCGGGCTTCTCAAAAGTTTCCGCCTCTTGTTCCAGTTGGGTGAGCAAACTGATCTGTTCTTGTTTGTCGCGGAAATTGCTTTGCCGCCGGAAATGATCAATGGCTTTGCGTTCCGCGACCGCTAGCAACCATGCTGCCGGGCGGTCCGGCACACCAATCCTCGGCCATTTCTGCAATGCAGTGATGAGCGCATCTTGCAAGGTATCTTCCGCCAGCGCCAAGTCACCCAAGCGTCGGAACAGGACCGCGACGACACGGCCCCATTCCATCGCAACTGTTTGCTCAATTATATGAGCCGTGCTTTTGTCGCTGCTTTTCATATCCCGAAAGTCAAAGTCGCCTAGCTTTCATAATTCATAACCGGGCGAACTTCTATCCGCCCATAGGCTGCTGTTGGAATTTTGGCGGCATAAGCCGTCGCCTGATCCAGATCCTTACAGTCAAGAAGGTAATAGCCGCCCAATTGTTCCTTGGTTTCCGCGAAAGGGCCATCGGTGATGTGGCTCTTGCCATCGCGCACCGCCACTGTGGTGGCGGTATCTGTGTCCATTAACGCGTCTCCCGCCACATAAACGCCGGCCTTGCGGACTTCGTCATTGAAGGCGAAATAACTGCCCATCAGCGCCTCAAAATCCGGTGTGCCGGGTTTGGGCCCTGCATTCTTTTCATCGCTGTAAATCAAGCACATGTATTGCATTGGTAATCTTCCTCGAATGGTTTCGGGCACGCCCCTCCGGCGCACCATCATACCCAAGACGAACGGGGGAGACCATTTTCGACCGGTGCCAGACACTTTTGGCCAGAGAAGCCTTGGAAACCCACATTCAGGGGTAATTTTGCGGCTCTGGGGCTCCTGGAGCTACAAAAGCGCTTGAAAGTGGCACTGCGCCTTGGTAGTCACGGCCCCGGAGAGGTGGCCGAGTGGTCGAAGGCGCTCCCCTGCTAAGGGAGTAGGCAAGGAATTGTCTCGAGGGTTCGAATCCCTTCCTCTCCGCCATACCCAAAGAGCCGCCTTTTGGCGGCTTTTTTGGTATGTGGGTCGGAGCGGGATTAGGACGCTGGCTCGGCCGGGCGCTTAGTGAGCGAAGCGAACTTAGCAACGGCAGCGCAGGCGAAGCCGAGCACATCCCTTTCATTTCCCCGCGTTAGAAAGCTGCTCAGTTGTGGTCTAGCGGGAATATCCACGCTGGATCATGCAAGCGCTGAAAGACTGATCCGTCTCCGTGGCAAGCGCGCCTTGCCGCGCCTGAGTAACGGCGGCATTGCCCGCAGGATTAACCGCGGGGCCCGTTGTGCCAAGATCCCGTGGCGCAATTGCATCCTGGATCGCTGGCAGTGTTGCTGCACCTTGTACGGCAGGCAAGGGCGTGCCGCGAGCGGCAGGGTTTGCGGGAGCATCCCCCATGGGGGCAACCGCTTCATTGCCGCCGGGATCGACCGGGCCATCTCCCATGGGGGCGACGGCTTCATTGTCGGTGGGGACCGTGATATTGCGGGCGGCATGGCCTGACAATCTGTCTTGATTGGGCAGGGCAACATGGTTTGCCAACTCACGGCATTCGCCACGATCAACACGCAATTCCGCCCTGGTATGATTGGCGCCGGGGCGGAAGGGTCCCGTGTCCGCTGCCAGGGCAGCGTCTGTTATAATCAGCATGCTGAGCGATGCGCCTGCGATGATGGAAATTCTCATCGGCTTCGTCCTCCGTCAATTAGCCAAATATAATGGCCTCGCCAAGGGAAGGACGCGATAGTGCCTCCGTTGGCCGGTTCTGTCCAGTCGAAAAGAATTTGGGAGATCCGATAGACCTAGCGCTACTCCGGCAGGTTCTCCATAAAGAACCGCGCCACGTTTCCGCCCATGACGGCGCTAATCTCATCCGTGGTGAAACCTTGCTCCATCATGACCTGAGTGAGCACGGCCAGCTCGCCGGTATCGAACATCACCGTTGTGGCTCCGTCATAGTCCGAGCCAAGGGCCACGTGGTCCACACCCACCAGGTCGATGGCATAGCGGATGGATGCGACGACGCCTTCTGGTGTGATATCGCAGGCAGCTCCCTCCCAATAGCCAATGCCGATCAGGCCGCCCGCTGCTGCGATGCGTTGCATATGGTCATCGGAGATATTGCGCGCGGTGGGGCAGGCACCATAAACCCCAGTATGAGAGACAATGACGGGTTGATCAATCAGCGCCAGCACATCGTCGACCACTTGAGTGGAGGAGTGAGCCACGTCAATGATTATGTCCATCTCCACCATTTGCAGCACAGCATTGCGACCAAACTGGGTTAGTCCTTCATGGGTGATGCCGTGGAGTGATCCGCCCAGACGATTGTCGAAGAAGTGGTGCAGGCCCATGGTGCGGTAGCCATCGTCAAACAAAACCTGAATGTTTGAAAGCTCCCCGTTCAGGGCATGGCTGCCCTCAGTACCTAGTAGCGCTGCGGTAACATTCTCCTCTGCTGCCCGTGCGCCGAGGACCTCTGCCAAGTCATCTCTGGTGCGCACAAGGCGCATGGTGCCGCCCGAAGCATCCGCTGCATTGCGCAGGCGCGTTGCCTGAAACCGTGCGCGTTCAAACGGGTCGTTCCAGGTGCGCAAGGGCCAAAGCTGAAGCGGCATGAGTTGACGGAGCT
>JAJFIL010000060.1 GCA_021774965.1 Alphaproteobacteria bacterium
ACCGACCTCGAAACAAGTATTCCCTTGAGAACCGTGGAAGACCACCACGTTGATAGGTAGCATGTGGAAGCATGGCAACATGTGAAGCTGAGCTATACTAATCGTTCGATAGTCTTGATTACTCTCGTCCTCTTTCTCGTGCGAGCGACGCTCGCGGGTCCGTGCAACGTAGTTGCCCGGTTGGCCCGTGCAGTGATCCTCTGCATACGGAGAGGCGTGATTATCAGCACCCAATATTCCTAGTGATAGGAAAACACGTCGGATTTGCCCCAATGGCCCAAAAGGTCAGGTAAATACACAATCCCTCTATTTTTGAAGCGAGCCTCTTTGTTGACCTGGTGGTCATAGCGAGGTGGCTGCACCCGATCCCATCCCGAACTCGGAAGTGAAACGCCTCAGCGCCGATGGTACTTTGTCTTAAGGCACGGGAGAGTAGGTCGTTGCCAGGTCTACTAAGCGGCTCGTTTTAGAAATAGAAGAAATATCCCTCTGTACACACAATCGATACATGAAAACCGTCGGTGCGCTTCAAAGCGCCCGGCGGTTTTTTTGTGTTTGGGAATTGTCAAAATTCATCCACCACTCGACAAAAACATCAGATGGTTGAGGTCCGCAAATATGGAAACCCTGAACACCATCACATCGTTCCTGCGCCGCCACGGCCAATTGATCTTCAGTTTCTATGCCTTTGGCAATGACATCCATACCGAATGCCTTGCCAAGTTCAATCATTGCCCCGGCAACCTTCTGATCGGTGGTATCAGGCCCAATACTGTCCATTGGGATCATCCGGTCAATCTTGACTTTGGAGAATGGCAGTTGAGCCAGAGCTGTGAGTGATGAATTCCCGATACCAAAATTGTCAATGACCAAACTGATACCAATCTCTCGCAGGCGATTCAGTTCAGGCACTACACGGTCAAGTCTTTCTGTAACGATTCCCTCCGAAAACTCAAATTCCAAACAAGCCGGATTCGCCCCCGTCTTGCCTAATGTTTTAATGACAAACTCAGCGAGTTTTCCGGTCTGCAACTGAAGCAAGGATATATTTATTGAAACAGGAACTTCCGGTAAGCCCGAATTGTACCAGGCGGCAATCTGTTCACAAACTAAAGATATGACACGCTCACCGATGCGGACGATCAGACCAGTGCTTTCGGCAGTAGCAATAAAGTCGCCGGGAAGTATGAGGCCTTTTTCCGGATGATTCCATCGCACCAGAGCCTCAGTGCCAATAATCGCGGTGCTGTTGGGGTTTACCACCGGTTGGAAGAAAAGTTCCAGCTCCTGGTTGTCCAAGGCACATACCAATTCCATTTCCAGGGCTTTGCGGGCAAGGGCTGCTGCATTCATATCTCTATCGTGGAAATGAAATGTCCCTCTGCAATCTTCCTTAGCCTTGTAAAGCGCCATATCAGCATTGGTAAGGAGCTTGTCGGGATCTCTCAGGTCAGAAGGATAGATGGCAATTCCAACACTTGTGCCGGAGTTAACGACCTGACCATCGAGATTGAAGGGTTTGCTTATCGTATCTATGACTTTTTGGGCAAGGGTGCCGGCTCCCTCAGCCTTTTTCAGATTTGTCGCAATAATGGCAAACTCATCACCCCCGAGCCTCGCAACTGTATCCGTTTCCCGTGCGCATTCTGTAAGACGCAGTGCGGCCTCAACCAAAAGAGCGTCACCTGCGGGGTGTCCATATATATCATTCACATTCTTGAAATGATCAAGGTCCAGGAGCAGGACGGCAAGCGATTGTTCATTGCGATCTGCCTGAATTAATCCCTCCCGAAGGCTCTCTTCAAAGTGGGCGCGATTTGCAAGTCCGGTCAACACGTCATGTCGGGCGAGTTCAGTTAGCTGTATTTCAATTTTCTGACGCTCCACGCGCTCCCGCATCAGCACCAACGTTCGCGATGATAAATCCTCATACATTGAAAGAATTGTGTCGACGAGAACCTTGGTTGACCCGTTCATTTCCACATCAGAAATAAGTTTGGCTTCTTCCAGCGGGACACCGGCATTCACATTTTGCAATACAATCGCCATGCGCTTGTCGCTATCGAGAACATGGAAGGCAAGCCAGCTTATGAGGAATTTGACAATTTTCGTGACGACCTCTCTGAGGGATTGCCCATTTTGTTCGTTCTTGATTTTGAATATCATCTCCAGAAATGAAGAGTGCGTCTTCTGGTGTGTCGCAAACCATGGGTCACCCTCAAAACAGGGTGCCCAGATACTTTCTTCTGTTTGGAAGTGGTAGGAGGCATAAGCTTGGAGTTCATCGAAAACGCTACTCAGCACTACCAGATCGTCTTTTGCCAGCTGTCTGGTGAGCTCATTTATCAGATCAGCGAGTTTGTGATGCTGTTCATCAATTTGTGGAATGCCCGTTATGAAATTGCGATTCCAGGGGAATATCTCAAGGTCATCGAGATGTTTAGCCATCTGAATGTATTCCTCCACTTATATCTCTGATCGGATACTCAAAACCAGAAGACATTCCTTACCTTGCGGCGTAGCAACTATTTATTAACAAAACCCAACTGCGTTTATCAAAGCCTTAAATTTCAGATGAAGTGCACGGATTTTCTTGTCAGAAGAAGAAACTTACCGGGATTTCTTCACAGGTTTTGTGGGATGATCTGTCCTAAGGCAGAAATTGAACAGAAATAATGGGGCCGGGGAGTGATCCGCTGCCCCATTTTCCGTTTTCGCTGGCGTCTCTGCGCCGCAGATTACGACGGCACCTCATAGGTGGTGATGGCAACGTCAGCGGCTTCATCGCGCAGGGGAATGATCGCCTGATATTCCGCGGAACCATACCAGGCTGCTATGGCCGCCAGGTTGGGGAACTTGATGATCCCCACGGTTTCATGATCGGCAATGCCGGAGAGAACACCGGCAGCCTTTCCACGTAACACAGGCTCTCCCCCATGGGCGGCGAACGTAGCTCCGGCTTTTTGAGCGTATGCCTGAAATTTTGCGCCATGATTGCCCCTCGAAACCCCCACACAATGGGTGATTTCCAAACCTTTCCAAAAATTAATTTGAAATAGAATGAATGATTCATTATATTCAAATTATGAAAGACTCAACGAAAACCCAGCCCGCGGCGATAGCCATGACGCCCAAGTTCCTCGCGATCATCAAGGGAGCGGGGCGTGCCTTTGGCCAGTATGGTTTTGCCCGCACCCAAATGGCAGACATTGCTGTTGAAGCGGACGTCGCGCTTGGCACGCTCTACCGCTACACGCCATCAAAGGATGTCTTGTTCTACTTGGTGCTTCTACATGGTGCTGGCGCAAGTGACGCGGAAGTGGCCGCGGCGGCATCTTGCGCGGATGTGAGCGCTATACTGGAAAGTTTTGTTATGGGGCTGGGAACGGCCGCCAATATCCAAGAGGCACTGGAGAGAGCCCGTCGCTCGGATACTCCGATAATTGATTTTATCGGGGATATGTATGACGCGGTGGATAGCATTCATGTGGCCCTGCGGGTGCTGGATCGATCAGGGCGGGAGTGGCCAGATGTTGCAGATTTGTTCAATCGGGAACTGCGCGCACCGGTTCTTCAGATCACGGAGCAATTCCTGTCTGAGCCAGCGCTCACTCACGCAGTGAGGCGCGTTCCAGATGTAGTGGCGACGGGACGACTGATACTCGAGACCATTGCCTGGATGGCCATGCACCGCCGCTTCAGTGCCGGTACAGAAAATATAAGCGATTCTAACGCTCGGATTGCGGTTCTCGATTTCGCGAATGCCGCATTGGACGTACGCACAAAATAGAAAATACGGGAAAAAAATCATGAAACGCGTAGCTATTGTTGTGGGAGCTGTGCTCGGTGCATTGCTCCTCTCGAATCTTTCAGTCGGTCAGTCCTGCCGGGATGGGTTTGCCATTGCAGATGTCACTCTGATCCCTATGACAGATGATACAATTCTGGAGCACCAAACAATTGTCATATCAGGGGATCGAATTGTGCAGGTTGGTCCAACCTCCAGTACGACTGCTGCTAATACCCTTGGTCTCGATGGTGCGTGCATCATTGATGGGCAGGGGCAGTTTCTTATGCCTGGTCTGGTGGATGCCCATGCACATTTGCTCGATGACGGGGATTTGAACCTCTACTTGGCGCACGGCGTTACTTCAATTTTTAATATGGGTGGTTCTTACCAGCATTTATGGATGCGGGACGCCTTGTTGGCGGGCAACCTGGATGGACCCAGCCTCTACACAGTGGGTCCAACCGTCAAGATGAGTGCCCAACCGCTTGTGGAATTTGAAGACAATCCCTTGAACCCGGAATTTGCTGAGGAATTGGTGCGGCGTCATCATGCAGCTGGCTATGACTTTCTAAAAGTGTGGGGTACGTTTGATACGGTGGTCTACGCGGCCATGATGGATACGGCACGGGAACTTGACTTCCCGGTGACCGGCCACATCCCGCGCGACGTTGGCCTCGACAGCATACTTGAGCAGGGCCAGGTTTCTATCGCTCACGTGGAAGAGCTCTTCAGTCGGCACTTCAATGATGCGCCAACCGCCGAAGGCATTGCAGAGGTAACCCGGCAACTGGCTGATAGCGGCGTTACGGTTACCACGACGCTGGTTACCTACGAGGCCATTGCGGCCAGCATTGCAGAAGACACCACACCGCTGATGTCGCGCGATGGTATTGAGTTTATGGACCCAGCGCGTCTGGGCATGTGGGCGCCTGGCGGAAACCGCTATCGCACCGAAGGACGCTTGGGCCGTGATGCACACTATCTGGATCAAATGGCGCAGATGCAGGAGATTACCCTCGCCCTGAGTGAGGGCGGTGTGCGCCTACTGGCGGGCGTTGACGCAGGGGAGTTACCTGGTCTTGTTCCCGGGCTGGATCTGCACCGAGAACTCGAGCTCATGGTTCAAGCGGGCATACCCAATGAGGATGTTCTTCGTGCTGCCACACGAAATTTCGGGACTTATCTTGTCGACATGGGTGTTGAGACTGATTTCATTGGCGTTATTGAAGAAGGTGCGCGGGCGGATCTTCTTTTGCTCAATGCAAACCCTTTGGAAGACATTTCCAACACACGAGAGATCGCAAGTGTCATATCGCGTGGTGAATACTATGATCGTGCAACATTGGAAGGCCTGACAAGCGGCCTGGTGGCTCGCAATGCTGCCACCACTCAGTATTTTGGTGCCTTGGCGTCGGATGGTACAGGCGGCGGGGCAGCTCACATTGCCAATTGGTCCAATGAAGAGACGCCGCCATTTGGATATTTCCCATCTGTGTTTTTTGCCTTTGGTCAGGCACAGCAAGGAGATGTTGTCGGTGCAGAAGCTACCTTGCTTCAAATTGCAGAAGTTTACCCTGATCGCCCAGAGTCTTGGCTGATCGTCGCCGGACTTCGCTCCATGGTGGGAAATACCGACGGTGCAATGGATGCCTATGATGAAACCTTACGTCTGGCACCTGAACATGAACGAGCCCAACGGGATCGCGAGCAATTGGTTCGAGCAATAGAGAGTGGAAACTAGGGGGCCATACCCCCGCGTCGCCTCCTTCCTCGGCACCACTCTCCCTACGACGGCACTTCATAGGTGGTGATGGCAACGTCAGCGGCTTCGTCACGCAGGGGAATGATCGCCTGATAGTCGGCGGAACCATACCAGGCTGCTATGGCCGCCAGGTTGGGGAATTTGATGATCCCCACGGTTTCATGATCGGCAATGCCGGAGAGAACACCGGCAGCCTTTCCACGTAACACAGGCTCTCCCCCATGGGCGGCGAACGTAGCTCCGGCCTTTTGAGCGTATTCCTGAAACTTTACGCCGTCCTTGACGGTGACGCGGGCGATGAAAAATGCAGTCATTCTTGTTTCCTTTGCTTTGAAGGGGCCTTTGCCAAGCGAACCGTCCAAGGGCGTGAGCTCTTTAAAACCTATTCATGCCCCCAAGCGGCCGGCGGCGGTGCAACAGGGTTGGTCAAATCGAACTCCACCCGAAACCTTGTGTCAGGCTCATGGGTGCGCGTGAGTTGATAGGCAAAGATATCACCAGGGTCCACTTCAACGGTCCATAAATTGTACTCCGCCCCGGCAAGGCCCGGGGTTTCTTCAACATGGGCGGCGAACATTCCAATGGAATGTGCATCCGCGGGAAACTCTTGCGATGTTTGGGAGCCGGCCCCCGCAGTATCGCCCCCATACATGGTGATCTCATCTTCGCTGCCATCTTCATGGCGGTGGTCATGTTTCAGGCGCAGCCCGCCATTGGCAAGCCGTGTGAAGACCCATGTGCGCGAGCGGTTCTCCCCCACATGAAACGGTACCTGGATTTGGTCCGCCGTGCAGTGCCGAACATGCATTACCATTTCCTGGGCACCGAAACTTGCCCGAGCACCCTCACTGCCTTCGGTCAGCTCCCCTTGAAAGGCATCACCACAAAGAGCCGAGAGAGAAGCCCAAAAGGCATCTTGAGGGGCGGTGGCTTCTTCATCGGCGAGGCCACAGGCAGACAAGCTTGCGGCGAAGGCAACTACACTTAATAGGGAGGTGAGGCTCTGTTTCACGTGGGGCGTCCTTTCATGAGGCATTTCGGCAGTTAGCCTAGTGTGCGATTCGCATCGCTCCTGCTAAGCTAGCCGTGACCCAACAGGAAAGACGCACCCATGTCCTACAAAACCGGCAGCATAGATACCAGTTTCGGCAAGATTGCTTATGCGGATACAGGGGGGGAAGGGCCGGTCGTGTTCTTCGTGCACGGCAATTCAGCCAGCAAGCGGATATTCGAGCGCCAACTGAATAGCGAGCTTGCGAACACCTACCGCCTTGTTGCGATGGACTTGCCCGGTCACGGGGAAAGCGATGATGCGCCTGACCCCCAGGCTACTTATATCTTTGCGGGGTTTGCCAGCGCTGCCATGGAATTGCTGGATGCGCTTCTGATCAAGCAGGCAGCCCTTGTTGGCTGGTCCTTAGGCGGCCATGTGGTTTTGGAGGTCCTCGCCCGCTGGGGCTCTGGTTCGCAAGGTGGCGCTCAATCAGCTTTCATACTGGGCACGCCCCCTTTGCCCAATGACGCAGACCGGGCCATGTCGGCCTTCCTTCCCAGTGAGACCATGGGGCTGACCTTTAAAGAGACGTTCACGGAGGAAGAGGCCACACAATTTGCCGGCATGAATTTCCTGGACAAGGGCGAGCTCACAGATTGGATGATCAAGGACGCTGTGCGGTGCGACGGCCGTTTTCGCCCGATCATGTTCCAGGGCGCAGCAGAGGGGCGCAATCTCGACGAGGAAGTCATCGTCGGAAGTTGTGAAAAACCTCTCGCCGTTGTCATCGGCAGCAAGGATGGATTTGTGGATCAAGCGTTCTTGAGCTCGCTTGCCTATCGCAATCTATGGGGCGGGAAGGTGACAGTGATAGAAGGTCAGGCGCACGCCCCGTTCTGGGAAGCCCCAGACGAATTCAATGACTTGCTTGGTCGTTTTTTGAAGGAGACGGCGATATAGCTGCTTTTTCCGAGCGGGCTAAAGCTCCACAACATCTTGGTCTTGGTGCTCTTTTTGTTCTGCCCGCGCGACCAGCAGTTCCTGGTATCGCACGCAATCATCCAGCACCCGGACCAGCTTGTCGGCGTTAAACGGCTTGATGATGTACCCATTGGCACCGCTCTTCTTGGCCTTGATGACCCATTCATTGGTTTGGTTGGCGGTGACCATCACGACGAAGCAATCAGGATCTTTTTCTTTGAGGGCAATAAGTGTCTCAATGCCGTCTTTGCCCGGCATATTGATGTCCAGCAAGAATATGTCGATAGCCTCTACAAACGGGTATTCCAGAACCTCGTCGCCGCTTGCGCATTCCAGAACTTCAAGGGAATGGTCAATACCCTTCAGTGTACGGTTCAAAAGCGCTCGCAAGGTCGCTGAATCGTCCACCATCATAACTCTGAATTTGCGCAGCTTCTTCATTCTACTATCCTTCACTCGCCCGCCGAGGCCTGTGGACCTTGCCCGTCTGTTGTTACAATAATCAATCTCACTGGTTTAGATTTACATACCAAATCCAGCTCACCGGTAATTCTTTCACCCGGTATAGTCGTTCCCTGTCCGTTAAGATCGGTGGTTGTTGGTAGTGACAATGTTTGGCTACCCGCCATGAGTTCGGTAACGCAACCCGCAGTCATATTGGCGACTTCCCCCAATAGATCTCTCGCGTTGGCAAGCGCCAGTTCATGATCCTGGGGGCCGAAAATTTCAGCAGCTATTTCGATCGCGAGATCCACTTGGCAGCCCAATTGAACCTTGCCCTGCCAGTCTCCATTGATAGATATAGAAGCGTGGAGAACGGGGCCAGTTAGGTCCTGTACGGATGTTGGATTGGCCAAGGTCATTTCATCTGCGCTGAAATTGCACCAGACCCTGCTGATAATGGCAAGAAGGTCGCCCGCTGTAAATTCAGGGCTGAATGGGAAATCCTGAGGTTGGATCTGTGCTGACATCCGCGCCTCCTATCCAACCTGCCGTTCGCACGGTTCATCCTCAGCGAGGATCTCCAGTGCGGCGGTGAGGTGCTGCCCGAATTCCTCGCCTTTTTGAATCATGGCGACGTTGTCGGGCAGGTTCTCAAGGGATGAATTATTGGCGTCGAACGTGGTCAATATCGCAAAGGGAATGTCCTGCGTGGTGGGCAGAACCGCCATGACTCGCGCCAAGTCCACACCGCTCATCACATCCAGAAGGGCTGCGGAAATAACCATGTCGGGCTTGGTCCGAACGGCAATCTCCAGGGCTTCGAACGATTTTTGTACAGTTGAAACACGATACCCGCGGGTCAACAGCTCACGCTCCACGAAATACGCGGCGGTGCGGTTCGGCTCGATCACCAACACTTCAAGGTGGTTGAACTCGAAATTGGCAATTTCCTGAGGGTGGCGTACGGGCAAAGACCGCACAAATTCGGCCTGATCAGAATCAGGCTTGATCTCATCATCAAGAATGCCCCGCAGGATATCAATGTAGATGTCCAGGTCGTCAAAGTGCGGCTTGGTAGGCGCATCCAGATCGGTGAGGAAATTTGCCATGCGATGTATCAGTAGGCTGATCAATGGGCGATCAACATGCAAACACAGAGATTGAATTTTCTGCGCTTCGCCCAGCATCAAGGGAATGGAGTCCAACGCGCTTTGTTCATTGGCCCGGGCATTGGCAATCAAGACCTCAAAAAATGCCACGGCATCTCTTGCTTCGAAGAGAAATTCCAGCTCAGACGCTGACATTTTAGGGGCATCATTCGTCATGTGGTGGCGACGTCTTCATATCTTGTTAATCAGGGGCCCATAGCGGCATTCGGGCGAGGATACCCTGAGGCGACTAATGATCCGTTTAATGCCCGCAAAAAATGCGAGCCTGACAGGCTCATCAAGAAGCGGATGTAAAGTCAGGTCTTCATCGGGAGCCCTTCTCAGTGCCCCAAAGCTCAGTTAAATCAATATATTAGGAAGTTTCGCCCAGACCCCTTTTCGCACTTGCGTAAGGCCAAGAGAAGGTCTAGAACTCGCCCCTCGATTTGGCGCGGGGTGGAGCAGCCCGGTAGCTCGTCAGGCTCATAACCTGAAGGTCGTAGGTTCAAATCCTACCCCCGCAACCACCGATAGCCCACCTCCATTTATGGACGGTGGGTTTTCCGGTTCTGGGGCAGAAATCCCAAGGATTGCGCCAATCTCTCCATAAATTTCGATGGATACGCCGGGTTGATTCTCCAAAGGAGAGATGATGATTTTGTCGATCATTGACCTCAAGATGGATTTGGCCTCAAGAGCTATTGCGGGGTCTTGGAGTTCAATCTCTAGTTTGGCGACTTTCTCTCGATAGATGTTGGAGAGGTTTGGATGGATACTGGGACGAGGTTCGGAAGGCGTGTAGCTTTGAAGCTCGTCTCTTTCTGCTTCTAGAGCGAGCAATCGATCCTTGGTAGATGGCGTATAGATGCCGTCTTCAATAGCGGACATTATGGAACTGATTTTGCGCTTGATTTCAGCGAGCCGGTTATTGCGCCTAATCTCTGTAGACAGATTCTCGTTTTCAAGGCGGTTCCATTCCTCTCGATATGCATCAACGAACTCTGCCACTAGATCGGGCGTAAGCATTTTATCTTTTAGACCCCCTATGACCCTTTCCTCCACCTCTTGCCGCGTGATCGTTCTCTCATTCGAGCAGGTACCCCGATTGGCCCTGTTGGAACAGGCATAGCGGCCCTTTGCCCTGATGGTGTATCCGCCACCACAAATGCCACACTTGAGAAGGCCGGACAGCAAGAACTTGGACCTGCGACTTGCCGATAGTGGGTTGGTCTCAGAAGGATCGCTCCAGGGGCGAGAGACCTTCGACTGTCGAGCTTTCGCCGCGTCCCAAAGCTCATCACTAACAATGCGAAGATCTGGTACGTCAGTGATCACCCACTTGTCACGGGGGTTGAGACGGCTAACTCGTTTGGCTGTCTCAGGGTCTTTCAAATACTTGAGGCGGTTCCAGATCATTCTTCCTATGTAGAGCTCGTTGTTGAGAATGCCGGTGCCCTTCTTGGCGTGTCCTCGAATGGCTGTGTCCATCCATTGCCTGCCTTTGGGGCCAGGAACGCCAGCTGCATTGAGTTGTTTGGCAATTGCGCGAGGTCCGGCACCATCAGCAAACTTACGGAAGATGGTCCGAACGACGTCGGCTTCATTCTCTACAATTTGTCGATCCCCTCGCTCAATCTCACCTGTTGCTGCAGCCTTTGTGATGGCTCGATATCCATATGATATCCCTCCCGCCGACTTACCAACACGGGCTCGACCTTCCAATCCCCGCCGTGTTTTGTCTGCGAGGTCTTTCAGATAGAGGGCCCCCATTGTTCCTTTGAGGCCAACATGAAGTTCGCTGATTTCACCTTCAGAGACGGTAACAATTTTCGCATTCGCAAATAGGACTTGCTTGTGCAGCCGGGCCACCTCTTCTAAGTCGCGCGAGAGCCGGTCCAAAGACTCTGCGACGATGATATCTACCTGCCCGTCGCTTAAATAAGCCAACAAAGCCTGGTAGCCGGGACGCAGTCTTGTTGTGCCCGAAATGGCTTCGTCCGAATAGACTTCCTTGACAGTCCATTCCTCTTGCTTGCACTTGGCTCGGCACAGGCGCACTTGATCCGTAATTGAAGCCTCGGTTTGTTTGTCTGAGGAGTAACGGGCATAGATTACTGCGCGCATGATCAACCTCCCTTTCCAAGCTCAGAAATGACGGATTGATAGAGATCTGCGGCTTTGTTGGTTTGAGATGCAATGTAGTATTTCTGTGTCGTTTTGTAATTTGAGTGCCCAAGGACGGCAGGAAGTATCCTCACATGATCTGGTGCTGCAAATGCAGTTGTTGTTGCCGCACACTCACGAAAATGATGCAGATTGACGTCCACACCCAGGGCAGCTTTTGTCCTACCACAGATCGCAAACGCGACGCTTTGAGCTGTTGCCGCACGGCCCAGATAGGAGCCCCAGAAAGGCCCCCCTCTCGTTCCATGATTTGTATTCCGCAGTAGGAATGGTCGATAGTCTGAGATGTAGGTCTCAATATGCGTGGCTAAGGCATCGGGGACCCTAAATCTTAGGGACTGATGGGTTTTTACCTCCTCAGCAGGAAGTTCAATGCGCCACCCGACCTTTGTTTGTAAAAGTGTTCGGCCAATTTCGAGACCAATCAAATTGCGCGATCGCATTGGCCGGCAAGAAAGTAGCGCGATGATGAGGCCATCTCGATACTTGTTTGCAGTCTTGCTTACTGGTGCTTGCAGATTGGAACTCGCTTCATCCATTAGTCTCAATCCCAGCCTCCAAAGGTCGTCTATGTCGACGATGGGCTTCCATCTTGTTGGTTTGTTGGGGATACGTCTGAGAAGGGTACGAATGAACCGTCGATCATAGTCTGGCGCAAGGACGAATATGGCTCGTTCCAGGGCGAGAATAGTTTGCCGCACTGTGACGGGAGCACAGGTTTGAAAGAGGCGTTTTGCGTATTTGGCCACCATTTCCTGTGTGCAGCGATGTGTGATGTCCTGATCTTGGTCTATGCTGTTTCGTTCTGCGAGGAAGCCCAGCCAGACCTCTATTCCACGAGAGACATACTTCAAAGTTGCGGGCCGCCATTGTGAAGCCGGGCCGCCAGGATCGAGTAGGTCACCCTTTCTGGCCGCACTCTCCCACGCAGCTCTAATGTGGGGAGGCCAGGCGTTAATATGAATAGAGGTTATCGGAGCTTTAGGACGCTTCATGCGGCGTCCTCCTCATTCTCGGCGAGGCCAAGGATAACATTGTCGTACAGCTGAACGGCTCTATCCTGTGCGAGCGGTGCATAGTACGCGATTGTTGTGGCGATATCGCCGTGTCCCAGTAGCTGTCTCACATGCTCATGAGCTTGGGGGTTTTGCCGTAGAATTATGGCTCCGGCGATATGCCGGAACTGGTGGGGAGTGATCCGGACGCCCAGTTCCGAAGCTGTTAGTGATGCGATTTGGCGGCTTAAAAGTCCTGGGGCTTTGTGCCTGTCTCCCTCTCCGGGAAACAGGAAATTATTGTCTGCTCGTAGTAAGACCGGTCTAATTTTCTCACAGTATGTTTCGATGCTTGCAGCCAGTTGTTTTGGTATTGGGTAGCTTAGCGACCGACTGTTTTTGACCTCATCTTCAGCAAAGTGAATGTGCATCTGCTTGACGCGGCCCGATCCGAGTTTCACCAAGTGTTTCTCAAGATCAATAGAGGCCAGATTCTTGAGGCGCATAGGTGCCATCGTCAGAACCTGGATGGCCAATGCTGCTTGAGCTCTTACCGCCATCGTCGCCGTAATATGTCCCTGGTCGGCGACCTTGTTGATGGCCCTGTCCGGTAAGGCGATCAGCCTGCGGAGAAGCTCAATGTCCTCAAACCGATGGACAAGGTCTCGATTCTTGTCTGTCATCTGATGCAAATTTCCTGGATTAAGGGATTTTTTGAGCCGATCAATCTCTGCGAGTTGGTCTTCGCCTGTTTCGGCCCATTCCTTGGCGAGGCAGGAGACAGTCCGCATCAGCGCATGGATACTCTTGGTAGGATTATTGCCAGATCGGTCAAGGAGAAACCGGAGTCCTGCTTTTACAACATCGATGGCTAAGACGGCCCGTATCGAAGTCATCCTATTCGCATCAATGCCATGGTGAATTGCAGCAGAGGCGAGACGTCTGATTTGATAGCCGCGAGCATTGGCACTCGACGGTTTGATCAATCGGACATGTCGATCGGACAAGAGATCCTGGCCCGTACAGGAAGCAATCATCTCATTGACATCTAATCGGAGCGATATTGGAAGTTCGTCCCAGGGCAACGTGTATTCGTCTTTGAAACAGGGAACCTCCACCTGTATTTGAGGCCAATCGTCGGGGAGGGATGCTGCAGCCTTATTCCAGCAGATGCAGGCTTTTCGGTAGGCTGATTTTTCGCGACGGAGTAATCCGAATTCGCAAAGATCGGCGTAGTAGTCCTTGAGAGTCTGATCGCTCACTTGGTCGGGTAGGATGTTGCAACGCGTGCAGTAGGCCATGAAATTGCTAAGGCCAGCGCCCAAGGGTTTGGCTGGCAGAAGCTCGCGCAACCGTTGCCAATCTTCATTTAGGGGTTTGGTACTTCGGCCTTCACGAACCTCAACTCCCACAGAGGCCAGAGCCTTCCGAAGTCGGGACTTCACATTGACCCAGCTTTGTTTCTTGAACCCATGTTCCGTCGGATTGATCTTGTCCAATCGGCGACTGAGGAGTTTTACCTCGGCCGGGATTTCTGCGAGGGGTCGTCCTAATACTTTGCCAGTCGAGCGAACGGCTGAGGCAAAATCAGCCCGTTGTCGCTCTGGTAAATCATCCCGTTGTTTGAGCGAAACCAGTACATCCGCAAGAGTTCGGATAGTCTTTGACGCTTCTCGTGATTGGCTCAATTGTGCCATTTATAGCCTCGTGATGACTTGAGATGACAGCACTACTATAGCGTTATAACAGTTACTGTCAAACCACTTGGTTGTAGTGCGTGGTGTTATAACGAGAAATTCTTGCTCCAGAATGTTCATCACTTTCCCCCCAGTTTTCTGCGGTTCCTGATGAAAACGGAAAGATCATTTGGATGAATGCGAATGGCCCGTCCGATCTTGATATGGGGGAGGTCTCCAGATGCAATCAGCCGTCTCAAGCTGCGTTCTGAAAGGCCCAATTGTTCCGCTGCCTTGTTGACGATGAGGAGGTGGTTATCGTTTGTCTTTGGCATCGACGGGCCCCGGCTTTGATCGTGTTGATAACCAGACCGACCGCGCCGCAGATGTTGCCAAGAGGCGCACGAGCTCTGTTAGGATTCGGTGCTTTCTCTCGATTGATTTGGAATGTGAGGCGTGTCCAGTCATGCCATGACAATTGCTTGTGGCATGGAGTTTCCACCAATGGTCAAAAACAGCCGGAGAAATGTGCTTTCATTCTCAATTTATTACAGGCGTCTCACTGACCTTTGATCATGTGCTTAAGCCGGTTGTCGATGGCGGATGCGGACTGAAAGGGTTGAATACCATTTGTGGCAAGTTGAAAACACATGTGAACCTTGCCTCGTGGAGTGCCTGCTTTCGCTTGAACTCCATCGATGATAGCACCTTCCACTGCGATGGATCTGGATAGTGGCTCTCCTGCGATCAATTCAAGTGAATTTCCAATTGTACAATAGTAGTTAACAAGTGCCCGGTCAGCTTGGCGCCCGCCACTCTTCTCGAAAAAGATTGAGGTTTTGCATGAGCCGACTATCTGGCGCCTGACATTCTGACTTTGCTCAAATTGGTTGACCCACTCATCATTCTCCAATTCAAGACCATTCTCTGCTGCGCCATGTCGCAGCATAGAGTAGAATGGTTCATCGATTTCATGATCGCGCCATTTCAGAATCGTTTTTCTATGACCTCTCTTTCTCACGGCAAGGTCATCCAATCGCTCCGCCCATCGTCGCTTCGAGAACTTATCCTTTCTTAAGCGCTGTGCGCGTGTTTTTATTGTCAATGCTTGATGATGTCGCCAACGTAGATCGTATTGCTGGCGGGCCTTCAACAACATACCAAATGCCTCAATTCGTTTGGCTCTTGCGTTTCTTGTGTATGGTCCGCCTTGGAGGGAAAGGAATAATTTCCAAATCTCTTTGGCATCGCGTGATGCAAAGGGCTCAACAGCAAGGCGCAGGCCTGCAAGCATTATCCCAGTGCCAGTCCAGGGTCGGAAACCCGGTATTGTCTTGGGGGCCATTATTCCTCGACTTGTAATTTCCAGACCGACCTTTGGCATTCCGCCTGACGCCAAACGGCTTAGCTCCATTTGGACAGGCTCGTTTGCAGGGTGGATTGCCGCCCACGCAAATTACGGCACCATGCCCAACATTACCGTCGAGCTCGTCTTTCTAGCAAGAGTTCTACAAAATCATGGGTCAACTCCAAATCTCCCTTGGTAAGAAGACTGATTTTTGCACTCAATCCCGCTTTTGACTGGCTTTGGGGAGTCTTTCCAAAGTCAAACATGTCGTTGAGCGAAACTCCCAAATGCCCCGCGAGAAGATCCAGTGTTGTAACGCTTGGTAGCGACTTGCCACGCTCAAGGTTACTGATCGCCTCGGGCGATTTTCCTGTTAGGTCAGCCAATTGTTGCTGGGTAAGCCGTGACTTGTTACGGAGCTTCCGTATTCTGGCGCCAAGTTTGACTGAGAGATCATTTTTCATACGCCATAATTGGCGGTTCGGGTTGTGATTTGCATTGCATCATTACTTCGTGTTACATGTAGGTGTAATACATTAAGTTTTGTTTTTTTACTTTGACCTGGTTGGAGGTCGCCAGAATGCGTGCCTTTGTCTTGATACTTGTAGGGCTTCTGCTTTCACCTGACCCAGCCTTAGCTTGGGGCTGGTCCTACATTCAGTGCACATTGGAGCGTGCGCCAACGCAATCGATAGATAGGTCTGAGCTTCCGGATTGGATGGTCAGAGATCTTGAAATTATACGGCCTTCTGGGGCTGACGCATTGTCATCAGAGACAGTAGTTTACCGTTTCAAAAATGGGCACTTCCAAGAGCTTGATGACCCAAACCAACGATGGGGGCCCAACCTATGCGAAGACAATCGAGTGATAGGAATTGAAAGCAACGGATGCGCTATCTCAAGAAGTGAAATTGATGTGAGTTATCGTTCAAGAGATGCTGGATCCGGTACATTGCCTCCGGCGCGGGAAGACATTTCCATTTCAAGACAGTCGGGACAGATTCAATTGTATTACGGCCGTTACATGACTTCTGGCCGCGGAAGCCTGTCTGCAAGTGGTGTTTGCAGTCCTACTCGAAATCCATTGGCAGGGCGGGGGCGGAGATTCTAAACCTTCGAGTAGGAGACGGTTATGAGATTTCTAACGAGTGTTTTCACGATCTTGATTCTCGTGTGTTCTTGGTCTGCGCAAGCATCGGCTCAGCAAGTGTTAGACGGTGTCTATGACGCAAGAGAGCTCGTTGGCTGGCAGTATCACCGGGCCATGAGCATGTTGATGGGAATATCAATCTGGTTTCCTGAAAATCAGGGCGATCCGCCCGACGGAGCGAATTGCAACATCATTGTGCTTCCCTTGACCGGTACTACTGACGAGTATCGACAGGCATATGAGAGGACAACGGTTGATAGCTACTTTGCGACTCTAAACCGGCTTAACCCGCAGACAACAGGTGTGCTTCGTGTTTCCTATTTTGAATACAATGATCGGCGGCCCGCCGTTATGGCAGCCTATACCTCGGTGAGCGAAGGGTATGAAATGCAGCACGTGTCCCTGGAGGTAGCGGGCCCGAACCGAAACGTCACCATTACCTGCACTGCACGGTTGGAGTTCTACGACCAACGTCATCAGGACTTTGCATATTTTGTGTCGTCGGTTCAAATCGTGACTGAGTAAGTGCAAGCGAGTGCCGGAACATTTATGACTTCGAGCTTAGGCCACGTTAATTCATAGTCATGAACGGCCTACTCCGTTCCGATCTCAATTGTCAGTCGATCTGGAATTGTTGGTTAAATCAAACGAAAAGGTGTGGTCGGAGTATTTCAGTCACGAACTCCTAATTGCAAAGAGCGAACTCACGAGAATGTTTTCTGTACTTCTGCATCAAGTATATTCTCCTGTTGAAATGTGAAATACATGCCGCTAAGGTCCGCCGCATTGCATTTTGTGGGTGCGCATTGAAATGATTCGGGTTTTTCTATTGGTAATAGCAATATCAATCCTTTCGGGATTGACCTTTGCACAAGCAAGCGAGGGCGTAGCCTTCGCTGGAGACTTTGCCGATTGTCATGTTGATTGTGAGACGCAAATCAACTTTGAACCCCACAAAACGCCAGATCCCGCGCCAAAGCGTCAGCCCGAATGGTCTGATCATGGCTGTTCCACTTGTGGATCGCACCATCCAGTTGTCGGTGCAACTGACACGATTGTACGAGCTGGCGAGAGCCGGTCGGTGGCTTCGATCCTGCAGCCCGAACTTGTCATATCTGCACGGATGCAACGCTTGGATCGCCCTCCCATCGTTGGGTAATCTGCGACTTTGCGGAAACTGATTTTCTTGCTCAAAGTGAGCCCAAGGGATCTCCTAGTTTTCAGCTAATCGCCATTTCTCATCATATTTCAAATTGAAATTGCACAACGTTAGTTCGTCCGTCGCAGGCGCTTTTGCGAGGGTCGCGTTGAGCAAATCAAGGAATCGAATCCATGTATCGAACCGCGATATTCGCTGCTCGCATTGCCTTAAGAGCAATTCTTTTTATGGCGATTGCCTGGCCGTTGGCCGCAATGGCAAATGAAGGTACCTTTCAAGCTTTTCCAACCAACTTCGTCCTGGATGTCCTGGAACGACACCCAGAATTTTCTGCAGCGACCTCTGATCTTGAGGCGGCCAGGGCCGAAGCCCGCGGCCTGTCTCGCCCGATCTATAACCCGGAACTGTCTGCCGGATTTGAACAAGCAGGCGATGACACCGTTGAGATCGGTATTTCTCAAACCATCGACTGGTCAGGCCAACGTTCAGCGAGAACGGCCTTGGGCAACGCAAATTTGGCAGCGGCTCAATCCTTTTTCGAGATGAATCAACGACAGTTGACTGCGGAAATTGTCACAGCCTTGGTCGATTTCGAAACTCAACGGGACCTACAATCTTTGGCCCGGCAGCGACAGGACCTTACAAGTGAATTTCTCTCTGTGGCTCAGCAACGTCAAAACATTGGAGATGTTTCGCCGTCCGCACTTCTCAGTGCTCGCCTGGCGCATGCCGAGGCTTCAGCAGATCTGAGCTTGATAGAAGCAGACCTTTCTCGTGCGCAGGAAACGCTGGCGGTTCTATGGGGCGAAGCCAGAACCGATTGGCCTTCGCTCCCTCGAACACCAGATGGCATCGAAATGTTTTCCCAACCGCCATCACATGAAACGCTACCGGAACTGCGGCTTGCCCGTGCCCAGGTCGATATTACGGAGGCTCAGATTCGTGTTGCTCGGGCCGACCGAAGGCCGGACCCCACCATTGGTGTGCGGGGTGGCACGGAAGGCGATTCGGACCTATTGGGTATCGAAATTTCAGTACCCCTTCATATTCGAAATACGTACTCAGCAGAAGTTGATGCGGCCACGGCCATTCGAGCTTCGGCGGATCAGAGTTATAGCATTGCCTTGCGTCGGGCCAATGCCAGTTTGACAAATACGAATGCACGATCCCGCGCTGCACGCATCTCTTGGCAGGCGTGGAACGAAAGTGGTGCCGCATCACTGGAAGATCAGCGGAACCTGCTGGCTCGCCTATGGGCTGCGCGGGAAATCGGGGTCGTGGAATACATCGTTCAACTTGACCAAACATTCGATGCTCAGGAGGCTGGTATCAATCTCCGCGCTCAAACCTGGCTTTCATGGGTGGAATGGTTGGTCTCCTCAAATCAAATCAGTGAGTGGGTGGAGTCGCAACAATGAGTAATTTTCCAAATAGTAGTATTTCCATCTTGCTGATGGTTCTTCTTGGTTTTTCGGTCAGTGCTTGTTCTGACACCGGTGAAAGCGAAACACACGACAGCGAAACTGCTGAGGTGGGCCATGGCGGTGAAGATGATCACGATGAGCATGAAGGCGAAGGTGAAGAAGGTGAAGTACTCGAAGTCGACATGTCTGCCGAAGAACGTGCCCAAGCTGGTGTCATGGTGGAAGCTGTCGGTTACCGCGAACTGTCCGGTGCTGCTCAAGCCCCCGGCGAAGTTCGGCTAAATCTTTATCAAACATCGCAAGTCGCATCACGCATCACTGCTCAGGTCATTGAACGCCATGTTCGATTGGCTGATCTCGTTGAAACCGGCGCACCTTTGATCACGCTATCAAGTGTGGAAATGGCAGAGGCTCAGGGCGATTTAATCGTTGCAGCCCAGGAGTGGAACCGTGTTCGGAGCCTTGGTCGAGACGTCGTATCTGATCGCCGCTACATGGAAGCCGAAATTGGTTTTGGCCAAGCCCGAGCCAGAGTTGCTGCTTTTGGCATGGCTGAGAGTGAGATAGTCGAATTTCTTCGACAAGAAGATGTCTCTCTTGCGACGGGCGCCTTTGTTTTGACATCCCTGCAATCAGGGTCAGTTATTCAGGACGAATTCGTGATTGGGGAGATCGTCGAAGCGGGTCAAATGTTGTTTGAAATCAGCGACGACCGCCAGCTATGGGT
>JAJFIL010000007.1 GCA_021774965.1 Alphaproteobacteria bacterium
CTATTCGCATTTGATAGTAATTTGTAGCTTATCACATATAATTGGCAAGTCAGAATGAATTAAGGTTCAGTCAAAAAAGAACACACACAATTAAAAAAATTAGAATAAACCGGAGAGCAGACTAGTCAACCATTTTAGACTCTATTTTGGCCCCAAATAGTATCTGTCAATGTATAGATATTGAATCTGTAAATATTTTATTAAAAATGAAGGTATCAACCTATACTTCAACACTGCAAACAGGGTTAGAAATTTGAACTATAATTTAACATAGGAAATACTGACTTTTTGTTTTAATTACTGACTATTTCAGACAAAATGAATAACCGTTTTGTAGACAGATATGGAAGAAGTTCAAAAGGATTCTCAAAGGCTGAGAATGATAGCTAGATATTATATTCAAAAAACCCTATGATAATCAAGGATAAACATGGAAGAAGTTCATTATGCCATACTAGTAATTCATCTGATTGTAGGACTAGCACTAGTCTATCTTGCAATGAAAGCATTCAAGAAGACAAAATATCCTCCAATGGCGCTTTTAGCTGTAGGTTTTGCTTTGATTGTAGTTGGCGATACAATCATTGGTGATATCGTAGAGTCTTTTGGTGAGAGTTTAGTTAGTGAAATAGTAGAAGAAGGAATAGAAATTGCTGGCTTTATTGTCCTAATCTTGGCTGTTAAACGAAGCTAAAATGGAAGAGACTGACGAGATAATTGCAATATTATCTGATGAACAAAGCAGAGAAATAATCAATTTACTTACAAAAACAGAACTTACTATTCAACAAGTATCTAACTTGCTAAACATTCCACAATCAACAGCATACAGAAAGATAAGAAAATTAGAAGAGTTAGAAATTATAAAAAAGATCAAAGTTGTTCGAACATTAGAAGGTCAAGATGAAAGTTATTACAAAAATTGGACATACCAAATTGGTGTGACATTCAGAGATGGAAAATTATCTTACAAACTAGAGCATGTAAAGATGGAAGACAAAATCGTAATACTCTGGCAAAAGTTTTCAGAAAAATAAATCTATTCCCAAAAAATGGGAATGATAGTGACGTATTAAATTCACTTTAACGTATAGCAAGTATGAACAAAACAATTATTGGAATAGTTGTCGGTTTGATGATAGCAATTTCTGCAGTATATTTTGTAGAAACCTCAGAAGAACTATTTGAAGAACAAGACATGGTAAAAGGACCGTTCTTTCTAATTGTAGCAATAGCATATCTTCCAGTTGCATATCTCATGCTAACGAAAAAAAGTGCATTACCACATGTTGTTGCAATAGTAGGAACCGTTGGGATCATTGCACTATATGCAGTTACTAGAACAGATATGGCAATAGTGTTTGAAATGGAAGCAGGAAGTATCGGACATTTAGGAATAGTATCAAAAATACTTCAAGTAGGAGTTGTTTTAGGCTCAATTCTAACACTTGTTCAAGTAAGAAAAGAGTCACAAAACAAAACAAAACTAGAAGAGGTCAAACAATGACCAAACTCTCTTTATTTTTGACATTACTTCTTGCATTATCTGTAACTATAGTTCCAGTTTTTGCAGATGATGACGATGATGAAAGAGAATTTGGTTTTGGTGAAAATGAAAGAGAACATGATGATGAAAGAGAAGAGGATGACGATGATGAAAGAATAGTATTAGGAACTGGAGTTTCAGATATCGTTCTATATGTTACCATATCTGCAATAGTAGGAACTATGGGCTATACTGGATATAAAATCATCAGTGCAAAAAGACCAAAGTTGGTAAAAAAATAAGAGTAAACAAATGAAAAACAAATACTTTCTTCTAGTTTTTTTTCTTTTTTTGATTCCACTTCCAGCTTTTGCTGATGATGACGGAGAAGATGCAATTGAGGATCTTGGATGGGTAGCAATAGGAGCAGGTGTAATTGCAACTGTTCCATTTATTGTATTTGTCAAAGTAAGGAAATTTGCTGTAAAAACAGGAAGTTCAACTGTTCAGATAGCAAGACAAATGGCACCAGCATACAAACCAATTTTGAATTTTCACATCATAGTTAATTCCATAGGATATTTTTCTGGAATGTTACATGGATTATTGCTATCTAGTAATTTAGAATCCATTTCATTATCGCTTGCATTAGTAATGACAATGTTGATGATTAGCGGAGTACTGTTAAGGTATACGTCATCAAGAAATGCCAAAATGTTCAACAAATTGTTACATGGTCAGTTTGGACTAGTGATTTTGTTGGTAAGTTTGATCTTACTTCATGTTTTGACTGCAGATGATTAATCATTTCAGGCTCAATTCCAATAATTCTTTTCAAAGAAATATCATTTCTTTTCTGCATCCATCATTAAAACAGGACAAGAGGTACTTTCAATAATTTTTCTTGACACACTTCCTAGAGTTAGAAGACTTTTGAGTCCTTTGAGTTTTCTTCTTTTTGCCATAACAATTAGATCAATTTTTTGGTTTTTTACAATTTTTAGAATCTCTTCTGCAGGTAATCCCAC
>JAJFIL010000061.1 GCA_021774965.1 Alphaproteobacteria bacterium
GCAGACAAGGCCCCCGCTTCAGCGGCAAGGCCCGCGCCGCCAGAATCGCTCATCTGCTCGGCATGGAGTTTGACGGGCAGCCCGTGTTTCTTGGCGGCAAGGAAAACCAGTGCCGTCTCTGCGGCTGTGAAACCAATGGTCTCGCAAAACGCATCCACCGCATCGGCCAGGCCTTCGTGGGCCACGCGAGGGATCATCTCGTTACAGACCAGATCAACATAACCGCTGCGATCATCGGCAAATTCCGGCGGCAAGGCGTGGGCACCCAGAAAGGTGCGTTGCAGGCGCACCGGCAATTTCTCACCCAATGCGCCTGCCGCCTTGAGCATCTTGATCTCATTGTTGGTATCCAGTCCATAGCCGGATTTGATTTCAACGGTGGTGACACCTTCGGACATCATCGATAAAAGGCGGCCCTCCCCACTTTGGATCAACTGATCGAGTGAGGCTTCGCGGGTATGGCGCACAGTGGAAAGAATGCCGCCGCCTGCGCGGGCAATCTCCTCATAAGAAGCCCCCTCAAGGCGTTGCTCGAACTCCGCTGCGCGATTGCCGCCAAAGATGAGATGCGTGTGGCAGTCAATCAGCCCTGGCGTGACCCAGGCACCGCCGCAGGAGGTCACTTCATGGGCAAGGGTTTCAGGCTTCCCATGGAGATTGGCGCGGGCGCCAACCCAATCGATACGACCATCTTTAACCGCCAGGGCTCCATCCCTAATCGCCCCATAGGGCACTTTGGTGGCACCATAGGCATCCGCGCCCTCTGCCATGGTGGCAAGGTGACAATCGATCCAGAGATGATCCCAGATGGCTTCGGGCAAGAAAGGCTCCCATGGATTGCGACTCGGTGGTGACTTTATAGCAGCTTCGCCAAATCATGTTATCGTCCCCATTATCAGATAGGAGCGCAAAAGTGGCAGATTTTGACGGAGATATCGGGGCGTGGCAGCGCAGGATTGCAGAGTGCCCCGAAGGGCTGGCCCGCAGGCTGGCTGTACAGCAGGCATTGGCCCCTGAACCGGGTAAGGCCTATTTGGATGTAGGGTGCGGCGGCGGTCACTTGGTCAAAGAACTGAGCGAAGCGATCGGCCAGAAGGGCCGCGTTGTTGGGCTCGACCCCTCTCCTGATCAATTATCTGCGGCCCGAAACCTGTGCGCCGATACTCCCATTGCAGAGCTGGTTGAAAGCGATGCCCTACATATGGATTTTCCTGATGGGACATTCGACGGCCTCTCTTCAATTCAAACGCTGGAGTACATTCAAGACACTGAGAGAGCACTGGCTGAGATGCGAAGGGTCGTCAAAGACGGAGCAACAATCGCGCTCGTTTCTGTTCTTTGGGATCATTGGCGCTTTCACGGCGCGGAGAAGGAACTAAACGATCTCATTCTTGATGCCTTCCGCGCCCATTGTTTCCACCAGATGCTACCGCTTGAATTTCCTCATTTTCTGACGGCGGCTGGATTTGACAACGTTACGAGCCGCTCTTTGGGGTTCTTCAATGACAAGTTAGAAGAAACCTCATTTGCCTACTGGGGTGCAAAGATCGCAGCGTTCTTCGCAGGCACCCAAGGTGTGCCGGAGGATAAAACGAATGATTGGCTTGCGCAGCTTGAACAGGCCAACGAAGAAAAGAGATTCGGATTTGTCAGCGTTCCGATTCTGACCACCGGTGTCGCGAGCTAGTTGATAGCCTATGTGACACCTATGCTACTGTACGAGCTTGCAGAATAGTCATCGGATTGACAGAGGGACTCTGGAATTATGAACTGGGAAGCAGTAACGGCAATTACTGAAGTTGTAGGCGTAACTGCGGTACTGGCTACGCTCACCTACCTGGCGATACAGATCAAACAGAACACAGCCGCTGTTGCGACATCCACTTACGAGAGTGTCATGACAGGCTTCAATGACATCAATGTGGTTGTCGCCAGCAACCCTGATCTCGCCTCGTTACTCGACCGCGGCAGTCAGCACCCCAAGTCCCTAAGTCCAGAGGATGTCGTTCGGTTCAACTTCCTGCTCCGCTGCTATGCAAATCAATGGTGGAAGCTCTTCAAGTTACATGAAAGGGGAAGCTTGCCCGTCTCTGAGTGGAGCATTTTTGCCCGGGAAGCGGCCCAGTTTATGGGGCAACCTGGTTGCAAGCCGTTTCGGGAGCAGAACGAGTTGTTTGCTGATCTTTACGTTGAACTGGACAAGTATGGGGGCAACGATATCTCAGATTTTGGCTTTGGCGGTGAGGCGCCGTCAGCCTAGTTGTTCAATATTACATGGAACCTCAGTCCTCGTTCGGTGCGATCTCGCGCGATGTCGTAGGAGTCGGACTACCTTCAGGCAGTGGAAAAGCCGAGCCCGTGTTGGCATCGTGGGCTGGAAAGGTCCGGTTTAGTAGATCCTGATAATCGCGAATGTGCTGGACGTAAATTACCGCCTGCCCGCCTCGGGCATAACCGTACCGGAGCCCGCTGTAGTGGGCACGGCGGGAGAGCAGCGGCAGCACTTGCTGCAGGTCTTGCCAGGTGTTGCCTTCAAACCCGCGCAACCGGGCAAGGCTCATGGCATCCAGCACATGCCCCAGTCCTACATTGTAAGCAGCAAGCGCGAAATAAAGCCGGTCCTCCCCCTGCACTTCTACCGGCAGACGATCGTGCAGAGAGATGAGATAGCGCGCACCGCCAAAGATGCTCTGTTCTGGATCAAGTCGGGAGGTAACGCCTAACTCGCCCGCCGTATCCAATGTGAGCATCATTAATCCGCGCACACCGGTGGGGCTGCGGGCGCGCGGGTCCCAATGGCTTTCCTGATAGGCCACGGCGGCCAGCAAGGTCCAGTTCAGGTCATTCTCGGCGGCGGCTTGTTCAAACCATTCGCGATAGGGGGGCAGGCGTTCGGCAACGCGGGATTCAAACCGCGACATATCGAAGTAACTGAAATCATCAACATGGCCATAGAACTGCTCGTCCAGTCCCTCCAGATAATTGGAGACGGTGATATCCTGAAACCAATCGTCCAATGCGGCGCTGACATGAATTGCCCCCGGCGGCAGGGCCCAGGCCAACTGTTGAGCCTCGGACACATCAAAAGGCACAATCAAGTCCGGCTCGTAACGGCGATTGATGGCAAGAATATTGGAATCTGCAATGGCGCAGTCCACCTCGCCTGCTGCCACCCGCGCGAGGATACCTTCGGTGTCGAGCGAGGAACTGGCGCGCCAGCTCAGACCACCAAGTTCGGTGGAGAGTTCCTCAAGGCGCTCTTCATAGGAGGAGTTGGCCGTGACTTCCAACGCGTAGTTAGGCAAATCTTCCAGGCGGCGTGGATACTCTCCCGTCCGATTGCAAACCAGTTGCTGGCGAACTTGCTTGTAGCTGGGGCCGAAGCGGTACAGCTCTTCGCGTTCCGGCGTGCGGGTCAGGCCTGCCGCTGCGATATCTCCCTGCCCCGTACGGATGGCCTCCAGAATATCGCCCACGGTATCCATAATTACATAATGGGTATCCACCCCAAGAGACCCGGCGAAATCTTCGGCCAGCTCGTACTCATAGCCAGCGGGATTGCCATTGCGATCGATGTAATAAGTCGTGGGGGCATTACGGGTCAGGACCACCAACACCCCGCGCGCTTGAATGCCATCAAGATGATAGCCATAGCCCCGTGGCAGGCTGGTGCTGCCGTCATCGCGCCAAATACCAACAATAAAGCCCACCGCGATCAGCACATAGCTGATGCGGCGCTGCACGCGCAATGGAATAGGCGGCAGGTGCATGGCGACTCAGTTCCTCATGCAGACAGCATAGAGCAATTGGAATGAACCAGGAATGTGGGCGGAAGATCTCTTTTTAACTAGAGCGGCGAGCTGTCGTTCCGGGGCGGCCTCCTTGCGGCATAGCGCATTTTGGTCGAACCCGGAACCTCGAGATTCCGGGTTCCTCGCTCACGCAAGGCCCCGGAATGACCATGATCTTATCTAACTCGGCAGCTCATCACCCCTGCCTAACTTGGCAGCTCGTCAAATAGCACGTCCTTGTCCACGCGGATATCTCCGGGCAGGCCCAGGACCCTTTCGGCGATGATATTGCGCAAAACTTCGTCTGTGCCACCAGCGATGCGAATGCCCGGGGCCCGAAAAACGATACTCTTGTTAGGAGAACATCCCAGTAACGAACCCCCAAAGCGCACCTGCAACACTCATAATCTGTACACGAATATTAGCGGGAACATGGCTCAGCGCGCCATTGAAATAATAGATATTGGCTTTTCGTTCACCAAAATCATTTATGTCTTTTTGGTAAGCTTCCAACAGATCACCACTTGCAACATCATAGTCACCTCGGGACATAACCGATCGCAAAAGCAGTGATACAAAATCAGCCAGAACCGGCGTTGGTTTGTTTGGTTCAACTTGGTCCTTTGCTTGTTCAATCAATTCACGCCACAAATCTACAATATCCTCTGTATCTTCCCGGCGTGTCTTTAAAAACATTGGCTCCATCATATCATCGCAACCAGGACAGGTTGGTTGTGCTTCCTCATCATCCAACATTGTGATGCCGCAATTGGGACAATCCCAATTCTCCAGGTTCTCAACCTCACTCTGAATACTCTTCCAGCGAAAACTGAGACTTCCTCTTAAGGCAGCATCGAAAAAGGACTTCTTCATGACGAAATCGACCCCCAACCTAAGGCCTCAGAATAAACCTGTTCGATTTG
Organism: Alphaproteobacteria bacterium; assembly: GCA_021774965.1. Lineage (GTDB taxonomy): Bacteria > Pseudomonadota > Alphaproteobacteria > JAJFIK01 > JAJFIK01 > JAJFIK01. Next base: position 4,715 of record JAJFIL010000061.1, read on the forward strand.
CTCCAAGCGAGCCTTTCGCGCCTCCATACCTGAGATCGTGATTTTGTAATAGCGCCTTGCACGTCCCCCACGTTCCGGGAGAGGATCACCCAACCTCGAACTTACGAAGCCCTTATCCTTTAAACGCGCCAATGTTCCGTGCACGGTTCCTAACTGAACACGCTTGCCCCGCTCTTCTGTCAGCTTCTCCGAGATAGGCACGGCATAGCCATCACCATTAAGGCGCAGAACTTCGCTCAAAACTTCAAACTCAAAATCGCCAATCATATTGACCTCGTGCCATTTCCTGTATGCATACTAATTATGCATACACTGTATGTCAAATAAAAAATGAAGGCTCTTGGCATTTTCTGGAAAGCAAAGTTGGCTACGTTGGGCCTCTAGAGACGACTGGCCCGGAGCCAATGCAGGCATTCGAACCCGGAACCTCGGGATTCCGGGTTCCTTGCTCACGCAAAGCCCCGGAATGACGATTTCGTTGTGGGTCCAAGTAATTCAAGGTTCCAACCAAGACCGCGACTGCGGTCCGGTGCCCCTGCACCGCCCTCACGGAGCCGTGCACTCTAGTGCACTGGCGTGAGTGAAAAAACCTCAGAGCTGTTTCGATGAAAATCGGAACAGGTCTAAGAGGGCAACTCGTCAAATGGCACATCCTTGTCCACGCGGATATCTCCCGGCAGGCCCAGGACCCGTTCGGCGATGATATTGCGCAGGATCTCATCTGTGCCCCCGGCGATGCGAATGCCCGGTGCCCAGAAGAAACTAGACTGCATGGCAGCATCCAAAGGCGCCAATTCAGGGTCCGTCAGGATGCCGCCCATATCTTCCAGCTCCATGCCAAAGGAAGCGATCTCCTGCAGCTTGGGCGCAGAGACCACCTTGCCAATGGAACTTTCAGGTCCCGGAATATCACCGCGAGAAAGCGCCGTCAGGGTACGATAGCGGGTATAGGTCAGCCCCTTGGCGCGTACGTACCAATCGGCGATCTGTTCACGTACGGCGGCGTTGCGCATGGCGGGACCGTCTTCCAGTTCCAGGTCCTGCGCCAGTGCCATAACTTCCTTCACGTCAACGCCGCCCGAGCCACCGCCGATGGCAAGGCGTTCGTGCATCAAGGTGGTCAACGCCACTTTCCAGCCTTCGCCGATCTCACCAAGGCGCTGGCTGTCAGGAATGCGTACGTCTGTGAAATAAACCTCGTTGAAATTGCTTTCCCCGGAGATTTGTTTGATGGGGCGCACTTCAACGCCGGGCGCTTTCATGTCGATAAAGAAGAACGTCAGCCCCTTGTGCTTGCGCGCTTTGGGATCAGACCGCGCAACGATGATGCCGTAGTCGCAGTAATGCGCACCGGAGGTCCAGACTTTCTGACCGTTGAGGATCCAGTCGTCTCCATCCTGCACACAACGGGTCTTAAGACCCGCCACATCGGAACCCGCTGAGGGTTCTGAGAATAGCTGACACCAGATCTCCTCGCCGCGCAGGGCCGGGCCGACGAAACGTTCCTGTTGTTCCTGGGTGGCATAGGCCATCATGGTGGGGATGCACATGCCCAGGCCAATGGCGAAATGGCCCCGGGGCACATCATACTTGCCCTCTTCCTGATTATAGATCACGGACTGGATTGGGGTTCCGCCCATGCCGCCTACTTCCTTGCGCCAAGTGATCGCAGCATAGCCAGCTTCGGCTTTGGTTTTCTGCCAGGCCTTGGCGCGTTTTAGCTGCTCAGCCTCTGAAAGCTTTGAGCTTTTGCCGCCAACATCATAAGGCTTGGCGTTTTGTTCCAGCCACGTGCGCGCTTCGGCGCGGAATGCGGCTTCTTCCGGACTATCGTTGAAATCCATGGGTTCGTTCTCCGTAAAATAATCCGTGTACGTTAAGCAGCATTGCGGCGCTCAAGGGCGCTGACCAACCTGTCTTTCCACCCGCGAGCCCCGCCCACACAAAGGGACAAAAGCTTGGCCCGACGCAGGAACAGGTGGCAATCCATCTCCCAGGTAAAACCAATGCCCCCATGGGTCTGGATCAACTCCTTGGAGGCATAGTTATAAGCTTCCGTCGCGGAGATACGCGCGCCTGCTGCCGCGACCGGCAATTCTGGTGCATCCGTTGAAAGGGCCCAAGCGCCATAATAAGCATTGGAGCGGCCCAACTGGTTCTTGATGTACATATCCGCGAGCTTGTGCTTGATCGCCTGGAAGGATCCGATGAGCCGCCCGAAGGCATAACGCGTCATGGCGTATTCCTTTGCCAGTTCCAGCGCCCTGTCTGCACCGCCCACCTGCTCAAAGGCAAACAATACTGCTGCATGGTCAAAGACGCGGCGGGTTAGGCCCCAACCTGCATCCACATCCCCCAATGCTTCTGCCTCGGCATCGCTGAAGGTGATGGTGGCGTGTGACCTTGAAGGATCGATGGTGCTCACCGCCTCGCGGGTCACGCCCTTTCCATTCAGATCCACAATGCAAAGGGCAACTGAGTCTTCAGTGCCAGAGCTGTTGGTGACGGCAGCGACCACGGCAAAGTCCGCAATGTCCCCATCGGGCACCGGCAGTTTGGTTCCATTGAGCTTGCCGTCCAGCAAGGTGGTCTCAAGGGTTTTGGGTAGAGGCACCTTTGCCCCTTCGGCCAAGGCGAAGGTTCCGATCAACTCGCCACTGGCTAGTTTGGGCAGGTACTTTTTCTTCTGCTCTTCACTGCCGGCAATCAGCAAGGCCTCGGTCGCCAAATACACCGTGGACGAAAAAGGCACCGGCGCGAGAGACCGCCCCATTTCCTCGGCAATCACGCAAAGCTCAAGATGGCCAAGGTCCAAGCCGCCATATTCTTCAGGAATGGTCACCCCGGTCCAGCCCATCTCGACAATGGCTTTCCAGAGTTCTTGGTCGAAAGGCGCATCCCCTTCCAGCACGGCGCGGGCAACGCCCGTCTCGCAACGTTCGGTGAGGAACTTGTTGGCTTGGTCCTTGAGGAATTTCTGGTCGTCCGAGAAATCGAAATTCATGGTGTTTCCCTGATTTCAAGAGGCCTTTTGGCGACCCCTAGATGACATATCTGGCCCGTACCATATCACCCGCCCGGTCCCAGAAAAGGGGCAAAATGTTGCCGTAAGGTCAGCAAGGCGGGACCAATGGTCTGCCGCTCCTGGAAAGTTGGGCCGTCCCCTATGGCAAGCGCTGCCGGGATCGCTTATGTAAGACGCCAAATCAACAAGCGCGCCACTCATCAAGACGCCGCTCAGGGCATCAAGAGGAAGCATCATGAAGACCGAAAACCCCGTCACTATCCGCCTCAAGGACTATGAGCAGCCGGCCTATTGGGTCGATCAGATCGCTCTGGACTTTGCTCTGGACCCTGATGCCACGCGCGTTAAAGCCAGGATTGATTTTCATCGCCGCGATGATGCCCCCACCGATGCCGCCCTGGTGCTGGACGGCACCGAGCTCAAGCTGATCTCTGTGGGCATTGATGGCAAGGCTTTGAGTGAAAAGGACTATGCCCTCACAGAGGAAACCCTAAGCATCGCTTCGGTGCCCGCCAAATTTGTTCTTGAGACAGAAGTCGAGATCAATCCCGCGGGCAATACGGCACTGGAAGGTCTTTATCTCTCCAATGGCATATTCGCGACCCAATGCGAAGCCGAGGGCTTCCGCCGCATCACCTTCTATCCTGATCGCCCGGACGTGATGGCACCGTTTTTTGTGCGCATGACCGGGGGCAAAGAGAAATACCCGGTGCTGCTTTCAAACGGCGACCCCATCGCCCGAGGCGACAACGGCGATGGTACGCATTGGGCAGAATGGCACGATCCACACAACAAGCCTGCCTATC
>JAJFIL010000062.1 GCA_021774965.1 Alphaproteobacteria bacterium
ATGTCTGGATTGTTTCCAGCCACCGCTCAATCACCGCCCTCTGACTTCCGTGCAGTATGGTCTGGCGATTTCCAATTTTGATCTGGGGGCGGATAATCCGCTTCGGTTTAATTGGGGCTTCATTGGATCATCCGATACGCACCGTGCCCGTCCTGGCACCGGCTATAAGGAAGTCGATCGCCACAACAATACGGACTCAGGCGGCCCGCGGAATGAAACATGGCGTCAGTTTTTTGTGCCCGACCAAGAACCCTTGCCGGAAAGCCGTGGCTTTAGCCGGGAGGAGCTAGCTACTATTGCTGGCTTCCAACTCACGGAGATGGAGCGGCAGGGGTCGTTCTGGTTGACCGGCGGATTGGCCGCTGTGCATACGGCAGGCCGCACCCGGGAAGAGATCTGGGATGCCATGCAACGGCGGGAGACCTATGGCACTTCGGGTCCTCGCATTCTGCTGTGGTTTGATCTGTTGAACGAAAACCCCGAAGGCATCACCAAGCCGATGGGCTCTACCGTCGAAATGGATCAGGCCCCTGTCTTCCGCGTGCGTGCAGTGGGCTCCTTCAAGCAAAAAGAAGGCTGCCAGGATTTCACAGAGCTAGGCATGGATGCCGAACGGGTGGAGCGGATTTGTAGCGGCGAATGCTATAACCCTTCCGATGAGCGTCATAAAATCGAACGCATTGAAATCATCCGTATTACCCCACAAATCGTCGAAGGTGAGGTAGTAGACAATCTCATTCAGGACCCATTCCTGGTGCTGGATTGTCCTGACACGGACACGGGGTGTGAAGTTGAGTTCACCGATCCTGAGTATACAGGCCTGGGGCGCGATGTTCTCTATTATGCCCGTGCAGTTCAGGAAGAGACCCTTGCCATCAATGCAGAGAATGTTCGCTGCGAGTATGACGAAGCAGGCAACTGCATCGAAGTCATGCCCTGCTGGGGCGACTATCGCGTTTCCTCAACGGATGATTGTTTGGCTCCAACTGAGCATCGTGCCTGGGCTTCTCCCATCTATGTGAGCTATCGGGAGCCTTTGTCTGGCGACATCACGGGTGCACTTCCCACTGACGAGACCCTTCCGCAGGAAGAAGCTACTGAAGAACAGGCACCCAGCGAAGGTGATGAGTAAACTCAATACTTGGTTCGAGGGGCGGGGAATGCTGCGAGCATTCTCCGCCGCAGGCTTTTTGGGGCTGGCGGCGGGTCTTTTGGTTGCGCTGGCGCCTGATGGCGTGGGAAGCACGTTCGGATCCTCTGAAGGGGCCATTGCGGCTCGGGTGAACGGCATAGTCATAACGGCTCTTGATTTTGAAAGAGCAGCTCAGGCGGTTCAGAACGACCGCCGGAATGTGCTGGGTCCGGACGAAGCCGCTGCCGTTCTCAACACGCTGATTGATGAAGAATTAATGGCTCAAGAGGCCGTGCGGATCGGCTTGCCCCATTCGGACCGTGAAGTGCGCGCTGCCGCCGTGCGCGGGGTGATGCGGCTCATCCTTTCTGATCTTGCCTCCACGGAGCCAGACGAGGCGACGTTACGTGCATTCTATGCAGAGAATCCTGCGATGTTTTCCCGTGGTGATCAGCTTTGGGTTCGGCATGTGGAATTGGTGGGGGAGGATGCTGATACCATTGCCGCTATTGTCACTGCCTTGGCGGACGGAGCGGCGTTCAGGGATATCCGGGAGGATTTCCCCTCAACCACCAGCCGTCCAGTTCCCGACCGCCTGATCCGGGCGGGCGATCTTAGCCAATACCTCGGGGCCAGCTTGACGGACTATGCGATTGGTGCAGAGGAAGGCACGATTATCGGGCCTTTAGGTCTCGAAGGAAACACGCATTTTCTTTGGCTAGTGGAACGCGAAGAAGGTCAACGGCCTGAGTTTGAAGATATCCGCGAGGATATTACCGCCGAGTGGCGCAGGCGTGCTGAAGATGAGGCCGTTACAAGCTATATCCAGCGCCTTCGAAATCGGGCCTCTGTTGAGATTGAAACAGGCTTTTCGCAATGAGAGGAGTTGGGCAATTCATCATCGCGCTTGGTTTGCTCCTTGGACTTATCAACCCGGCGATGGCCCATACCCGCAGTCAGTCCGCCTCTGACTGGCAAATCAATGGCAATCGCCTCGAGGTTTCCTTTTCCATAAATAGTCGTCGCGCCACATTGCTCTATGGGCTTGAGGGGATGGAAAATTCGCCCTTGCCCGAGGCCCTCGCAACGCACCTACGTGAGACCGTTTCCGTCTCTCAACAAGGTGTGGCCTGCACGCTCATCCAGTCGCCGCAGGTGCTGGCCTCAACCGAAGGATATGAGCGGGCAGGGTTTTCCTTTGAGTGCCCTCAGGCGATTGACGAAACATCGACCACTATTGTCATCGGATCATTCTTTGGGCTCTCTGCGACGCATCTCCATATTATCCGCGTGCAGAATGGGGATGAACTGGCGATAGAACGCGTTCTTACGGGCGGCGAGAACCGTGTAGAGATTGGATCATCTCGCTCTAGCTTTGCCCGCCTGGCTAGTTTTCTCAAAGCCGGGGTTAGTCATGTGCTTTCCGGATGGGACCATCTGGCGTTTCTGGCAGCGCTCCTGCTGCTGGCGGGTCGCGCTCGCCCGATGATCCTGACCATCACCGGCTTTACCCTTGGGCATTCCCTGACTATGGCCCTTGTGGCGCTCGGCTTGCTCAGTCCGCACGCCTTGGCCATTGAGGTCTTGATCGGGTTCTCCATTGCCTATGCGGCCATGGAGACAGGTTTCAAAGAAACTGCTGATCGATCACGTCAGGTATTATGGGTACTTGTTGCAGTCTTCGGGGCGGGGCTGGGTTTGTTGGCATTGGGAATGGGGGCCGCCTGGCCCGCCATTGCTGCGCTGATGGGCGGAAGCGTTTTCGTCTTTAGCCAATCGGTTACCCCGCGAGTGAAGACCATTTGGCGAGCGCCGTTTCTGGCCGCCCTCTTCGGGTTGGCCCATGGAGCAGGATTTGCCGGGGCTTTGCTGGAGTTTGACCTTGAAGGGGCGGGGCTCCTGTGGGCTCTGCTGGGTTTCAATCTGGGCGTCGAAGCAGGGCAATTGATTGCAGTGGGAGCGATCCTTGGTGCTGCCTTTGGATTTAAGCTCGCCACCCAAGTTGAAATTCGCAGCTTGGCAATGCCAAGCGCTGCCATACTGTTCGGCCTGGGTGTGTTTTGGACGGTCTCGCGGCTTATTCCGTCGCTTTGAATAGTGTCCATCGCCGGGTTTTGCGGCGCACAAAATTTTGTGGGCGTTAAACAGGTGAGCGGCAGGTGGCCTAAATCCTCTTTGATTGTGATATTTGGCCAGACGATTGATCAAAATCAGTGCAAATCTGTGGTGTGTGGCAGGGAATACATGCCAACCTGCGGCTGGGTCTTGCCGATATTCACCTTGGGTTCAAGTTCAAAGGCCTAGCGTTTTCAGACCAAGTATTGCGTATCCATATACGTTCGAGCCGGGTTGTGCGGATTTGCCAATCGCGGTCGGTGGCATCAGGAGGGATGACGAGATGACTGGTTTTTCAGGGTCTATTGGACGAGTAGCAGGCATGAGTGCTGCGGTTGGCGCGCTCTTTGTCGGCCTGGGTTTGGCAGCGCCGTCCATGGCGAGCGCCGCCGAGATCGTCGTTTATTCCGATGCCTACTACTCCGGTGGCGACCGTCGCTATAGCAGCAGTATTCGCAATCTTGATAGCGACCGATTCAACGATCGGATATCCTCGATCCGTGTCGTCAGCGGAACATGGACAATTTGCACCGACGCCGATTATCGCGGTCGCTGTGAGGTTGTTACGGGCGATTTATCCAATCTCGCATCAACCGGACTGAATGATAGGATTTCTTCGATCCGGCTTGAAGGTTCAGGGCGGCGGGATGCGATCACACTATACAGAGACATGGATTTTCGCGGCGATAGTTTGCGGATTAATGAGGACACGGATCATTTGAGTGGTCTCAACTTCAATGACAGGGCATCCAGCCTGCGCATCGAGGGAGGAACCTGGGAGATTTGTCACGACGGAGATTACCGGGGACGTTGCGTGACTGTAACTACAAATGTGAGTGATCTTCGCACACTTAATCTAAACAATGATGTTTCCTCGGTGCGCCTTGTTACCTCAGATCGCCCCCATGATGACGGGCATCACGACGACAATCATCATGGTGACGGTCGTGGTGAGATTGGTGAGCATGAATTTCAGGCTTTCGAACGTCGCAACTACCGTGGAGATCGGCGCAGTTTCGATGATTCCGTTCGTGATTTGCGGTCTGTAGGAATGAACGATGCCATTTCCTCCTTCCGCGTTTCCGGACGATGGAGAATTTGTGAAGGTGTGGACTATACCGGTGATTGCCAGGTCGTTCGCGGAGACGAAGAAAATCTGGATCTATCCGGTTGGAACAACCGCATTTCTTCCATCCGCAGTCTTGGGCGTCGGGACCGTGGAGACGATGGCAGAAGTGCTTTGATCCTTTTCGAGGACGGAGATTTTGAAGGTGACCGCGAAACGCTTCGTGAAGATGTTCCCGATTTACGTGACCTTGGCTTCAACGACATAACTTCAAGTTTCCGAATTCGTAGCGGTGTCTGGGAGGTATGTGAACGCAGAAACTATCGTGGCCGGTGTCAGCAGTTTAGTGGGAGTGAGCGAAACCTCGGGTCTCTCGGTTGGAATGATGAAATTTCCTCTGCTCGTCGTGTCGATGGAGGTGGATCATCACGCCGTGAAGGCATAACCCTTTTCGATGGGGCAAACTTCCGGGGTGAAGCAGTTCACTTTGATGAAGATACATCCCGGCTTGCAACGCACGGATTTAACGGGCGTGCGTCAAGTCTTCGCGTTCATAGCGGAACTTGGGAGCTGTGCGGAGCCATTGAATATCATGGCCGCTGCCGAACATTTAGCGAAGATGCCAGAGATCTAGCCGTTATGGACATGGACAATAGAGGGTCCTCGTTACGCCGGGTCGATCGAGATGATGATGCTCGACGCACAGGTATCACAATCTTTGAAAACGTGAATTTCCGCGGACGCGAAAGAAACATTACGAACAATACATCATCGCTCGTAGGCCTCGGCTTCAATGATATGATGTCGAGCTTCATCATTCATGAGGGCCGGTGGGAGCTGTGTGAACATGCAAATTACGCTGGTCGATGCTGGGAATACAATGCAGACGTTGGGAACATGGTTCCGCTTGGCAATAGTGACCGAGTTTCATCATTGCGTAGAGTTGGTTCCGGCGGCGGTGGGGGAGGTCATGCCCATGACGGCATTCAGGTTTATGAGCATACAAACTTCCAAGGTCGTGAGTTGAGTTTCACCAGCGATATCCCCTCACTGGTCAGCTTCGGGTTCAATGACGCCATGTCGAGTTTCCATGTCCATACGGGTGTTTGGGAACTCTGCGAGCACGTTAATTATGCAGGCCGTTGCTGGACTTACTCTACCAACGAACGCACCATGGTGCCGCTTGGGAACAATGACCGCATCTCATCTCTTCGCCGCGTCAGTGGTGGTGGCGGCGGCGGTGGTGCTGGCCCGCGGATCATTGTTCATGAGCACACCAATTACACTGGCCGGGAGCGGACCTACAGCGGCAGCGTGAGCTCTCTCGTTCCTGATGGTTGGAACGATATGATTTCCAGCTTTGAAGTGCGTGGCCCTGGTCGCTGGGAAGTTTGCGAGCATGCCAACTTTACAGGTCGCTGTCAGCGCTTCTCGTCGGACCAAATAAACTTGGTGCCGCTTAACTGGAATGACCGGATATCATCCCTACGCCATATCCCTTAAGCGGGTAGGATAGCGGAGAAATAGCAAAGGCCGATACCTGAAAGGTGTCGGCCTTTTTATTGTCTGCGAGCCCAAGGGCGTTCTAGCTGTCTTCGCAGCTGCCTTCTCTGTCGCCATTAGCTTGGGGCACATACGCCGCGCAATTGGGCTCCGCAGTCCAGATATGCACTTCAGGCTCAAGAAGCGTTTCGTGCTCGCTTGACGGTGTTCCGCGCAAAGTAGGCCGGTCAGCTGCATTGACCTGTATGACAACCCTGTTTCCCTCGCTTGGGGTTTCAAGAATGTTGGAGACATCTTCAAGCGGCATAACCGAACTCTCAGACGGCTCAATAGGCGCGTCACCGTCCACACGCGGCAGGATCTCATCATCACCAAGTTCACCATCGATTTCGTCTTGTGGAAGGGATGCCAACATGACCGGTGGCTGACCGCCACCGCGGGCGAGGTCTGCCGTCATGGTCACTTCCAGGTCATAGCCGGTAAGGCGGTTCCGATAGACCATGGTATTCTCAAGCACGCGCTGAATGTAATTGCGCGTTTCCCGGAAGGGCAACATTTCAACCCAGTCAATGGGATCAACTTCGCCTGTGCGTGGGTCACCATAGCGCTCAACCCACTGAGTGACGCGATGGGGCCCCGCATTATAGGCGGCCATGGTCATGATGTAGGAGCCATCATAGCGCGCCAGCAATTCGCCCAGATGGTATCGGCCCAGCTCAGTGTTATAGGACGGATTTTCCGTCAGCCAGGAGCGGTTATAAAGCAACCCCATGTTCCGCGCGATACTGCGAGCAGTATTTGGCATGAGCTGCATCAGGCCATAGGCCCCTGCGCCGGACCGGGCGCGCGGATTAAACTCGCTTTCCTGTCGGGATAGGCCCAGCACCAATCCCATTTCCGGCAGAACGAGATCTGCTTCAAGATCATTGTATTCCACCAGCGGATAGGTCGTCTCCGTCAAATAGATATGCTGGAACATAGCCAGCTTGCCGACCCGGACGGCCATGTGCCACTCGCCGAACTCGCGAGCCATGTCGGCGATGATCTGAAGCTCTGCTGGATCATCATAATAATCGCCCAGATGCAGGAACCAGGCGAATTGCAGACGCTCTGATGCAACATCACTTAAAAGCTCCGCTGCATGAACAAGCTCTTCGTTTCGAAATGTTTCTCTGTGCGCAGGATCAACTAGTGGCGGCTCTGGCAGATTGAGAACGGCGCCATTGGGCCCAATCCGCTCCATTGCCAATTGGCCATAGTATGTCGTCGGGTGCGTAGCCGCTGTGCTGTAATGGGCTTGAGCATCCTCCGTTTGGCCAAGCTCTTCTGCAGCACGCCCCATCCAGTAATACGCCCGGGCACTGCTGATGGGATAGGAGACCCCAGCTGCTAAGGTTTCAAAATGCCCCAAGGCATCCGCAGGGTGATCCAGAAACCGGAGCGCGATCCAGCCCGCAAGCCATTCAGCTTCGGCAAAGTCGCCCCCGCTGGTCATGCCATGGCCTGCAACCATATCGTAGGCTTCCTGTGGGAACCCATCGCGCAAAGCGTTTCGGGATTGAATGTGACGTTCGGTCCACCAGCGCGATGGCTCGCCAAGTTCTTCTGCGGTCGTGGGAGCGGCGGCCAACATAGGCCAGGTTTCCTCATCACGACTTTTCCGGCGGCGCCACCGAATGCGCTCATACAAGAGACCTGGATGGTTTTGGTAATTCTCGGGAACGGCACGCACCCGGCTGGATGCATTGCTTTCGCGCGCCATCAGGGAAAGCCAGGCATCCATCAGACGGCGGAAATCTGATGGCACGCGAGATCGCATGCGGGTGGCCGTGCTGTATTCATGGGCCCACAACAATCGCTCGGCGCGCTGAATGTGGGTGGCATCATCAATATAGTCGCCATAGCTCGAAAGCAGACGGCGCTCCTGGCGGCTGGAAAAATCATGATTGACCCAGGCTTCTCTCACCCAGTGGGTGGCGAAGGCCTGATTGCCCAGTTCCAGATAGGCTGAGGCCAGACGCAGCTTGCCATTGCCTGTTACGGGCTCATTGCCAGCGAACCAAGCGACAACTTGCTCAGATGGCATCTCGTCCGGCAGGGCTTCTTCGGCACGGCGCAAAATAATGGATTGGCGCGGCCAGGTCGGATGCTCGCTCAGGAAACGAATAATGGCGGCAAAGGGTGCCTCACCATTGCTATCCTGAACCCAAAGCCAACGGATTAAATCACGACCGACTGTATCCTCGAGCTGATTGGCCAGATTGAGGGCGTCTTGCCAGTTGTCCACCCGCACGGCTTCAAAGGCTGCGTCCAGGGTCATAAAATCCTGCTCAGACATATAAGGCGAAGGAGGCGGGGGAGGGGGGCGCTGGATAGGGCGATAATCGCCTAATTCGATAGATGCTGCTGCAGGGGTGCTGAGCCCAGGGGCAAGAAAGCACGCAAGGGTCAGCACAATGCCAACCCTTTGACGCCACTTGAATGCAAGCCGCCTCACAGCCATCTGTCTTCCCTTGTAGCCCCGGTAGGATCATCAAGCTTACCGGGTACCCCTAAAGGGAGACTAAACGGGTGCGTCAAAAGGCGCTACCCTTTCTAGGCGATGAGGTTAAGGTAAATGTTTCCTCGACGCGGCCCTAGGCAATCTGGCATTCTTGGACCATGACACGACTGGATTCTTCATTTATTCGCGGCTCTTTCTGCGCTCTTGCCACTCCTTTTGAAGGGAATGCGGTGGATGCTGCCACTTATGCTGCCTTTGTACGCTGGCATATCGAGCAGGGCACAAACGGGCTTGTGCCCTGTGGAACTACTGGGGAATCCCCCACTCTGAGCTTGGAAGAGCAGGATTTGCTCATAGAGATCTGCCTGAAAGAGGCCAAGGGCAATATCCCCGTGATCGCGGGAACGGGCAGTAATTCCACCGCTGCGTCTATCGCCCGAACACAAAGGGCCGAAGAATTGGGCGTGGATGCCGCCATGTTGGTGGCGCCGTATTACAACAAGCCCACCCAGGAAGGGCTCTTTCAGCACTACAAGGCCGTGGCTGAGGCCACTGATTTGCCCATTATTGTCTATAACGTTCCCAGCCGGACAGTGACCGATGTTTCGGTTGAAACCCTCGGCCGGCTTTCAGAGATCCCCAATATCATCGGCGTAAAGGATGCCACTGCAAACCTTGCCCGGGTTCGTCAGCAGCGCGAGGCTTGTGGAGATGACTTCATCCAACTCTCCGGCGAAGATGTCACGGCATTACCGTTCAATGAGGAAGGCGGCGTCGGCTGTATCTCGGTGACCGCCAATATCGCACCGGCACTTTGCGCACAGATGCAGGCAGCCTCCTTGAGTGGCGATCAGAAGGCAGCAAAGGCCTTGGAAGAAAAGCTCATGCCGCTTCATGAGGTTCTGTTTTTGGAAACAAGCCCAGGGCCGGTTAAATACGGTCTCTCTTTGTTGGGCAAATGCCCTGAAGATGTGCGACTGCCTCTTGTTACTCCGACAGATGCCACCCGGACCCGCGTTCGTGAGGCCATGGCGGCTGCAGGCCTGATAGAAGGCTAAGGTTATGGCAAAGAAACAAGATCCCACCCGCAAGATATTGGCGGATAATCGCCGTGCTCGGTACAACTTTGAAATCCTCGACACTGTCGAGGCTGGCATCATGTTGCAGGGCACTGAAGTCAAAGCCTTGCGCGAGGGTAAGGCTCAGATCCTGGACAGTTACGCCTCGCCGGAAGATGGCGCGATCTACCTGATCAATGGCTACATTCCCGAATACAAGGCGGCCAATCGGTTCAATCATGAAAGCAGGCGTCGTCGGAAGTTGCTTTTGCACAAGCGTGAAATTGAACGCCTGTCGTCTGCGGTCCAGACCAAAGGCGTGACCCTTGTTCCTCTAAAACTCTATTTCAATGACAAGGGGCGGGTGAAGATCGAAATTGGTCTGGGCAAAGGCAAGAAGGTTCACGACAAACGCCAGACAGAAAAAGACCGTAGCTGGGGACGACAAAAAGCACGTCTCCTGCGCGAGGGGAGCTAGGGAGAGATGTCCCTGACCGGCCTCTACTTCCTTTTTGTGATTATCAGTATACTGCTTGTGGTCATGATCTTTCGCGGGCCCCTTGGCAGGTTTTGGGCGCGCCATACCTCAGAGTTTCGCCGTCAGCAAGATCTGCAAAAGGTTGCGGCCACCAGTGAACACGGCCACGTCTATCTTACCATCGAGAAATACAATTCCGAGATCGACCCCATTGAGGAAATCGAAGAACCGGACGGCACGAAAACCTATGCTTGGGGTGGGAATGAATTCTCCAACGAAGAGGCCGCAAACCATGCACGCTTCAATGCCGTGTTGGCAGCCGCGCGGGCTTACTATGGCGACATTGATCTATGGACCAAGTCTTTACCCCCTCCGCCGCGCCCCAGACGCAGGCGACGGCGTTAGATGCGGAAAGTTTCTGCTGGTTACGGTATTTGGGGTTGCAGCTTTAGTTTTTGCTAAATTATCAATAATTCCGGGCTGTTACGGGCAATCTTCTTGCATTTCTGAACGCTGCCACATCATATAGCGCAAAGATATAATCTGCTGACTGCTGAGGGCCTTTTGTAGAAGATCCCTATACGGACAGAGCGAACGAGGAATGTGTTGTCATGAATATGAAGTCATTGATTCTGATGCCCCTTCTTATGGGGTCTATGGGCTTGGCGATTTGGTCTGGCGTGAAGATCTGGTCAACCGGCGGTGAGATTGCATGGGTAGGTGCCTTTTTGACGACCGTGCCTTTCCCTGCATTCATCACGGGGATCATGACCGTGGCGCGGCGCGCTCGTACGCCATCGCGTCTACCGGCATCTCAAATGGTGACGTTCCTGGGACTAGGCCTCGCGATTTACGGTACCATGATGGCCGATGGTGCAGCCAACACCTCCGGCAATGTTCCTCTCGCCGTTGCCGTGTTCGGGTTGGTTGTCTTGCAATGGTACGTTCGAATTTATTCAAGCTATGGCCGCAAGAAGAGTGCTGCTATTACCGTCGGCAAACCTTTGCCGCAAATTCCACTTGAGACCCTTGAGGGCAAATCAATTTCTTCGGCGGATTTTGTTGGTTCAAAAACACTGATCGTTTTCTTCCGCGCCAACTGGTGTCCGCTGTGCATGGCTCAAATGAAGGAAATCCGCGAGCGTGCAGATATCCTTGCCGCCGCAAATGTTCAGGTGAAGTTTATCACCAACCAATCTGTTGCGAAATCTCGCGAACTTGTTGTGAAATTCAAGTTCCCGGATCAGATCCAAGTCCTGACCGACAGAGACCTGAAAGCGGCTAAAGCCCTTTCAATAGAGGACATGGGCGGCACGCCTACGGGCATGGTGGGCTATCCAAAAGATACCGTGATGGCAACGGTTATCACGCTTGATGAGCAGGGCGTGGTAACGTTTGGTGATGAGACGGATAATTATCGTGTTCGTCCACATCCCGATACGTTCATGTCTGCACTTGAGGCTTAGCTGCGCCCCAACTCAGTATCAATCTGTGTAAAGACATTCTCGAACATCTCGGCGGTGAGCCGTCGGGTGTTCGTATTGTAACGGGAGCAGTGATAGCTGCTGATAAGTACATAATCCCCGATGTCATATCGGGTGCCATGGCCAAAACTGTGATCTTTAAGCTTTGCCCCAAACATGCGCACGGTTGAATCATGAGCAATCTTGCCGAGCGCCATAATGACCTTGAGCCGGGGCAGGGCGGCAATGCGCGCTTCTAGAAAGCTGCGGCATTCGTTGATTTCAGCGCCGACGGGTTTGTTCTCAGGAGGCACACAGCGCACAGCGTTGGTAATCATGGCGCCGGTCAGCTTCAGGCCATCATCGGGCCGGGCGTCATAGGCCCCCTTGCTCCAGCCAAACTTATCAAGTGTGGCATAGAGAAGATCACCTGCGTAGTCGCCGGTAAAGGGGCGCGCCGTGCGGTTGGCTCCGGTAACACCAGGGGCAAGCCCTACGATCAGAAGTGTCGCCTTTTCATCACCGAAAGACGGTACCGGCCCATTGAACCAATCAGGCTCGCGCACGCGCAAGTCATCCAGATAGGCGGCAAGGCGCGGGCAGGCACGGCAGTCATAGGGTGGTTCAGCGGCAGATAGTGGCGTCACGATGCGGCGGCTATGTCTTCTTCCTCAATTGAGTCGTCATTATAGTCGTTAAAGTCGTTCCGTGCACCCTCGTGCTGACCTTGGCGCGGTTCCTGACGCGGGCGCCCCACAAAGTGCTGGAGCTGTTCCAGTTCCACAAAAGTATCCACCTGTCGGCGCAGCTCGTCGGCCAGCATCGGCGGTTGGGACTTGATGGTGGAAACCACCGTCACCCGGACGCCCTTTTTCTGGACCGCTTCCACAACCCGGCGGAAATCGCCATCGCCGGAAAAGAGAAGGATTTGGTCCACGTGATCAGCCATTTCCAGAATATCGACCGCTATTTCGATATCCATATTGCCTTTGATCTTGCGGCGGCCTTGGGCATCGGTGAATTCCTTGGTGGGTTTGGTCACCAGCGTGTAGCCATTATAATCCAGCCAATCGACGAGGGGCCGAATGGGGGAATATTCCTGGTCTTCTACAATGGCGGTGTAGTAATAGGCCCGAACCAGGGTGCCCTGGTCCTTCATGAACTCAAGAAGGCGCTTGTAATCTACGTCAAAATTGAGAGATTTGGTGGCCCCATAAAGGTTGGCGCCGTCTATAAAGATTGCGAATTTGTCTTCTGGGTAGAAACCCAAATCAATTTTGGCCAAGGGTGCGGTCCTTCTAACTATCGTCTCAACAAACATTTTGGCAAAAGCGACGCGAAAAAATGATTCTCATCGCCCTGGGGGCAAATATTCAGGGCCCCGTAGGGAGCCCCAAGGAAACCCTGGAGGCCGCACTCCGCCGGATGGAGGAATGCGGTGTCGCCATCGAGCGTCGCTCACGCTGGTACAAAACCAGCCCCGTTCCTGCCTCTGATCAGCCCGATTACGTCAACGGTGTCATTTCGGTTCGAACCCCTTTCGAACCTGATGACCTGATGACAATCCTGCACAGCCTGGAAGAGGAACTTGGCAGGACCCGTCGGGACAGGTGGGAAGCACGAGTTGTCGATCTCGATATTATTAGCTATCACGAATATACTACATTAGAAAAGGTCAAAAAAACCGCGCAATCCCTTCATGTGCCACACCCAAGGTTGCAAGTCAGGCGATTTGTCCTTGTTCCACTAGCGGAAATTGCACCGGAATGGCGCCATCCAACACTAGGGCTCACGGCTGCGGAGATGTTGGCTGAGCTCTCAGATGAGGATCATTGCGAGCTCCTTATCTAAATCCTTGCAATGTGGGCAAATTCCCTATATCCAGCGCATCCCATTTCCCTTCAGGAGGACGTCATGGCGCGTGTCACAGTCGAAGACTGTGTCGAAGTCGTTTCAAACCGCTTTGACCTAGTACTACTTGCAGCCCAACGGGCTCGTGCAATTTCAGCCGGTGAGGCTCTGACGCTGGACCGCGACCGGGATAAAAACCCTGTTGTCTCCCTGCGTGAGATCGCTGAGAAGACCGTTCAATCTGATGTGCTGACAGAAAACCTGATCCAGGGCATGCAACGCCATGTGGAGGTTGATGAGCCGGAAGAGGATGCACCGCACCTTACAGGCCCGACCGAAGATCAACCGGTTACGTTGACCGAGGAAGATCTGTTGCGGGCGCTGCGGACGGAAAACGAAGCCCCTTCCGAAGGCTTTGACCGCTTCTGACGTCGGATTTGACAAATATGTCGACAAGAATTTGGGCTGGACGGGGCATTAAATGCATCGTCCAGCCTTTTTGTATGTCTGGGAGCTCAATTTGGGCTTTGGAAATCTCGAACGCGGCGTAATTATATAAGAGATGAACCTTCTCGATACTCTTCTTGATGACGTAAAGCGCCACGGGGGCCATGCCGACCCCAAAGAGCTTGCGCACGCCTTTGATATTGCAGAGCAGGCCCACCATGGCCAGGCCCGCAGAAGCGGCGAGCCCTATATAACTCATCCCATGGCGGTGGCCTCTATTCTGTCCGAGCTCGGTCTGGACACCTCCAGCCTCGTGACCGCGATCCTTCATGACACGGTGGAAGACACCAGCACCACCTTGGAGGAAGTCGAGACGGCATTCGGCAAGGAGGTTGCGGACCTGGTCAACGGGGTCACCAAACTGACCCAATTGGAATTGACCTCTGAGGAGAGCAAACAGGCCGAAAACTTCCGCAAGCTGTTGCTCGCCATTTCCAAGGATATTCGTGTGCTGCTGGTCAAGCTGGCGGACCGCTTGCACAACATGCGAACGCTGGACTCCTTACGAGAGGAAAAGCGCCGCCGCATTGCCCTCGAGACTATGGATATCTACGCGCCTCTGGCGGGTCTCATCGGCATGCAGCACATCCGGGATGAACTTGAGGATCGTTCCTTTGAAATCCTGAACCCCGATGCACGAGATAGCGTAGTCGCACGGTTGCGAGATCTTGATTACAACAGTGGTGACCTGATTGATCGGATCAGCTCACAAGTCCGGCTGTTGCTGGAAGAATACGGCGTTCCGGCGCATGTCTATGGCCGGGAAAAAAGAGCATTTTCCATTTGGCGCAAGATGGAGCGCCAGGCCATCTCCTTTGAGCAACTGTCCGATGTGTTTGGGTTCCGCGTGATCGTGGGAACCCCGGATGATTGTTATCGTGCGCTGGGCATTATTCACCAAACCTGGTCGTTGGTGCCGGATCGGTTCAAGGACTATATCTCGACCCCCAAGCGGAATGACTATCGATCGCTGCACACCACCGTGGTCGGGCCCCAGGGGCAGCGGGTGGAGCTGCAAATCCGCACCCGGGAGATGGATGAGGTTGCCGAACAAGGCATTGCGGCCCATTGGAAATACAAGACCGGCGATGGCGGCCAGTTCGACTGGCGCCCCGATGTGGAAGAGAACCGCGCCACCAAACGCTTGCGCGAGATGACAGAGATGTTGGAGCAAGGGGCGACGCCGGAAGATTTTCTGGACAACACAAAGCTGGAGCTTTTCCAGGATCAGGTATTTTGCTTTACGCCGAATGGGCTACTGATTGCCTTGCCGCGCGGAGCGACGCCGGTGGACTTTGCCTATGCGGTTCACACGGACATTGGCAACAAGTGCGTTGGTGCCAAGATCCACGGGCGCGTGCGATCTCTTAAGACGGAATTGCAAAATGGCGACATCGTTCAAATCCTGACCTCGACCGTGCAGATGCCAAACCCTGATTGGGATAACTTCGTGGTGACCGGTAAGGCGCGCTACACGATCCGCAAGTATATTCGTGCAGAAGAGGTCAAGGAATATGTGCAACTTGGCCAAAGCCTGGCGGAAAGAACTTTCGCTCAGCACGGCCAGAAGTTCACCAAGAAGGCGATCAAGGTCTCCCTCAAACGCCTTGAGCAGAAGACAGAAAATGAAGTCTACGAGGCCGTGGGTCGGGGCGAATTGCAATCGCGCAAATTGCTGGAGGCAGTTTTCCCCGGATTAGAATTTGGCGAGAAGCCAGACGCCAAGCCGCGCGCCAAAAAGCGGGTCTCTCGAAAATCAAACGGCAAGAAATCCAAAGCGCCTACGGCAATTCCCATCAAGGGCTTGATCCCGGGCATTGCCGTACACTTGGGTCGCTGTTGCCATCCCATTCCTGGGGACCGGATTGTGGGCATCCTTGAGCCCGGTCGAGGGGTGGCGGTTCACACCATTGATTGCCAGACGCTCGGCGCCCATCAGGACACCACCGAAAGCTGGCTTGACCTTTCCTGGGATGCAAAACGGCAAAAGGATATCGTACCTTTGGGCCGGGTCCGCCTGTCCGTGTTGAACCAGCGGGGAACCTTGGGGGCCATATCCACAGTGATTGCCGACAATGGCGCCAATATCGCGAACCTGAAGATAGAAGATCGCGGGCAATTGCTATATGAAATGCTTGTTGATGTTGAGGTGGAAGACCTTAAACATCTGGTACAGATTATCGCCGCTTTACGTGCCTCCTCGCCGGTTCAATCGGCAGAACGCGTGCGCGGCGGATCACTTGATGACGAAGATGAGGAATTGGCTTGATGGATACCGAAGCGGTACTGGACGAATTTCGCGGGGCAGGGGCCTATCTTGAGGGCCACTTTATCCTCTCTTCTGGATTGCATAGCCCGGTGTTTCTGCAAAAGGCTCTTGTTTATCAGTATCCGGAGCGTATGGAACGCTTATGCAAGGCCTTGGCTGAAAAAGTAAAGGCAACCATTGACCCCTTGCCCGAGGTTATTGTTTCGCCGGCTGTAGGCGGGATTATCCCCGGGTATGAGGTTTCTCGCTGGCTTGGTATTCCCAATATGTTTACCGAGCGCGAAGATGGAGAGTTCCGCTTGCGCCGTAACTTCAAATTGGAAAAGGGCCAACGTGTTCTCGTCGTGGAAGATGTGGTCAGTACGGGCCTTTCTTCGCGAGAGTGCATTGAGGCGATTACCAAGGAAGGCGGTGTTGTTGTCGCCGAAGCCTGCCTTGTAGATCGGACTAACGGGAAAGCGGATCTTGGTGTTCCTTTCATCTCTCTCGCTCAAGTGGATTTCCCAACTTATGAGGCCGACAAGCTTCCCCCGGAACTCGCGAAAACTCCCGGCATTAAACCCGGTAGCCGCGATCTCTCGAAGGCAAAGGTGGAAGCTTGAGTGATACGCCGAGATACCTTGGCCGGTTGCGGTTGGGCGTGAACATTGATCACGTGGCCACCATCCGAAATGCGCGGGGCGGAGATCATCCTGACCCCTTGCGCGCAGCTCGGATAGCTGCCGACGCTGGCGCAGACGGGATTACCGCTCACTTGCGCGAAGATCGGCGGCATATTTCGGACGACGATATTGATCGCCTGGTTGATGAGATCGATTTGCCGCTAAACCTTGAGATGGCAGCAACTGAAGAAATGCTTACCATAGCTTTGCGCCACAAGCCCCATGCGGTTTGCCTGGTGCCGGAAAAGCGCGAGGAGCGCACCACCGAAGGCGGTTTGGATGTGGCAGCTCAACATAACCACCTGGCGCCTTATGTCCGTACACTGAGCAATAATGGAAGTCGTGTGTCCTTATTTATCGAGGCTAACCCCGTGCAAATCTCTGTGGCCAAGGCGCTGGGGGCGGCGGTAGTGGAATTCCATACGGGCGCTTATGCCGATGCGGCCCATGCGGGCGATTTGGAGCTCCGGGACAAGGAATTTGCGAGGCTCACAGAAGGCGGGCGCATCGCCCATGAGGCGGGCCTTGAAGTTCATTATGGACACGGCCTGACGTTCGATACGGTTAAGCCAGTCGCACGTATCCCCGAGGCCGTGGAATTGAACATCGGTCATTTTCTGATCGGAGAGGCCATTTTCACCGGCCTTGAATCGGCTCTTCTGCGCATGCGCGAGTTGATGGACGAGGCGCGAGTATGATTATTGGTCTCGGCAACGACCTCATTGATATTCGCCGTATTGAGGCAACTCTTGATCGTTTTGGAGATCGCTTCGTCCAGCGTCTCTTCACTGAAGTTGAGCAGAAAAAATCAGAACGCCGCCGCCTGCGCGCCGCAAGTTATGCCAAACGCTTTGCCGCTAAGGAGGCTTGCTCGAAAGCGCTTGGCACGGGCTTTCGGCGGGGGACCTATTGGCGGGATATGGGGGTTGTTAATTTGCCCTCGGGTAAGCCCACCATGAGGTTAACAGGTGGGGCGGCAGAGCATCTTGCACGCCTGACACCGGATGGCTATGTGGCGCAAATCGATTTGACCATCACTGATGATTTTCCCTTAGCCCAGGCCATTGTGATCATCACCGCCGTATCACCCGATTTTGCCCAAACCCTTAAATGACTGAGACGTGATACGGCCTGAAGCGGGGAGGGTCTGGAACTTCCCACGCTCTATGCATAGATTGGAACAATGCTGGAACGAATTACCGATTTTGTGGCGGAGGCAGCAGAGGTGTTTTCTGACACCCTTGCGCGTTTCTTTCGGTTCGTGACCCAGAACCAGGGCATGCTGTCGATCTTCGACCATGTCAAATTCATCATCATTGTTGTGTTGGTAGCCGTTGTCTTCCGGTCTTTTGTGGTGCTGCCGTACCGCATTACCTCCGGTTCCATGATGGGGACGTTGTTGGTCGATGATTATTATTATGTTTCAAAGTTCTCCTATGGATACAGCCGCTACTCCATGCCAATGGAGCTGGTCCCGTTACCGGGGCGTTTGTTTGGGCGCGCGCCAGAGCGGGGAGACGTTGCAGTCTTCAAACTTCCCACGGACAACCACACCGACTACATCAAGCGAGTGATCGGTCTCCCTGGAGATCGCATTCAGGTGCGCCGAGGTATTCTCTTCATCAATGGAGCAGCGGTAGAACGAGAGCGGGCAGATGATTTCCTTTTCGAGCGACCCAATGGTGAGACCATTGAGGTTCCCCAATATCGCGAAACCCTGCCCAACGGGGTGAGCTACCTGACCCTCGACTCCACGCCTCGCGGGCCCGGTGATTTTACAGATGAGTACCTCGTGCCGGAGGGGCACTATTTCATGATGGGGGACAATCGGGACAACTCCCTCGATAGCCGTTTCTTGGAGGAAGTGGGGTATGTGCCGTTTGAGAATTTTGTGGGAAGGGCTGACTTTCGGTTCTTCTCCACCAACGGAACGGCCCATCTTTGGCAAGTTTGGCGATGGCCCTCAGCGGTTCGGTGGGAACGAATTTTTGGACGAGTTTAGGGTAGAAATCTTAGGTTTACCGCGATAATCCACCCTTGCCAGGATGGCCATTGGTAATTCACTGGCATTCAAGGGGCCTCATGCTTTAATGAGAGCCGGGGCAGGGAATCGTATTGCGTGATAGGGCTTTGGGGAAACTGAAACATGGCTGTGGGAACTGAAGACACAAATATGAGCACTTGGGCGATCATCTGGGATAATGGCAAAACAATCGGCATCGCGCTGCTTGTGGCGCTGGTGATTCGATCCTTGTTGTTTCAGCCCTTCAATATCCCCTCTGGTTCCATGATGGGCACCCTTCTTGTGGGAGATTATCTGTTCGTTTCAAAGTTCACCTATGGCTACAGCAGATACTCCTTACCCTTTGGATTTATTCCATTTTCCGGCCGCGTCATGGGCCGGGTGCCCGAGCGGGGGGATGTTGTTGTCTTCAAGCTGCCCTCTGACAACCAGACGGATTACATCAAGCGCGTTGTAGGCCTGCCGGGAGATCGCATTCAGGTGCGCGGTGGCATCCTTCATATCAATGATGTCGCTGTGCCTCGTGAGCGGGTAGAGGATTTTCCTTACGAGCTTCGCAACGGTGATATTCGCTATGTGCCGCAATATCGTGAGACCATGCCCAATGGCGCAGAATATCTGACCCTTGATTCCACTCCCAATGGCGCGGTTGATAATACCGGCGTCTACGAAGTACCCGAAGGGCATCTCTTCATGATGGGGGACAATCGCGACAGCTCTCAGGACAGTCGTTTTCTCGGAGCTGTTGGCTACGTGCCCGTGGAAAATGTTGTCGGGCGGGCAGAGATCAAATTTTTCTCCACGGACCAAAGCGCTGGTGTGTGGGAAGTCTGGCGTTGGCCAACGGCGACCCGCTGGGGCCGCATCTTTGAAGGCGTTGAATAAGCCCCGCCCTGCAAAGGGTGCCAAAGGCACCAAGGCCTCAAAGGGAGGCGCTGGGCTCCCACGTGTGCCGGCCGCCGCCCACAGGGCGCTCCAGAAAACCCTCGAATATGAATTCAAGGATGTGGGGCTTTTAGCCGAAGCTATGACTCATTCCAGTTCAGAGACCCTTGCGGCAGGCCTGCCGAACAACGAGCGGCTGGAATTTCTAGGAGACCGCGTGCTGGGCCTGCTGACTGCCGAGGCTTTGAGCAAGGAGTATCCCGATGCCTCCGAGGGCGATCTTGCCCCTAGGCTGAATGAGCTTGTACGGAAAGAAACCCTTGCAGAAATCGCTCGGGAATTGGGCTTGGATAAATGCCTGGTGCTCTCCCACGGTGAAGAGAAATCGGGCGGACGCAACAAACCGGCTCTCTTGGCAGATGCGTGTGAAGCACTGATTGCAGCGCTTTATAAAGACGGCGGCTTCCGGGCGGTAAAGAAGATGTATCAGACTTATTGGGCGGAGCGGCTAAAATCAGTGATGATCGTGCCGCGCGACGCCAAGACGCGGCTACAGGAATGGGCGCAAGGGGCAGGACATGGTACGCCGAGCTATAAAACGCTCGCTCGCACCGGCCCGGATCACGCGCCCTTGTTTACTTTGGAAGTTAGGGTGGACGGTCGAGGAGCCTATGAAGGCCAGGGCGGCTCGAAACGAGATGCGGAACAGGCGGCAGCAGCAGCCTTTCTAGCGGCAGAAAGGATCAACAGTGCCTGAGGCACCGACAACGAAAACAAGATGCGGCGTGGTGGCCGTGCTGGGCGCGCCGAACGCGGGCAAATCCACTTTGGTCAATCGCATGGTGGGCACCAAAGTGGCCATCGTCACGCATAAGGTGCAGACAACACGCGCCCGTCTGCGCGGTGTCTTTCAGGAAGGCGACACCCAGGTCATTCTGGTGGATACGCCGGGCATCTTCCAGCCTCGGCGCAAGCTTGATACCGCCATGGTTCAGGCCGCCTGGGGCGGGGCTGACGATGCTGATGAGATCCTTGTTCTGGTGGATGCACCGCGCCATGCGGACTCCGATGAAGGCGGTAAGGCCGGCAAGGATACAGACCGCATTATTGAAGGACTCAAGGACAGAAATTGCAAGGCCGTGCTGGCGCTCAACAAAGTCGATGGCATGAAGCGGGATACCCTGCTGGCCTTGATTGAGCGTTTCAATGAGACAGGCATCTTCAAGGAAACCTTCCTGATCTCGGCGCTTAAAGGCGAGGGCGTGGACGACCTGCGGGCCTATGTCGCCAAGGACATGCCGGAAGGCCATTGGCTTTACCCTGAAGATCAACCTGCGGACATGACCGAGCGGGTGCTCGCCTCCGAGATCACACGGGAAAAGTTGATCCTGCGTCTCCATGAAGAGCTGCCCTATGCCACAACGGTAGAGACCGAAAACTGGAAAGACCTCAAAGACGGCTCCGTTCGGATCGAACAAGTCATCTTTGTGGAGCGCGATAGCCAAAAGGCCATCGTGCTGGGCAAGGGTGGTCGCACCATCAAGGAGATCGGCAAGGAAGCTCGCGAAGAACTTCAGGAAATGCTGGACCGCAAGGTGCACCTGTTCTTGTTTGTGAAAGTTCGGGAGAAGTGGGCTGAGGATCCAGAACGCTATCGCCTCATGGGGCTCGATCTTCCCAAGGGATAAAGTATGGCCAAGGGATAAGTCATGGATTGGACTGACGACGCCATAACGCTCGGTGCCCGCGCCCACGGAGAAGGCAGTGCTATCGTCACCTTGCTGACCAAATCCCATGGTCTGCATATGGGGCATGTGCGTGGCGCGCGGTCAAAACGTCTGGCTCCGGCATTGCAGGCAGGCTCCCTGGTAGAGGCGACATGGCGCGCTCGGCTAAATGAGCACTTAGGGGCCTATACCATCGAGACCAAGAAGATTCATGCCCATGAGGTTATGTCTCTGCCTCTTGAGCTCGCAGCGCTCGCGAGTATCTGCGCGGTTGCCGCCGCGGCTCTGCCGGAGAGAGAGAACCATCCCGCGCTCTATGAAGGCCTCCTGATTCTGCTGGAAAACCTCTGCGACCGATCCATATGGCCAGCCGTGCGGGTAAAATGGGAGATCGGACTGCTCAAGGAACTCGGCTATGGACTGGAACTTGAGAAATGCGCAGTGACGGGGCAGGCGGTGGACCTTACTCACGTCTCGCCCCGGTCAGGCCGTGCCGTCTGTGCCAGTGAAGCTGCGCCCTATGCTGACAAGCTGTTACCCCTGCCAGGTTATCTAACCTCTGATCGCGACAGCAAGACGACGGCTCAGGATGCACTGGACGGTTTGGCGCTCTCAGGCTTTTTCATGCAACGGCGGCTCTTTTCCACCCTCCACAAGGAATTGCCGGAGGCCCGGTCGCTTTTCATAGAGCGCCTGGCACGGATTGCGAAGGAGGGCGGCAAATGGGTCACAGACGCGCCCGATGCGAATCTGCTAATTCGGAGCTATGAGTAAGAAAGTAACACCCGCCCCCGACGAAATTGTCCCCGCACCGCTGGCGAAAGCCCTGTCGGAGCGCTATCTGGCCTATGCGCTTTCCACAATTATGGACCGCGCCCTGCCGGATGTGCGCGATGGACTAAAGCCTGTTCACCGCCGTCTGATGCATGCCATGCGCCTGCTCAAGCTGGACCCCTCGCAGGGTTTTAAGAAATCAGCCCGAGTTGTAGGCGAGGTCATTGGCCGCTTTCACCCTCACGGGGATCAGGCGATCTATGATGCGCTGGTGCGTCTGGCGCAGGATTTCGCCGTGCGCTATCCGCTCATTGATGGGCAAGGCAACTTTGGCAATGTGGACGGCGATAATGCTGCCGCCATGCGGTACACCGAAAGTCGTCTGACTGAGGTAGCCCAGGCACTGCTTGAGGGTATTGACGAAGACACGGTGGACTTTCGTCCCACCTATGACGGCGAAGATGAAGAGCCCGTAGTTCTTCCTGCCGCCTTCCCAAATTTGCTGGCCAATGGCTCCACCGGTATTGCCGTGGGTATGGCGACTTCCATCCCGCCGCACAATGCGGGGGAGCTGTGTGACGCAGCCTTGCATCTGATCAAGACGCCGAACGCCACCACTAAGGGCCTGATGAAATACGTCAAGGGTCCGGACTTCCCTACTGGTGGCACCATCATCGAGACACCAGAGACCATGCAGGAGGCCTATTCCAATGGCCGTGGTGGTTTCCGGGTGCGCGCTAAATGGCATCGTGAGGAAGGCGCACGAGGGACATACGTGGTGGTGGTCACCGAAGTTCCTTATCAGGTTCAAAAATCAAAACTGATCGAGAAATTGGCTGAGCTGATCTCGGCCAAGAAAGTACCCCTGCTGGCGGATGTGCGCGATGAAAGCGCGGAAGATATCCGCCTGGTACTTGAGCCAAAGACAGGCAAGGTCGATGAGACGGTGATGATGGAGAGCCTGTTCCGCGTCACAGACTTGGAAAACCGCATCTCGCTCAACATGAATGTGCTCGACATGGGCAAGGTTCCCCGCGTGATGAGCCTGCCCGAAGTGTTGCGCGCCTATCTAGATCACCAGTTGGAAGTGCTGGTACGACGGTCCCAATATCGTCTTGCAAAAATCGAACATCGCCTGGAAGTGCTCGAAGGCTATCTCGTGGTCTACCTCAATCTGGATGAGGTGATCCGCATTGTGCGTGAGGAGGACCATCCCAAGCAGGCCTTGATGAAGACCTTCAAACTCAGCGAAATACAGGCCGAAGCCATTCTCAATATGCGGCTGCGATCTTTGCGCAAGCTTGAGGAGATGGAGCTCAAGATCGAGCACAAGGATCTCACGAAGCAGGCAAAAGGCCTTCGCGCATTACTGAAATCCAAAGACAAACAATGGCAGCGTATTGGCGAGCAGATCAAGGATATCAAAGCCCGCTTTGGCCAGAAGACAGAACTGGGCAAGCGTCGCACCAATTTCTCCGAAGCACCTGATATCGATATGGAGATTGACGAGGTTCTGATTGAAAAGGAACCTGTTACAGTCGTGTGCTCTGAAAAAGGCTGGATCCGTGCCCTCAAGGGTCATGTGGAGCTGGATAGCGAACTCAAATATCGTGAAGGCGACCGCGAGCGTTTCGTCTTCCATGCTCAGACTACGGACAAGTTAATTGCGTTCGGCACCAACGGGCGCTTTTACATGATCGGTTGCGACAAGCTGCCAGGCGGGCGGGGGCATGGGGACCCAATACGTTCCTTCGTAGGCTTGGGCAATGATGCGGATCTTGTGGAACTAATGATCCATGACCCAGATCGCACTTTACTAGTGGCCTCCACCACTGGGCACGGCTTTGTGGTTCTGGAAGAAGAGGTGGTCGCGTCTACCAAATCCGGCAAACTGGTCTTGAATGTCCGCACGCCAGCCGAAGCGCAGGTTTGTGTGCCTGTCGAGGGAGATCATGTGGCCGTCATCGGGGAGAACCGCAAGTTGCTCATCTTCCCGCTGGAACAGTTGCCGCAGATGACACGCGGCAAGGGCATCACATTGCAGAAATACAAAGACGGCGATCTGGTTGATGTGAAGGTGTTTGCTTTGGCAGATGGCCTTAGCGTTCCCGATAAATCAGGCCGCATGCATACTTTTGACAAGCTGAGAGACTGGATGGGCACGCGCGCCAATGCAGGCCGCTTGCCGCCGAAGGGTTTCCCGCGGACCGGGCGTCTGAACTGATCCAATTCCAATCAAATGGGTAGAGCACCGATGACACAGGCAGTTTCTGAACGTCTTTTGAAGTTAAGCTTGCTGGCCTTGTCAGCCTACTTCACCCTGATTGCCCTGGCTCACATCACCAGCACCAAAGTGCCTTTGTTGTTTGTTTATTTCAATGTTCCATCTCATGCCTACCAGGATAACATCATCTCCTTTTTGGCATTTGGGTGGGCGGTCTTTATTTTTTCAGCCGCACGCAACCCACTGGCCAGCCTTGGAACCATTCGTGCCCTGATCATCGCGGCTATCGGAGCCGTCGCGGGTCTGTCCTACACCAATGCCACGACGGATTTTGACCAATTGGCCCCGGGCATCGCGGTTTGGCCGTTCTGGGCTCAGACCGCAGCAATTGGCGTGATAGGCCTTTGGATACTCGTGCTCTACAGATCTGCCAAGAAATAGATCGAGGCCCGCAGATATTCAGT
>JAJFIL010000063.1 GCA_021774965.1 Alphaproteobacteria bacterium
CGGATATGCCGCTGCCAGCGGTAAGCGCACGCGAGGTCTGCACCAATGCGGCCCCTTCGATGCCATCAACGGTATCTGCATCGATGCCGTTGCCGCTGCCTTCATCCGCTGTGGTCAGAACATTCGCGCCGCCCTTTTGGAGGGTCGTGAAATTGGCGTTTGCCAGCTGAGCAAAGGCCGTGCTGTCGATACCATCCAAAGTGGCCGCATCTACTGAAGAGGCGGTGGTCAGAATGCTCAGGTCACCGATCACATCGGTAAAAGTGCGACGGATGTGGGTGGTGCCACTGGCATCATAAGCCAGGACACTGTCCGCACCCACAACAGCGGTGATCGCCCCAAGGCTTGAGATATCAAGGTCTATAGTGCGATTGGCGGAAAAATCTCCGCCTCCCGTAAGGCCCACACCCGCGGTGAGGTTGCGCGAGGTTTGAACCAGCGCGCTGCCTTCAATGCCGTCCACTGTGTCGGCATCCAGACCATTGCCGGTGCCTTCGTCCGCTGTGGTCAGTATCTGCGTCAGGCTGCCCGCGATGCCAGCTTTCCAGGCATCCGCTGTTTCATCCCACAGGACTTGCGCGTTGGTGGAGGTGCCGCGCTCAATCTCAAGTCCGGCATTTTCGGATGGCGCACCGGTCACATCGTTGTTGCAGATAATGATGTTGTCAGAGACCGCAAGGTTGGCGGTGTCCACTGTAGTCGTAGTGCCGGAAATCGTCAGATCCCCCTGCACCACCATATCGCCGGTAAAGGTGTTCGAGCTTGCCGCCAATTCTGCAAAGGCTGCCGCTTCCTTGCCATCTACTGTATCCGCGTCCAGACCGTTGCCGGTCCCTTCGTTGGCGGAGGTGAGGACGTTCTGATCGATTAGAAAGTCCGAAACCGGTCTGCGAATATGAGTGGTGCCGTCACTGTCATAGAAGAGCAGACTGTCGGCGCTCGCCGTCGCTGTGGAGGTAAGCGCACTAACATCAATTCCGTTGATGGTGATGTCCACCTCAGCGTTCACTGTGTCATCCACCACGCCCAGCGTAACATTAGTGCCTTCTATGAGATTCAACGTGCCACGCGTACCAACAAGGGTGCCGTTTTTATCGACCGCAATAGAAGTGCCCCCGCCGCCAGGCACATCAATCCAGTTGTCCGGGTTGGCGGCCGTGGACCAATAGACGAATTGATCTTCATCCTGTATCCACGCGCGCCAGCCATTTTTGGGCACAACAAACTGCCAGGCCCCATCGGCAAAGTAAGCCAGTTTCAGATCATGGGTCGCCCAATCCCCTGTGGAACTGGCGGCAGGGATATACACATCCCCCTCCACCGGCGAGGTGGGCGGCACTGTCAGGTTTCGGTCCACGATGATTAGATTGACCATGGCATCGAGAAGCCGCAGGGCTTCGTTGACCGTGACATGCTTTTGGGCCTGGCTGGCCGTCAGATAGGCAAAGCCAAGATTGTTACTGTTTGACATTGATGGTTACCTCGCGGGAGGCGCCAGCCCCCCATATGTCGCTGTTTTGAATAATACGTACAGAGAGTGTTGTTTGAAGAGAGCCGAAATCAGCAATTTGGTTAGCACTGGAGTATGTCCAGTTAGCCTTGCCGCGCGTGGCAGCCCGTATCCAGTTGCCGCCGGGCCCATTCAAGATTTCAATCCGGTAGCTTTCGGAGGCCTCCCCAAGGGGGATTTCATCTCGCTCCCACTCATCCCCGCCAATGCGGGAACGCCGCGCCCAGGTAATATAGATATCATCGTCGGCTTGCTTCTCAGCCCAGGCCTGACCCACGGAATAAGGCCGGAGCCCGACACCGGAGAACGACCGCGTATCGGTCTTGAAGGTGCGGTGGCTGATCACCCCACCCGCAGGCCCATAACGCCAGGTACGCGGCAACTGTCGTTCATTGAGGGTAAGCGAGGTTTGAACAACGGCGGAATCCATCAACACGAACCGTGCGCCCGCAGGCAAGGCTGCTTCCATAACTTCCTCGGTCCCAAACTGCCCGCGCAAGAGGTCTGTCAGCTCATAGGTGCGTGTGTCGGTCAGGGTTGCTGTTTGAAACTGCAACAGCTCCCATTCGCCATTGGACGTTTCCAAAGCGGCAAGGTTCGCACCGGAGAGAACTTGTTCTGTAGGAGCCGAGGCAAGCTCCCCAAACCCGATCTGAACGGTGAGTTTGTTTGCCCGATCAAATCTTCCCGTGGGTCCGCTGGCAAAGCTGGCCAAAGTCGTGCCCGTAGTCGCGGGAGATTTGATCACTGTATCCAGCTCAAAGTCCGCATCTGTGGGACTGCTATAAAGAGCAATGGCACCCGGCCAGGGCACCACATTGGCCGCCACATAAGGGGCATGTTCGCGCTCGTTCCCCGTCATCAGGGGAAGATCGAGAAACAATAAATCTGGGCGCCGGTGGATGGGCACAGCAGGTAAGTTCCCGCCGATGTTCGTTGCTGCGGGTGCCTGATAGATACCGCGTTCGGTGCCAACCGCCTTTGCCTCCCGCGCATAAGCATCGCTCAGTTCTGTAAGCCGCATGGTGTAGGGTCGATTGTTCAGGGTGAAGGTCAGAACGTCCCCGGGATCAAAACGAATGTCAGATGGGGCAAGGTGTGCCTCCAGCCCTTCCCGCTGAGCCCAGATATCCATCAGCCAGGTATCCACAACCGCCTGGGCCTCATCGGCATCAATGACCAGCGGCATTTCGGTTTGAATAACACGATCGGTGGACACCGTTTGCCTGCGAAACTCTGCCGTACCAGGGCCATAGTCCGCACCGTCTTCCAGAAACGTCATCTTGGCCACAAGAGGCAGCTCGGTTTCCTGTCCCCGGGTGAGTTTGTAGCGCTGGGGGCTTTCATCCCCGGGTTCCACAAGGGCAGCCTCTGCCAAAGACCCTGAAGGGGCCCGATCCCGATGAAAGAACTTGATCAGCCCTTCGCTCTCCACCGCATCGAACTGATAGGCCAGCATCAGAGGCTGGATTGCATCCCTCGGAGACAAAAGTTGATCGAGCACATAGCCAGAGACCTTCCCTCGCAGGTTAGAGACATCGATGTCCGTAAAGCCCACGTCATTGCAAAGAGACGTCACTAGCGCCCCAAGCCCCGTGCCCCCAACGCGGCCCGATACTTTGCGCCCCGTGCGCCAATTCGCCGTATCCCGCCAGCGGGACACCCGCCGAGGGTAATCCGGATACGGACGAGGATCCCACTCACTAACAAGCATATTATCCGTGTCCACCATGCTATCGCTATAGACCGTAGAGATGGGATTGTTCGCAGCACTGGCCCAGAGCGAATGATGCGCCTCCAAAAAGCGGCGCTGGATCAGATCATCCCGCTTGCCCGAAGAAAATGGCGGAAGGGCGCTGTCATCGGAAAGCACATTGAAGACAAGTCCCGGCCGGTTTGCGCCTTTGTCCACGGCGGGACAGCCCAGTTCGGTAAACCAGATGGGCTTGGATTGCGCGACCCAGAACGTAGCGCTGGTGTTCCGCACCCCGCCTGGCCGGGCATGGTGAGCGTTCTGCCACCAGTTCTTCAAGTCCTTGACGCGGAAGATCCAAGGCTCAGAGTAAGCCGCATCCGTGATGGTGGTACGGGTCTGGGCAGTGCGCGCTGCGCTGTCCGCATAGTACCAATCAAATTCCTCGCCTCCATCGATATTGGATTTGAGATAGTCAATGTCATAGCCGTCAGGCCAACCTGCAAGGATATCCAGATGGTTGCTGCCGTCGCGCCAATCAGAGATGGGCATGAAGTTATCGATCCCGATGAAATCGATATTCGCATCCGACCACAGGTCATCCAGATGAAAGTCAATGTCGCCGGAGCCATCCCCTGGCGCATAGGAGTGATATTCTCCCCAGTTCGCCGCGTAGGAAATTTTGGTGGAGGCCCCCAAAATGACACTTACGTCTGCCGCAAGGGTCTTGAGCTTGGCAACTGTGGGATAAGTGCTGGCCGCAGAACGCACCCGGGTCATGCCGCCCAGCTGCGAGCCTATGAGGAACGCATCCACCCCGCCTGCCGCCGCGCACAGTTTGGCATAGTGCAAGATCATGCGGCGATAGCCCCAGTCCGTGCCACCGGTCCAGGTCACATTTGTTCCCGATACAGAATAATCCGTTGCCGCCGCCGTGCCAAAGAATGTATCTACTTGCGTCGAGGCCGCAGCGGTTTTGTCTACTGTGGCAGTTACCCCCGGTGCAGGATCGCAGGTAATGCGCCCGCGCCAAGGATTGACGGGCTGCATGGTGCCGGGGGCATACGGATTGTCCAGCGTATTGCCGATGGGAATGTCCAGCTGAATTACAGGCACAAAAATGACCCGCAGCCCGCGCGCTTTAAGATCGGTGATGGATTCCACCAGGGACTGATCGGACGGTGTTCCCTCCAGGATCAGCCCTGTATCATCGGAAGATAAAAGCCGGGCATCAGACCGGGCAACACCGTTGACGGTCCAGGTATACGGGTCGGTATTTTTTGCAAGCGATTCCACGGCGGGTTTGAGCGTGATCCCGTCGCAGCGTAAATCATCCCCAGTCCAGCCGGCGTGCAAGGCCACACTGCCAACGCTGGGAAGGTCATCTTTCATGCGGTCGGCGGAGGCCTGGAAGTTCGCCACCCCGCGTCCGTTGAGCATGTTCTCCAAGGCACCGCGACCGTTGCCGTCATCCCGGTCCACGATCTGTGTACCCAGGCCGAACTCACCACCAGCGGGGGCAAGGGTGACG
Source organism: Alphaproteobacteria bacterium (assembly GCA_021774965.1). Lineage (GTDB taxonomy): Bacteria > Pseudomonadota > Alphaproteobacteria > JAJFIK01 > JAJFIK01 > JAJFIK01. The sequence goes on from JAJFIL010000063.1 coordinate 4,735, forward strand.
CCTGTGATCTGGCTTTCCAGCTCCCCTGCTCCAACGCTGCGAAAGATTTCAAAGTTCAGCTGCGGCACGCGATTGCCAAAGCGCTCCAACGGCAAATCGTCAAAGACGATGTAGGCCATCCCGCGATAGGCAGGGGCCTTGCCCGCGCCCTCAACACTTTCGATCAGACTGTCCGGTGTTTGCGCCTCGCTGCCTTTATAGAGGCGCGTGGTGAAGGGACCCAGCTCCAGCGGCGTGCCGTCTGCCCAGACCTTGCCGATCCCCTCAATGGGGCCTTCGCACAGACCAATGGCGAAATTGGCGAAATAGCTAAACTCCGTAACTGTGCCGCCGTCACCTCCGCCGCCTTTGCCACCGCCGGTCTTCTTGGTCTTTTTCTTTTCCCGAAACTCGGTGGCCCAGATGATCTGCCCGGCAATGCGCGAGCGCCCATAGGCGCGCGGCACCGCAAGACCTTCGCGAGATGCCTGCACCCGCAGGTCCTCGATCTTGCCGACTTTGACGTTGGCCCCGCCGCTACCAAAGATCTGACCGTCAATATAGCCGCCCACCGTGGCCCCGATGGCCGCCCCGATTTGACCGCCAATAGGCCCACCCAGATAGGTGCCAATGACGGAACCAGCCGTCTGAAGAACTACTGTTGCCATAAGGTTTTTCGTTATTTGGAGGTGAGGTGAAAAAGTCGCAAAACGCGAGGCTAGCTTTTCATAATCTCTTCACGTATACGTTGTGACAGAGGAGGAAAGCATGACCCTGGCACCGTTTTTCAAGGCCTATTTAGGGCGACCCACGCTGATCATCGCGGGGGGCGCATTGGTGACCCTGGGGCTGGTGTCCATAAATGCCGACCTACCCAGCAGATCCACTAATGAGGCGATCATCATCCTGCTGCTGACCATCGAGATGTGGCTCTTTCCCTACATAATGCTGCCGGCGGCTTTTCTTGTTTCCGAGCGCCTGCCGTGGAACAAGAAAAGCATTTCCCTTTGGAACGGCGAAGGAATGAACGGCCTGGTCATCGGCATTTTCGTTTATGCCTACTTCCCCGGTGCAAGCGCCTATCTTGGATTCATTGGAATGCACGACTCCAATACGCTTTTGGGGCAGATCGGCCTGTCGCTTCTTGCGGGGGCTATCTTTCCCTTTTGCACGCTCATCGTTCTGAGTGTCATCATCATGTTTCCCGGTGAGGGCGAGCGCTAAAGCTCAAACCTTCCGCCCCAAATCCAGCCATGCATTAGGCGCAAGGCCGACCTTCAAAATGAACGGGGTGATTTGCTGTGACAGGTGAACAATCCCGCCTATATAGAGCAAATAGACACCCCACTTGGGAGAGCGAGATGCTCAACTTCGGAAAAACATTTGCAGCCCTGTCCGCCGCCTTCTTTGGCGTTTGCGTGGCCCCTTTTGCCATGGTTGAAAGCACCCACGCCGCCAGCCTTAGCGAAGGGCTTAATCAACTGGCCGCTAGCTCCCTCGCTGGTCTGATGCCAGTGATGCTGGCCGCTGCATCGGTAACGGCTCTGGCTGCCATGTTCTCTCAAGGCGAAGAAAGCCCTGAAGAGATTGCCGAGCGTATCGCCAACGCGCACTAAATAGCCTATGCTGCTTCCCGTGTTGGGAGGCACCTATGGCTACGGCAATCAAATCAAAGCCTGAACTGTATGTAACGCGCGTGCCGCTGATCCTGGCTGCCCTCGCTGGCTTCACCTTCGTTTCTGCTTTCCTTGCCCTTGGTGCCTGGAACAGATCTCTTCTGCAGATTGCCTTGCTTGGCGCGTTGTCTATTGAGATGTATCTTCTGCCCTACGTCCTGATCCCTGCGGCGGTGCGATTGCCAACCTGCCTGCCTTGGGTTCGCTATAATGTCGGCGATGAGTTCGGCATCGACGGAAACAATCGATTGCGCCAGCGCGTTCTTGTCGGATGTCTGCTTATCTTGCCCGGCCTTGCAACACTTGGTGCGTTTGGGTCAATTGGTACAGATATGCCGTGGTATCTCTATTTGGCTTTAACCCTTTGGCATGGTGCGCAAGTACCGCTTCTGGTCTTTGCAGCGCTTACGCTGATATTGACCCTGCCCGACCTCTCGTCGGCCCAGACGGAAAACTAGGTCTCTAACTAGGGTAAAAAAATCTTGCCTATGGCCATCTGAACGCTGCCACCATCTTCCTTTCCCACCAGGACGAAAGAGCGTTTTCCGTTACGGCGCGCGCAGAATAGGCGTGGATGAACCGTCCGTCCTCGGATAAAATACCAGCATGTTTGGCCGGACCACGCTCGATCATGCGGAACAAGATCACATCCCCTGCCCCACGATCCTCCAGCGCGATCTCTGTTAAATTGCGGCGCGCGGCGGCGAGTAATGTCTCCTCCCCCGTGGCCTCGGCCCAATCTGGCGTATAGATCGGCGGCAGTTCGGGCTCGCTGCCATAAAGCTCCCGCCAGATGCCGCGCACAAGGCCCAGACAATCACAGCCGACCCCGCGCACGCTGGCTTGATGATGATAGGGCGTGCCCAGCCAGCTTCGCGCAATGGCAAGGATTTGATCAGAGTTGGTCATGGAATGCTTATTGCCTGTTTAGAAACACATCATCCGGGCCGATACCGCCGGAGACACCACCACCGTCAAAACTTCCCGTGTCCGGCACATCGCCCGAAACCGTAGGCGAGGTGATGGGGTCAGTTTCCGGTGTCGGCGAGAATGTGCCCGTATCAATGGTGCCGCCTCCGGCAAGTGGCGTGTCGCCGGAGCTGCCCACAAAGGGCTGGTTTTCCTGGCGCGAGGATTTGCCGTCATTGGTGTTGTCAGAATTGGGATAGCTCACCACATAGTCATTGCCCGGCATGTGGGGAAAGCCGCGGAAGTTTGTGACGTTGGCAAACTTCTGCCGACAGATGGCGATGGATTTATCGCACCCTGACGTAACCGCGAACGTGTCGTTCACCGCCACATCATCTGCTGCAGGCAACCACAGCTCAACGCGCCCCGATGTATGGTGTTTGATCTCCATAGCCAGGCCCGCATTGGCTCCGGTGGCCCAGGTCAAAAGCCCGCGAGAAAACCAGCCTTTGGAAAAACCCTCAAGGCCTGTCACCACAAAGGCGCGATTGCTATCTACCAAGGCGACCACGCCGCTGCCGTTATGAGTTGCCGCGGTGAGGTCCACTCCGCAGCGGGCGTCCCCCAGATCCGCATCACACACCCGTTGAAACACGCGGCCTGCAACTTGGTTCAAATTATGCGCCAGGCCTCGCACTTCGGCATTAAAGGCCAGCGGCCCGCGAGAGACCTCGCCCAGGTTCCCCGCACGCAATATGATCCGTTGACTGACGGCCTGCCAATTGACCAGCCAGATGGTGATCGCCGCATTGTCAAACAGCCCTCGCGCCAGGTCTTGATCATTCAGCCGCGCGGAATTGAGCGCGCCCACAACATCCAGATTATCCACGTTGAGGCCCAATGAGCTGTCCACATTGGTGGCGGTAAAACCCGTCTCCGCCTCGAAAGTAATGGAATTGAACGCCAGGTCTTCGTCATGGTCAGTGAAGCCAAAAGTGGTGCCGTCGTTACGCGTGACCTGCCAACAGCGGCACAAAGTAGTAGCGCCCGTATCCAGGTGATCCTGCATTCCGGTGGGAAGAGTTTTCATGTGTAGTCACCTATGTTCACAACATCTACCCAAGCCTTACTGCTTGCGCCGCCACAATAAATAGTTGCATATTCGCCATACTCTCCAAATTGCAAACCCAGTAACACGAGGAAAAATGATGGATGCCACAACAATTGCCGCTGCAATAGGAGGGCTTCGAACTGCAGGAGATATTGCGAGATCGATACTCGACTTAAAGATCGATTCTGAAATCAGTGAAAAAGTTATCGAACTCCAAAGACAAATCCTTTCCGCCCAGGAGGCAGCACTGTCTACCCAACAACTGCAAATGGAGTTGTTGGAAACCAAAAGACAGCTTGAAAAAGAAATTGCTGATTTGAAAGCATGGGATCGAGAGCGAGAAAACTATGAACTGAAAGACATTGCACGTGGAACATTTGCCTACGTTCCGAAGCCAAATCCCAATACTAGCGAACCATTCCATTGGCTGTGCACAAACTGTTTTGAAACCCGTAAGAAAAGCATACTGCAAGCTGGTCAGAGTGGCGGATCGAATAGTCGAGATAGAGCATATCATTGTGGTCTGTGTAGCAACACAATATTTGTTCCATGGAGAGTAGCACCTACCAAGAGTGAGTAACCTATCATTGGGCCACTACACTTTCATACCTTCACCTCAAGGATCGGGATGGAAGGGATCTCGCCTGCATTGAAATTATCCAGGTTCACCGACAGGCCGTCCGTGTCGAACCGTACGGGGACGTCAAACTCGAACCCCGCCGTAATAGCTGCCGCTGCAAGGGGGGCCGTATCAAAGGTTACAATCCCCGTCGATGTATCCACGCTCCAGCCTGAGCTCTGCGCCACCCCATCAAGGGCGATGAGCACGGTGCCTGCGACCGGCTTCTTGATGTTACGTGCATAAGATTGACTGCCGGAGATATAGGTCTTGGTCAGCTGGAACGCCGTGGTCGCGCCGTCGCCGGTGCCGATGGTCTGGTCACTCGCAGTAACACTTCCACTCGGGGCGACGGATTTGTAATCTGCCCGATCCTTCCACCTGAACCCGTGAAGCCGTGCCATGCGCGCCTCGAAAAACGCGATCACATTGTGCAAGTCATCGAACGTTTTAACGCCGGAGCCGGCATTATACCGCCGCCGGGAATGTGCCCAGGGGCTGTTGCGTTCTTCAAAGCCTGAGCCGAGCGTTGCAATCTCCGTGCGCCGCTCCGGCCCGCCAGTGTAGCCCAAGGCAATGTCCACCGGAAACCCACTTCATGAAATGCCATTGTGTACTCCTGAATTTCTCAGTTCGTGCTTTACGCTTCCCCCCCCCTCCCCTGCCCTCCCCCACACTGGGGGGAGGGAGAAGAAGCCGTACCCTTTCTTTACCTCCACCTAGATGGGGGAGGTCGGCGAGAGCATCGAGCCGGGTGGGGGTGATGGTTTTACAAATTCCGGTTGCCCCGCCCGACCGCGCGATTGAGCATTGCCGCGATTTGCGTTTCCGAACGCTGAAAGCTGCTTGCGTCACTCGCCTGCACATTGAAGGTGATGTTGTTGCCGCCGACCCCGCCATTGGGCACGATGCGGCCGGAGGTTTCGGGCACGAATAATTCCCGCCCCTGCTCCCCCACAACATATGGCTTACCGAAAGACGCCGAGCCCCCAAGGGCTTTCCCTGGCGGAACAAGAATTGGCTTACCGCTGCCGCCCGGGATTTTACCGCCACCGCCAAACAGGCTGGTTGCGAAACTGAGACCTTGTTGGAGAAAATTTCCCATTGGCTCTTTGAGCACATCATCAAAAACGATGCGCGCCAGATCCGCGACAATCGCATTGACCATATTCCGTACATTCAGCTCCCCCGTGCGGGCAAACTCTTCGAACGCATTACCCAAATGGCCAAGCGTTGTGGTCACCGCGTCGCTCATGACGCCCTCGATGCCCTCAAGCTCTGTGCGCAAGGGCTCGGTGTCGGCACCAATGGTAAGGGTTGCTTCGCCCAGGTTCATGTCTCAGATCTCTCTTGTTAGAGTGTCGGGAAACGCTGCCGCAAGGGCATCAAAATCCATACGACCCATGGGGCCAGTACCGGTAATCACCGCGGTGCTCATCAGGCAGTTCCATTCAGCAATGCTGAGCTGCCAGAACTCACGCGGAAGAATGTTCAGATGCCGTTGGGCCAAAGTCAAAAGATCCGCCCACGGCATATATCCTACGCTCCCTCAATAGGGGTGCTAACGCCAGAGGCCTTGAACGCCTTGCCAATGGCCTCGGTGGCCAGTGCAATATTGAGGGGCAGCGCCCGGCAGTCCTCCAACGACAGTTTCTCCCCGCCACCTTTCAGTAGAGCATGAAGAATATGCACCAGGTTTTCTGCGCGCAGGTCTTTGAGCCGCGTATCCAGGTCGGAGAGGTTTTTCGCGCCAAGGGCGGTTTCGATCTCGGCCAGCGCGCCCATAGTCAGACAAAGACAATAGCTCTGCCCGCCCAGCTCCAGCGCCACTTCGCCGCGTACTGCATTCACCATTGTGTGCCCCCTAGAGTGCTGTAAACGTCAGCGCACCGGCGCTTTCCAGCGAGAGCGAGAACGTCGCTTCCCCATCGTGGCCACCGGAATACTGCAGCTCACGGATCTGGAACGCGCCCTCGACGGTGCCAAAATCAGGGATAATCAGCTGCCAATTGTCGTGGGTCTGATTGAAAAACACGGTGCGCACGGATGCATCCGTGGCGCTGTCCTTGAAGATGCCGGAGCCGGAAATGCTGGCGGTCTTGATGCCAGCCCCTGCGAGCAATTCCCGCCATTGGCCCGAAGAGGCAGCGTCGGTAACGTCCACGCTTTGAGAATTGAAATTCAGCGCCGTGGTGCGAAGCCCGCCCACCGTGGTGAAGGTCTCTGGCGGGCCGTCGCTATTGCCCAGTTTGAGAAGGACGTCCTTGCCCTTTTGTGCGGCCATGATGATCTCCTGATCTATATGTTTAAGAAGTTGGCTCTGTTACGGCGCGAAAGCGGATCACCCCATGGGTGGTGGCACCGTCCGGATCACGAATGATCCCGCTACTGACGAAACGTAGATTGACAAGTGTATGCCCGGTCAAAATCAGACTTGCATCGTGCAGTGCGTCCTGCAGTGCCTCAATGATTTGCTGGCATTCCTTGTGGCCCTCATAGCGCGACCAGGCATGAAGGGTGACGGCGTGCTCCGCCCCCGCGCTATCCTTGGTGGCCCAGATGCGGGCGTCCCCGTCCCCCAGAGTGACAAAGGGAAAGGTTGCGTCCGCGGCAACATCGTCATAGATGCGTGCCGGATCCCCGATAAGAGCTTTGACACCGGCATCTGCTGCGATCGCCCCATAGAGAGCGGTGCGCAATGCCCATCCACCTTGGCTCATTTGCCTGGCTCCTTACTTGCGGGTTTCTTCTCAACTGAATTTTTGTCGGGCGTCTTTGTGGGCGTTGCGGTTTTGGCAAAGGCCGCCTCAACGATTTGCTGGATCTCTGGCGCAAGGGCTTCCGTCACCGGGCCAATGAAAGGCCGAGGGGCCATGTTCACCGTGCCAAACTCAAGGTATGCGCCATAAGGCTCACTCGAGCCCACCGTGACCTGCCCTCTTTCTCCGTCTACGTCATAGGAGAGCGAGGCCGCCAGCTTGCCGGAATATTCCGCAGGCGGCTCATCGGGGGCAGAGGCCTGGTGGAGCCGCCCTTTGATTGTGTAGACCTTGCCGCTGTGAGAGGCGTTTTCTAGCTCCTCGCGGATCAACTCCACCGCGCGTGCACCAATGACATCCAGAGCATCGGTCATGGATGCTTTGACCTCGGTCTTGAGGGCGGCGGTCTTGATGTTGGTTGCGAGTTTGGGTTTGGTTTTTGTCATTAGTTTTGGGGCCTGGTTCGCTCTAGGGCACAAACTCTTTTCCAGTCATTCCCCGGCTTGACCGGGGAATCTAACGATGCTGCAAAATCAACGGGGACGGAACTGATTACGCGGTAAGTGCTCATCTTGTTCCGTCCCCCCTATACATGAGAGATTGCTAGATTCCCCGGTCAAGCCCACTACTGTCCGGTTTAACTTTCTTCATAGGAAGCTCCACTGGATTTGGTTGTTTTGGGCGGGGTTTTGTTTTCGTGGCGGTGGCGGTTCGAAGAGCTTTTCCATTGGTTTTCTGTGGAGCAGATTGACCCGGATGAGG
>JAJFIL010000064.1 GCA_021774965.1 Alphaproteobacteria bacterium
GTGCGGTCCTGCGGTTTCAAAGACAGTAAAAAGTTGAAACCTGTCCTATTGAAGGAACTCATATTCGAAAGGATCATTGGTCCTGGGATCGACGAGTTATTTGTCCATCAAGGCAATGACAGCATTGTTGCTCGGGCGTATGTCTTCGGATGTTGCTGGCAATTCCCCCGCCGAATGATATTCCAAGGCGATGCTTCGAGCCATTTGCTGGATATCTCGCATCCGTTCTCCGTCCATGCGCACCGCTCGCTGATTGCCCGGTGACCCGATGGCAAACAGGCCAGCAATGATGGCACCTACGACGGCGATGATGGATACCAGTGCAATAAAGCTGCGCGCATTCAACATAGGTCTGCCGCCTTATCCTGTTCTTCCTGCCTTAACCCCAGGAAGTAATATCCAAAGATGCTGCCGGAGATCATCGCCACCGTCAGGCTCTTGAGCACAAAGCGCGTGGTAAGATCCCCGTCCAGAAACTTTGAGAGCAGGAAGATGAAATCTCCCATCAACACCGTTGCCGCCACAAAAAGTGCCAGATAGGTCAACCATTTTCGTACACTGGAAAGCCGCACCGCCGGATTGCGTTTGATGTCTTTGGCTACAATGTAGGAAAGAAAGAGGAAAAGAGGGAAAGCCACCACAAGCGAAGAGATAGCAAAGCGGATAGCCGAGTCTCGGTTCTGAGTGGCGTAAGCCCGGTCAAGAGTATCAGGAAAGTTCAAATCAATAAGATTGAACAGCAAGGCCCCAAACTGAACAGCACAAATCAATAGCGTGGTGTAGAGCAGCAGATAGACAAATGCCTCTCGCGCAGACAGTTGGGCCCGGGGGCGAGGAACGGGCAGGGGAAAATCCGAGGACACATATGCTTCCATGGCTCGGGCCACCTGAGCCTCAGGCCAGCCCGCATTTCGAAGTACCTTGGTGATCGCCTCCCGGCTCTCCCCAGCCCTCAGGGCGTCACGAACGAACTCCCGCATTTCATCTGTAACATTTGCCATGTCTGGGCTCTCCCGTTGAACTGATCGAGGGCAATCAGATCTGCCAGTCCTATTTCACAGCACGTAAAACAGAACATCGCCAGTCTGATAGCTCGGTGGTATTCCACACATTGGTCATAAAGATCACCAGATCGTCCGGTGTTTGCGGATCAAGGCTTATATCTTCAATTGAAAGAGACATGCCGGTTGGTTCGGCTGCTGCGATATAAACATCATCCTCTGCCTCCACATCAAGACACAGATAGAATAATGGGGCATCGAGTGAACGGTCCACCATCATTATGCCCGCAAAACTAGCCTCCAGTTGATTATCTAGGCCTGTGAGTTCGATGACGAAGACTCCCTCCTCAATCCGGATTGCTGACATGACCAGGTATTCATCGTCATCCAAATCATCGATGAGGTAGGAGCCATTGAGCGCATGAAAGAATTTTATAAACTCACCATCATCGGAGTCTACTTCGGTCATTTCGCCACCAGGCTGGGTGCGGAAGGTAGTTTCCATCTCACCGACCAACCCGGGTATCTCGTCACCACCGGCCAGAATGGGTCCCCCCTCAATTTCAAAGCAGGCGGTGAGGGCAACGCAAGATGCGACAACAAGAATGCGCAAAACCGAGGTTGGGCTGTTCATGACAATCTCCTGCGCGGTTGAATCAAAAAGTGTTTTCCATCCTGCCGCCCCAATTCGGGCATCAAAAAGGCGCTAGGCCCAACCGCCCGCGAGGGGGATTACATGGCCCGTGATGAAGTTGGACTTCTGAGAGGCAAGAAAGGAGATCACGCCAGCGGCTTCTTCCTGCTTGCCCAGACGGCCCAAGGGGATGTTGCTGAGGATCTTGTCCCTGATCTCCGGGTTCTCCATCAGGGATGGCGGGAAATAGGTGGGGCTTTCCACAAAATTAGGGGCAAGGGCATTTACCTGAATATTCCAGCGGGCCAATTCCTGCGCCAGGGTTTGGGCCAGCGTGTTGGCGGCCCCTCGAGCTGTCACGTACATGGAATAGTTCGGCAGGCCTCTCAGAGGTGCCGCAGAAGACACAAAGATGACCTTGCCTTGTAGGGCTTCCTTCATCATGGGCACCAGGGCCACCGTGAGAAGGTAGGGCCTAAAGAGAAGATGCCCGAAGGTTTCGCTCAAGGCATGTTGGGTTACCTCCTCAACGGGGGCCTTGTCGGCTGGATAAGCGTCATTGTTCACCAGTACATCCAGGCGACCATAGTCCGTTGCAATGACGTCTCTGATCTCCTCAGGGGACTGGGCCGCCAGAGGTGTAAGGGCAGGGTGAGCGTTAATGAATTTTGCTCGTTCGGTCCCATCTGCAAAGGCCTCGTCACAGCAGAGTACGCGGAAGCCATCATTGGTCAGGGCCTCGGCTGAGGCCTGTCCAATGAAGTGTAGAACGTCGGTTATGAGGGCGATCCGGCGGCTCATGTCTGTCTCCAAGGTGAATTTTGCAACACCACTCTAAAATAGCAGCTTGTGTTTCAAATGGCTTGGATGAATCTGACTGCCCGAATGGCATTCAAAACCACCCCTCAAGTCTTAAGTGATAGATTTGAAAATTCGTATAGTTAATTGAATTTATTGTGGAATATGCCTTGCAGATAAGGGGGGCTCTTGGCGACGGCCTCATTTCGGCAGATATAGTGCTGAATTGGTCCCCGTCTCGCAGACTCATGGTGGCAGAAAGGCATCACTACGTTATTACAGCCCCCTTGACGGGAATTAACCATTCGAAATACCCTAACAATTCCAGCAGTTGGCTGTGGCCGTGGCCTGTTTGCATCAAGCGCGAACAACAGTGGATGCGGCGGGAATGGTTAATTGCGAGAAGACATAGCTGTGCTAACGTTAATACTTAGCCAGAGACGGGGCCAAAGCACCAGGGATGAGTGACAGCGTAGCCGTAACAGAAGATGGGACAGACGAAAGCCCACGTAGACTAGTTGGGGCCATCAAATGGTTTGACCCCAAGAAGGGCTATGGCTTCATCATTCCCGAAGATGGCTCAGGCGATGTCCTGCTGCATCAGACACATTTGCGCGAATCCGGATTTGAGGCTGCTCCCGAAGGAGCAACGATCACCTGTGAAGTCGTCGCACGTCCCAAAGGGCTCCAAGCCATCAAGATCCTTGAACTCGACCTTGGAACCGCCGTCGTTCATGAAGACAATCCCACTACAGCTGCGAAGAATGTCCGCGAGCATGTTCAGGCAGACAACGAGTCCGTTGAGGTCGAGGTCAAGTGGTTCAATCGGGCCAAGGGCTTTGGATTTGTCACTCGGGGTCTCGGCACACCGGATATCTTCATCCACATGGAAACTCTACGTGTCAGAGGCCTCAAAGAGCTTATGCCGGGCACCAAGCTGATGGTCTGCTATGGCACGGGTCCGAAGGGCCTAATGGTCACAGAGATCACCGAGTTCCTGCCTGACTAGCTGCTCCTTCAAGCTTGCCCTCTCCTTTACGTCCTAGGCAGCAACCCAGAGCCCTTGCGCTCGGGCGATGGCTTCTCCAAGGTTCCCTACATGCGAAACCTTTTTTCCATATTTTTACTCGCCGGTCTTCTGGTTGCCTGTGGCCCGGCCGCCAATGGAGGGTCTGGCCATGGCGAGGATCCGGATTGGCTCGAGGTCACGGTGGTCTCCTCTACCGGTGAGCATACCTTCCACGTTGATATCGCGGATGATGCGGCGGAACAGCGCCGCGGCCTTATGTACCGACGTGAGATGGCCGCAGATGCGGGCATGTTGTTCCTCTATGATGAGGAAGAGCCCCTCAGTTACTGGATGCGCAACACCTACATCCCGCTCGACATCATCTACATCGATCAGACGGGCCGCATCGTATCCATTGCGAGGGACACGACACCGCTTTCGGAGCGGAGCATCCCGTCCGCTGGACCGGCCATCGCCGTCCTGGAAGTCAATGCCGGGATTTCAGATGAATTCGGCTTTGTCGATGGGGACCAGGTTCGCCATCCATTTTTTGGGAACTAAAAGCGCCCCATGCCTAAAGATGAAAACAGCAAAGACCAGGGCCCCTGGGACAGTCGCCCCAGCGCTGAGGACAACCCGCCGGAGGGGTTCGTCTATGAGGACGGGCGAGGGGCCTTTGCCACTCACAATGGTCCGTTCTACCTCAAGCGGACGGAGATGGGCTTTTGCCGGGGCTTTCGTGTCCGGGATTACCATTTGAACAGCCATGGCATCGCCCATGGTGGGTTGCTCATGACTTTCGCAGACGGGCTTATGGGGGCGACAGTCTGGCGCGAGACAAAGGCTCGCGCGGTGACCATGCGCATGACCTCAGATATTCTGGCCATGGTGCGTCCTGGGGAGTGGGTGGAAGGCACGGCTCACGTGGTTCGGGCCACTCGCTCGGTTGCCTTCGTTGAGGCCGAAATCACCTCCGGGACGCGAAAAGTGCTCACCGCCAGCGCCGTTTTCAAGATTATGGGCCCGGGACGATAAGGGGTCTTGCATCCTGCCCGTCTTTAGTATCTATTCCGCCGCCTGATCGGGGCGTGGCGCAGCCTGGTAGCGCATCTGGTTTGGGACCAGAGGGTCGCAGGTTCGAATCCTGCCGCCCCGACCATTTACCGCTAGACTGAGTTTCTTTGTGAAACGCGGTTGAGAGGGCTAAAACAGGGTATGAGTGCAATCTCAGACAAAGCCCTGGAAGCCTATCAGCGGGGGGACCTCGATCTCGCCCTGAAATTGGCCGAGCAGGCCCTGAGCACAAATCCAAATCAAGCTGATGCATTGGCCGTGACCGGTCTGGTTCTGGCTCAGCGTCGGGATTTTTTGGGCGCTGAGGGCTATCTCGTCCACGCTATTGAGAGCGGAACGATCTCTCCCACCGCTCCGGCAGCTCTGGTCTCTTGTCTCCGTCAAACAAGGGGCCCTGAAAGTGCAGGGGCTGGCCTTAAGGCTCTCCTGGCTCAGCGACCAGATTACACTCCTTTACGATTGGAGGTGGCAAACCTCCACTATCAGGCCTCAGAGTACTCTGAGGAATGTGCTCTGTGTGCGGAAGGGTATGAGGCGGGGGACCGCTCGCATGATCTATTGATTGTCTATGGCCGCGTACTGATGAATGTTGATCGACCAGAGCGTGCTGTCGATATTTTGCGACAGGCGATCGCGGCTTCCCGGGATGACCCAGAGGCGTATTTTCTTCTCGGCGCCGCCCTTCGTTCCTTGGGGAAATTGTCCGATGCACGAGAGGCCCACCGGGCGGCGATGGAACAACAGCCCTTCTTCGCGAGATCGTTTTACTCATACATGCGCGGCGGGCGAGTTCGCAGCGACGACCCGGTCTGGGCGCGTATCAGCGAGCTTCAGCCCATTCTCTCCAAGGCAAGCGATGATGATCGAACCTACTATCACTATGGGTTGGGGAAGGCCTTCGAGGACCTGGAAATCTACGACGACGCGTTTGCGCACTATCAACGAGGGGGCGCTCTCCGCGCACGCGCCCAGCCCTATGACAGGCGTGGGATTGAACGTGAATTCGCGGCGATCAAAGAGTTCTTCTCTACGGATGCTCTCAGTGAATTGAAAGGACTGGGTGATCTCACAAAGCGTCCGGTGTTCATCATCGGTATGCCGAGATCAGGTTCCTCCTTGGTGGAGCAAATTCTCTCCAGCCATGGAGATGTGGAAGGGCTAGGGGAGTTGCTGGACCTTGAGAAGATAGCACGGCCCGTGATGGCTAATCTGGCTGGCATAGATGCAGGCCATACTCTTTGGGGAGATATGGCTCAGCAATATTTGAGCGGCACTGCTCAGAAGGCCACCAGCGACGCATCCCGTCTGGTGGACAAGGGCCTGCATAATTTCAAACTGGTTGGCCTGATCCATGTTCTATTTCCCAATGCAACAATACTGCACTGTCGGCGGGACCCTATGGACAGTGGTTTTTCCAGTTTTGCCCTCCGATTTGCCGGTGGGCATGAATGGTCAAACAAACTGCGAAACGTGGGGCATTATTATCGGCAATATCAAGACCTCATGGCCCATTGGCAGGCTGTGCTGTCGGGACGTATAACTACGATCACTTATGAAGACCTGGCCTCGGATTTCGAACCGCAGGTACGGCGCCTTCTGGAAGCCTGTGCGCTGCCTTGGGATCCTGCCTGCCTGGATTTTTATAAATCAGACCACGCGGTGCGCACGGCAAGTTCAGCGCAAGTGCGGGAGCCGATTAGCAAATCTTCTATCGGACGGTGGCGCAAGTTCGAGGCGCATCTAGGTGGGCTTCAAAAGGAATTGGAGCGAGGCAAATGATCGAGCTTTCTTTCGTGTTCCTCTTGTTTGTAATGGCACGGGCCGGGGGCTGGCTTGCGCAACGGGTCGGCGCAGAAATGGCCATGGGTGAGATATTGGCGGGTGTGGCATTAGCCTCCGCCGTGCCGTTCCTGCCCGATGGGCTTTCTGTTGTGACCGTGTTCAGCGGCAACGGTTTGCTGGAACATGCGATTGTGCTATCCATCGGTGTGTTGATGTTGCTTGCGGGCATCGAGTTAAAGCCTGAAGTCCTTGCAAAGCAACTCACCTCAGGGCTGTCGGTGGCTCTTGCCGGTGCCGTGGTGCCTTTTGCTGCCGGTGTTATGTTGGCCTGGACTTTCTTGCCAGAGGGCGCAAGCCGGCTCAGTCTCTCTTTGATGACGGGGCTCGCTCTTTCCATCACCGCCATTCCTGCCACCATCAAGATACTGGAAGAGTTCAAGCTTCTCACCTCTGCCATGGGTGCAACGATCATCACGGCGGCGCTGCTGGATGATGTGATCGGACTTGTGCTGATGGCTGTTGTCATTGCGATTGCCGTGTCGGGCGTGGCACCTACGCTCATGGAAATTGTGTGGTTGCTGGCGAAGGTGGCGGCGTTTTTTGCCGTTGCTATAGGCTTGGGGAACCATGTGTTTCCGCACCTGCGCCGCACATTACACGCCGTTGATGCGGCAGCGGTGGAGCTAAGCGTCTTGATCTTCGTGGCGTTCCTTTATGCCATGCTGGCAGAGTTTTTGGGACTTCACTGGATCCTTGGTCCCTTTATGGCCGGGCTTTTCTTTGAGCCTGCGCGCGTGGGGGCCAAAGCCTATCTCGAGACAAAAGCATCTATGTCTGTGATTTCCAGCGCGGCTTTAGGACCACTCTTTTTTGCCTCTATCGGCCTTCATGTGGATCTGTTGGCGGTCAGTGCTGCGCCGCTTTTCCTGGTGGGGCTGATCGCCGTGGCGCTGCTGGGCAAGGTCATTGGTGCGGGCGGCGCGGCCAAGCTGGTGGGGTTCAGCTCAAGAGATGCGACAGCCATCGGTATTGGGATGAGCGCTCGGGGTGCCGTAGAGATCGTGGTGCTCAATATCGCTCTGACGGCCGGCGTGTTCACCTATGACAGCGGCAATCCCATTTCCGACAATCTATTCTCTTTGTTAGTAATCGCCGCAGTGGCGACCACCGCCATGGCCCCACCATTGCTGCGATTGGTATTGCGACGAGGGTAGGCGGATCTGTCGGCTTTGCAGCCCAGGGCATTGAATGCTAGGGACTGGATATGACTGATCCCTGGTTTAAATCATTGCTCGATCTTGGCCTGCGCCCTTACGTTGCGACAGCGCGGCACCAGCTCAGTGGTCTTGCGCTGGATGTGCTGGGCCAGAGCCATGAGCTGTTTTGCCTGGAAGATGCAGCAGCCAGGCCCTTTCACAGCGCCTATGTGACGGCCAACGCGCTGGCCTTTGGTGCGCGAGACCTCAAGATGCCGGGGTGGGTCTATATTGACTGCGTGCTGATGCAAACCGCAGTAGTAGGCTTTGCGGCGCCTAAAAAGGATGTGCCGCAATCCTTGCTGAGTGAATTTGAGGCCGAAGCATCGGTGGATGTCTCTGCTTTGGAGTGGGTGCCCGTATCGGGTCAGATTGCATCCCCCGCCATGGGCGGGGATGCCCTCGTTGGGTTCTCATTATTCAGTCTACGGAGTTATTGGCCGGAGTTGCCGGCGCTAGGCCTGGCGACCAAGGCCTTGGCGCTGGAAGTCTACAAAGCGGATGAGAGAGAGCGGTTTCTGGGGATTACTCAATACGATAACCCTGCGCTTTCCATGCATGGCCGCTTTGGCCCCAAGCTGGAGATTGTTTCTCCCCAGGTCCCTCTTCATTCGCAGGGGCACAATACGCTGGTCTATGGCATGAAGATTGACTTTGATCCTGTAGGCTTGAGCCAGGCGCCCGCACCAGATCGTAAACCTGATTTCTGGATGGAAGCGGGGGACACCGAGGCTCTAGCGAAGCTTGAGGCGGGTATTGCTGCAGGCAAGCGCTATTTCATTTTGCCACCGTTTCAGGTTAGGACAGGTAGCACTATCAAGCTGCCGATTGTAGAGGAGTAAATCTCGTGAGCACTGGCGTTGTTGCCTTTTCCGGTGGTCTGGACACCTCATTTTTGGTGCCTTTTGCCAAGGACCACTATGGCGTGGATCGCATCATTACCTGCGCTGTGGACACGGGCGGGTTTGATGCGGATGAGAAGAAACGCATCGCCGCGCGCTCAAAGGAAGTCGGCGCGGATGGTCATGTGCTCATTGAGGCAGCCCAAAGTTATTACGACCAAATTCTGCGCTATCTCATCTTTGGTAATGTCACACGGGATGGATATCCTCTTTGTGTCGGCGCAGAGCGCCTGATACAGGCCCACGAGTGCTTAACCGTTGCCCGTGGCGAGGGGGCCGATTTGTTTTTCCATGGCTCTACCGGTGCCGGAAATGATCAGTATCGGTTTGATGTCGCAGCTCAGGTCCTGGGGCAGGGTGCTGGAGAATCTGGCATAAAATGCATCGCCCCAGTACGCGAACATGGCATCACGCGTGAGCGTTCAACGGCCTTTTTGAAAGAACGCGGCATTGAGGTTCATGCCAAGACCACAAATTATTCCTACAATGTGGGCCTTTGGGGTGTTTCCATTGGTGGTAAGGAAACGCTCACTTCCAGTGGGTTAATCCCTGATGAGGTCTGGTACAGCCAAGCGGATTCCAACGCTCAGCCTTGCTCTATCAAGGTTGCCTTCGAACAAGGTGAATTGGTGGCGCTGAGCACTCAGGCCCGCTCCCTGACGGACCCAGTGGAGATTATTAAAGAGTTGGCTCTGATCGGAAATGCCTATGGTCTGGGGCGCCATTATCACGTGGGCACATCCATCCCCGGCAAGAAGGGGCGTTTGGCATATGAAAGCCCCGCTGCGGATTTGATCTATGCAGCGCACAGCACATTGGAAAAACACGTCCTGACTCAGGCCCAGATCGCGGCCAAGAAACCTCTGGCAGAAGAATTGGGGCGGCTGATCCACGAAGCAAAGATTTTCGAGCCTCTGCTGAACGACATCAAGGCATTCCTGAAAAGCTCCCAGGCGCGGGTGACCGGTACGGTCACGCTGCATTTGGTGCCGGGGCGAATCACTGCAGTGACAGTAAAAAGCCCATTTGACTTGTTGGAGGTGGCTGGCGCCACTTATGGCGAGGTTGCTGATGCTTATTCGGGACAGGATGCAGCCGGAGCGACACGTCTGCACGGCTTTGAGCAAGCCCTTTATGCCTCATTGGCTCCCGATGAGGGCGGCGGCGATTAATCCCGTTGCAATCTTGGACGAGCAGGGTAGACATTGAGCACCGCAATCGAGGATCGAGAGACATGTTCGCGCGCATCTACAAACCTGCCAAGACAGCCATGCAATCGGGCCAGAACAAGACCAAGCGCTGGCTGCTGGAGTTTGAATCGGCCAGCGCGCGCGAGGTTGAACCCCTTATGGGGTGGACCTCATCCGGCGACATGCTTCACAGCCAGGTGCGCATGTTCTTTGAGAGCAAGGAAAAGGCTGTGGCCTATGCCCAGCGCAACAAGATACCCCATGAAGTGATCGCCGAGGATGAGCCTTCAACGCGAACGGGCAAGTCCTATACGGACAACTTCTCATTTGGCCGTATCGAGACCTGGACGCACTAAATGTCTGTTTAGGTTATCTGCGGTTAAGAGACCTTATAATTCTGTAATTAGGCCCTTGGTAAGGGGTTGTGCGGCCTAATCACTGGCTGTGCGACATTCTATTCAAAATAAACTGATCTCCACTTCGCCCGCCGACGATACGGTGCCGAGTCCTATGATCGAGCGGGCCGATTTTTCGGCTCAACAAGAGCTTGATATTCTCAGAGAGTTCGTCATCCACCTCATGAGCCTCAATGCGGTTCCTGACCTTTGCTGGTACGTGGCTCAAGAAGTTGTCGGGCGCCTCGGGTTTGACGATTGCGTTGTCTATCTCTACGACGATGCGAAGGAAGTCCTTATCCAGGAAGCGGCAATCGGATTGAAAAATCCGATAAAAAGAGAAATCAAGAACAAGCTCGTTATTCCTCTTGGCAAGGGTATCACGGGTGAGGTTGCTCTCACCAAAAAGCCAATCCTCATTACCGATGCTGCTGCGGATGCTCGATACATTCCAGATGTCATGGAAGGGCTGTCTGAAATTTGCGTGCCCTTACTGCACAATGGCGAGGTGCTGGGCGTTATCGATTGTGAAGAGCCGCGCAAGAACTATTTTACAGACCGCCATCTGGAAACATTGACGGCCATCGCCTCCATCGCCAGCGCACATTTGGCTCAGTGTTTGTTGACGGAGAGAAATCTCGTCATGCGCAAGGCATTGGAAGAGGCTTTAAATGAATCGGAGAAGGCCCAAGAAGCCCAGTCTGCTTTTCTGGCGAATGTTTCGCATGAGCTGCGCACGCCCCTAAATGCGATTGTCGGTTTCTCAGCCCTCATGAGGGACAAGGAATTTGGTGGGGTTACGGCAGAAACGGCTGTTGAGTACGGGTGCTATATCAACGATGCAGGAACTCACCTCACGAATATCGTGAATGACATTCTTGATATTTCGGCTCTTGCTTCAACAAAGGCCGAGGTTATCAAAGTAGATATTGATGTGGCTGCTGAAATTGAAGCTGTCATGGAGATTGTTGCCTGCAAAGCCGCGGAGCACAGCATTAAAATCGAATACAGCGGACCACATGTGGGGCCCCGCGCGATGTTTGACCGACGTCACTTCAAGCAAATCCTGACCAACCTGGTGGACAATGCCGTCAAATATAGTCCGGATGGCGACCGGGTTATCATCTCTGTGGGTGAAAGCCGGGACAGCGGCATCACGATATCAGTTGAGGATTTCGGGATGGGTGTATCGGCTACGAACCTTAGAAATATTTTCGAGCCTTTCCGGCGAGGAGTTGCAGCAATTGATCGGCGGATCGAGGGCTCAGGCCTTGGCCTCAGCCTCGTGCGAGAACTGGCCACCGCAAACGGCGCCAAAGTCACCGTGACCAGTGAGCTCAATAAGGGTTCAACCTTCTCGCTCCATTTGCCGGGGCTGCTGGGCCCTGCAGACCCCAAAACCGCGGAATAACGCATCCAGCCTCTGTTTTTCTTCGGGTCAAACCAGGACTAGCTTCGCTGCACTTATTTGCTATATACGGGGCCTTCTGAAGATGAGGGGTCCCATAGCTCAACTGGATAGAGCAGCTGCCTTCTAAGCAGCAGGTTTCAGGTTCGAGTCCTGATGGGATCGCCATATCTCGCTTTCTTTGATTTTCTTGAGACGTATCTGAATTAGGCTACTGGCGATGTCAGGGCCGGTGTTTCGTTTGTGGCTATGGGCAGCTCGATCCAGAATGTACTGCCGGACCCCTCCTGGCTGGTGAAGCCAATCTTGCCGCCCATTTTCTCTACAAGAAGTTTGGCAATGGCGAGACCAACCCCGGTGCCCTCAATGGTATCGCTGGCATCCATGGTAACGCGGTTGAACATTTCAAAGATGTCATCTTGATCTGCCTTGGGGATGCCAAGACCTGTGTCTGCCACTGAAATTCGAAAGAAGCCATTCTCGGCCTCCTCGCCATGGAGGGTTACCGTGCCCCCGACCTTGTTGTACTTCACGGCATTCGAAAGCAGGTTTAGAAAAACCTGCTTGAAGCGGAAGCCATCCGTATAAAGAAATAGTGGATCATATGTATCCAGCTTATTGATTACCTCGACACCCTTAGAAGCACTGAGGTTGGATACCCAGATGATACTTTCGCCGATGACTTCTTTCGCATCAACGGAACTTAGGGAGAAGTCGACTTTGTTGGCCTCGATTTTCGCCAGGTCCAGCACCTGGTTGACAAGGCTAAGAAGATGCGTCCCCGCCTCGGTGATGAGTGTCACTTGCTCGGATTGTTCCCTTGAAAGCGATTTGTCCGAATCCATCTGAAGGACTTGAGCAAAACCCAAAATGGCGTTGAGAGGTGTTCTGAGCTCATGGCTCATGCCGGAGAGAAAATCGGATTTTGCGCGATTGGCTGATGTCGCGGTGTCCAGCGCCACAGCAAGGCTTTCCTTGGCATCTCTGATCTCATCAAACAGGCGACCCAGCATGATGACACCAGCTAGCATCAAAATTGAAATCAGGAGTGCAACGAGCTCTGCGGTCATGTCGACAGGCATGGGCGGGACCTCGAACAAGGTATGATGAAATGTGATGGAGCGCCTAACCCCCATCAGCATGAGCGCCAAGGCAATACATCCCCATGCGAATTTGCGACCGGTTGACCGAATATGCCAGATGCCAATGGCAGCGGCGATAAACTGAATGAGGATGGAAATGCCGAGTAAATAAATGGCCATGCCGCAACCTTCTAGGTGGTGCAAACCACAGATACGCAGTTGGTTCGGGAGGCTTACGCGACTAAAAAAATACCGAAGGTATGGGCCATACTGTTACTCGTAATATGGTGTCGAGACATACTTGGAGCCCCAATCAACTGACACTCTGTGTGCGTTGTTTGAGTGTGTCAATTGGATTGTTGTTTATTATCAAGTGCAGAGACCACGCTTATAGGTGGGTGTTCAAACCGCAAAGCGCTTTGCCAAGTGCGGACCCTACACGTCACTTCTCGGGGTTGTCAGTATAGGGAGATACCGTACGACATAGAGCAAGAATGCAAAGCTCCACAGTCCGCCGGAAATCACCACCCAGAACATATGCTCAAGAGGAAGGACCAAAGGTCCTACGACGCGCGTGAGCGCCGCCAATCCTACTAATGTGTAGATAGCGATTTCCATCGGTCCAGCTTTGATCGGGCGACCTGTGTGGCCCAAGGAAGTGCGGGTCATCATGGCCAGCATCAACCCGGCCATGGCACCGACGCTAATGGCATGGAACCACAAATAGGTTGGAACGATGGGCGTGAACTCTGTAACGAGACGCAAAGCAAGTGCGATTGGAATCCACAGGTAAGACAAGGGCAGGATCCACAGAATTGGATTGCTGCGTGTTGAGAGCGGGTCCCATAAGAACAATCGAATTGCGTGTGCGATCATTGCCAGGGCCAACAGAAGAGGGAACATGCCAAACGGCAACCCTGAAGGTGCAATTACATCGGCTGCGAAAATTGCAACTAGAGACCCCAACGCGATACGTTCGATCAATGGAATTCGTTTCGGGTTGGACCCAGACAATGCATTGCGTGTGAATATGGGAATGATGCGCCCGGCGATGATGGCCATCAGCAGGCTGGCAAGATCAAATGTCAAAGTTGGTATCTGTCGTGGGGCAAGAGCGATCAGGCCCAACGCATCAAGATGAAACAAAATATTCAACGCGCCCAAAAGGCTGACCACCATGACAACGCCAAGATTGCGGTAATTGCGGCTTTTGAGAATGGGGACCGCAATGGCCAGTGCAACAATAGGCAAGAACGCTGAATCGACAACCGCTGCAAAAACTGGATAGGGCAGCAAGACAACCACGCGCCCACTCAGCCAAACGAGGATAAATAACAGAAGCAATGGTCCGGTGGGTGTTGGGCGCTTCGTCCAGTTATGGACGGCGGTAAAGAGAAAGCCTGTCAGGATGGCAGGAAAGAACCCAAATAACATTTCATGAAGATGCCATTGCATGCCCGTCAGAGCGCCTTCATGAAAATAGACTCCGGCAAACTGCAGAATCCAAAGGGGGACAATCAATGCACTGTAAAGACCGCCAAGAAGAAAGAAGGGCCGAAAGCCCAGTCTTAGGATTGAAATAGTTTGTGGGTTTTCGGCCATAAGGTACCCCCTGGGGAATAGCGTCGTTTCGCTCGATACTGGATGACAAAGCTCGCCAGGCCCATGTGGCGAATTCACCGGCACGTCAAGTATATCAAGATGGATATGATTGTGCTATCGCAGGAGCTTAGGCGGTAAGATCAAGAAGGCAGCGATATGAAGATCACGACATTTATCCATAACGGAAGAGCCCGCATCGGTGCTGTACTTGACGATGGGATACTGGATCTTTCCTCGTCGGCGCCGGGTCTTCCAATGCATATGAAGCCTTTTCTGACTGCTGGCGAAAATGCATTAGAACTGGCACGACAGGCATCTCAGGCCGGTGGTCCGACCATCCCCTTTTCAGAGGTCAAGCTTCTTCCGCCGGTGCCTCTTCCGGGTAAAATATTGGCTATTGGCCTCAATTATAAGGATCACGTGGAAGAAGGCGGGCGCGATCTGCCGGAACACCAGATTTGGTTCAACAAACAGCATAATTCCATCAATGGACCTTATGAAAACTTTGAAATGCCGTCGGTCTCTACAGACTATCTGGACTATGAAGGCGAGCTTTGTTTTGTGGTGGGCAAACGATGTCGGCATGTGCCTCGGGAGCGTGCCCATGAGATTATTGCAGGCTACATGGTGGGCAATGACGTCAGCGTTCGGGATTGGCAGCTCAATTCCCCAACCATGCAGATGGGCAAATCTTTCAATACTCACGCGCCGGTGGGGCCTTGGATTGTAACGCCTGACGAAGTGGGCGATCCGCAAAACCTCGATATCAAGACATGGGTGAATGACGAACTGCGTCAGGATGCCAACACCTCCCAGATGTTGTTTGATATCCGGGATCAGATTGTCCACCTGACCCAGGCCTTCACGCTTGACCCGGGTGACATCATTTTTACGGGCACACCAGCAGGGGTAGGCTTTGCTCAAACCCCGCCCAATTTCCTGAAAGTCGGTGATGTTGTGCGTATCGAGATCGAGAAGGTGTGCATGATTGAAAACAAAGTCGTAGCGGAGGATCCTCAAACCATTATAGGTTGAGGCAAGACCCGGCGAGAGGATGGTGGCAGATGAACATCGGTGAGTTGGCACAGAAATCAGGCCTGCCAGCCAAAACCATCCGGTATTATGAGGATATCGAGCTGCTGCCCCCATCCGCGCGCAATGCGAATGGGTATCGCATTTACGATACGAAAGACATCAAGCGACTTCAGTTTCTACGCCGTGCGCGGGCTTTTGGATTTTCCCTAGAGGAATGCCGGGAGCTGTTGTCGCTCTTGAATAATCCCAATCGCAAAAGTGCGGATGTAAAACAAATGACCAAGGCGCATCTGGAAAGCCTTGATCAACAGCTCAAGGAACTTCGAGCCTTGCGCAAACAATTGGGCGAGCTATCGGATGCCTGCTCTGGGGATGATAGTGCCTCTTGCGCCATTCTGGATGCGCTTGTTTCCGGCAACTAGAGCTTTACCCGATTAAGCCGCAAGGCGTTCGCAATCACTGAAAATGAACTCATGCTCATGGCAGCCGCTGCAATCATGGGGCTGAGTAGCAGCCCAAAAGATGGATAAAGTATGCCCGCTGCGATGGGAACGCCGATAGCATTGTAGCCAAAAGCAAAGACGAGGTTCTGGCGGATGTTGCGCATGGTCGCCCGCGATAAAGTTCGAGCTCGGACGATCCCGCGTAAATCGCCTTTCACAAGGGTGAGCCCAGCGCTTTCAATGGCGACATCCGTGCCGGTGCCCATGGCGATGCCAACATCTGCTGCAGCCAGGGCAGGGGCGTCATTCACACCATCCCCCGCCATGGCAACAACATGCCCGGCTGCCTGGAAGCGTTTGACCACATCCAATTTTTGATCCGGCAGAACCTCCGCGATAACTTCGTGAAGCTGAAGAGACTTGCCCACCGCATCGGCCGTGGTTTGATTATCCCCTGTGAGCATCACCACTTTTATGCCCGCATGGCGCAGGGCGGTAAGGGCCTCGGGTGTTGAAGGTTTCAGAGGGTCCGCAACGGAGACAAATCCAGCAAGAATACCATCGATGGCGACAAAAATTGCTGTGGCGCCTTGTTTGCGCTCTTGCTGGGCATCTGTCTTGAGATCATCTGTACTAATACCGTTTTCAAAGAGAAACTTGGTCGTTCCTACAAGTATGACCTTGCCATCAACTTGACCGGAAATACCCTTGCCCACATGAGCGGCAAAATTTGTGACCTCCGAAAGAGCAAGGTTGCGTCCTTCGGCGCCTCGCACAATAGCCTCTGCAAGGGGGTGTTCGCTTGCCCGTTCTATACTCGCGGCAAGACGCAAGAGCTCATCATCACTCCAGGAAGCTTGGGTCGCGATGGTCTTTAAGGCGGGGCGTCCTTGGGTGAGCGTGCCGGTCTTGTCGACCACCAGTAAATTGACCTGACCCAGGCGTTCCAGGGCTTCGGCACTCTTGATTAAAACGCCGGCGCCAGCGCCCCGCCCCACGCCCACCATAATGGACATGGGCGTTGCCAGTCCCAATGCGCATGGACAAGCAATGATCAGCACAGAAACAGCTGCGACAAGCCCGTAAGCCAGCGAAGGGCTTGGCCCAACAAGGTCCCAGATCACAAAGGCTACGACGGCAGCTAGAACAACGGTGGGTACAAACCAGCCTGCAACCTTGTCTGCCAGGCTTTGGATGGGCGCGCGGCTGCGTTGGGCGTCTGCCACCATCTGAACAATACGGGCAAGCATGGTATCGGAGCCGACTTTTGTGGCGCGCATGATCAACGCACCGTTGCCGTTGATGGTCCCGCCAATAAGCGTATTGCTTTCGGTTTTCTCAACGGGGACCGGCTCGCCCGTCACCATGCTTTCATCGACCGCGCTATGGCCTTCGGTCACGATACCATCCACCGGAATGCGTTCGCCGGGGCGCACGCGCAGAATATCGTCTGTGGCCACAAGAGCGACGGGGATTTCTTTGTCAGACCCATCGGCCTCAATGCGTCGGGCTGTGGGGGGGGCCAGATCCAGAAGGGCGCGCAAGGCCCCGCCGGTGCGTTCACGGGCACGGAGCTCTAGAACCTGTCCCATCAGGACCAAGGTGATGATGACGGCAGCAGCTTCGAAATAGAGTCCGACGGAGCCATCCGCCATACGGAAACCGGGTGGGAAAATACCGGGTATAACCACGGCCACGAAGCTGTAGATATAAGCTGCCCCGGTTCCAATTGCTATGAGGGTGAACATGTTGAGGTTCCAGCTCAACACCGACTGAACACCGCGCTCGAAGAACGGTTTACCTGCCCAAAGAACCACAGGCGTAGCCAACAGCAGCTCTGCCCAACCACCCCAGGAGAACTCCAGCAAATGGCCAATGCCAGGCACCATCTTGCCCATGGCCAGCACCAATAGAGGAACGCTGAGCACAGCAGAGAAAATAAACCGTCGGGTGAAATCTATCAGTTCCGGGTTTTCCGGCTGCTCAAGGGATACTGTTGTGGGCTCTAGGGCCATGCCGCAGATGGGGCAGGAGCCGGGTTCATCCTGAATGATCTCCGGATGCATGGGGCAGGTGTATTTCACCGCAGTGGTGGCGATAGGGCCATTGGACTCCAGCGCCATACCGCATTTTGGGCAGGCTGCGGGGGTCTCGCTCTCCACGCCCGGGCACATGGGGCAAATGTAGGCCGCTGTGCTGTCTGCATTGGCATTTCCGTCTCCGCCACAGCAATGGCCGCAGGAGGATTCACTAAGTGTTTCTTTTGTTTCTTCGGTCATGGCCGTAACATAGGCCTTCCAGTCACAGGAAGGTCAAGGCGTGCTTTTGCCCTTTCCAAGCCGCAATCATGGCCTTACCTTCGCGGTGGGAGGTGCAAATGGCCAAGGAGATATGAGCCCGTGCAGTTCAGAAAAATTGAAGTTTACCGCGTTGGGGCGGCTTTGTCCCTTGTGAGCCTTCTGGCTCTTGCGGGGTGTGGCCAAGATCAGGGCAACGCGGATCAGGGCAGCGCGGAGCAGGCGACAGCAGAGCCATCCGCTCAACCTGAAATCGAGGCTCCGGTGGCAGATGCCGTTGCATCTGCGGCGGTTGAGGCAGATGCCAGCCAAGAAGACATGGATGCTGAAGCGTTTATGGATGAGCCAGCTGAAGCACCCATGATCAATCCCGATGCAGAAGATATCGGTGAGGATCTTTATCGCAGAGGGTTTCCTCTGGAGGCCATGGCCCTTTGGGAAGCCAATGCGGAATCTGGCGATGCCTACGCGGCTTATCGACTAGGGGTGGAATATTTCGATGCGCACCATGTGGAGCGCGATGTCCCCTTGGCTATTCGGTATCAACAACTGGCGTCAGATTTGGGCAATGGCGCGGCCATGTTTGAACTTGGATCGTTCTATGAGGCAGGTCTTGGATTGCCTCAGAGCTTTGACCAGGCGGCGGGATGGTATCTTGCCTCCGCGCAGCACGGATATGGCCCGGCACAGCACAATGTGGCGACCATGTTCGAGGAAGGCTTAGGCCTGCCCCGCGATTTGGTTCAGGCCTATCTCTTCTATGGTCTTGCGATCCAACAGGGGTTCAGCTTGAGTTTTGATGCGACCCACGAAGAATTGCAGGCAGCGCCTGCGAACCAACTGGAACGCCTTGCGCAATTGATGAGCGGCGAAGAAATTGATGAAGCAGAAGCCTTGATCGAGAATTTTTCGCCCATTGAGTAGGGCCTTGCGCCAACTTGTGTGGGGTCGGTCCTGGGACAGCGTTTGAATAGGGCGGGGGAATGTCATGCCCAAATGGAGCAATTGGTCGGGTTGGGTGAAATCCAACCCGGCGGTGATTGCCAAACCGGACACTGAAGATGCACTGATCAAAGCCATGGCCGCAGCGCCAGGGCAAGTCCGTGTGGCCGGAAGCGGGCATTCCTTTACGGGGCTGTGCGCCACGGACGCAACGCTGATCGATCTCTCCCGCCTCAAAGGTCTTATCGATCTGGACAGAACCAAACAGGAAGCAACCTTCTGGGCTGGCACGCCTATTCATGAAATGACGCAAGAGCTTTATGAGCGCGGCTATGGACTGATCAATCAGGGAGACATTGATCGGCAAACCATTTCCGGTGCCGTCTCCACCGGCACCCACGGTACCGGGATTGATCTTTGCGCTTTTCCTTCGATGGTCCGCGCCGTTCAACTCATTGTCCCTGGCGGAGAAGTGATCAAGGCAAGCCCCGCGGAGAATTCTGATGTCTTTGAGGCGGCGCGTCTGTCGCTGGGATCGTTAGGGGTCATCAGCCAGATCACCCTAGCGGTGCAGCCAGCCTATAAGCTGGTGGAACGCGGCTGGACCATGCCCCTTGCCGATTGTTTCAATGCAATTGAGGCCCTCAAGACGGCGACCCGGCATTTTGAGTTTTTCTGGTTTCCCTATGCGGACGATGTGATCTGCAAGTCTCTGGATATCACAGATGAGCCTGCAAAACCGCCTCGGGATCATGACCGGGGCAGGACTGCGAGCGCCGAAGAAAAACGCGTGCGGGCGATGTTTGACCTTACTGCCCGAGTGCCGATTCTTTCAGCCCCCGTCACCCGCTATATGACCCATCAGGCTAAGAAAGGATCCATGCAGCGTCACGCCAAGTCTGGCTCCTCTGTGCGATGGAGCCACGAAGCGTTCCCGTCTCCTCGCAACATCAAATTCAACGAAATGGAATGGGCTCTGCCAGCCGAGGTTGGGCTGGATGCCTTGCGTGAGGTTGTTGCACATATTCGCCAAAAATCAGTTCGGGTAGCCTTCCCACTTGAGTTTCGGTTTGTCGCTGCGGATGATATTTGGCTAAGCCCCTTTAATGGCCGGGACAGCGTAACCATCGCTGTGCATCAATATTATAAGCAAAACTACGAGGGTTTATTCGATGCCTGCGAGACGATCTTTCGGAGTTATGAAGGTCGTCCCCACTGGGGCAAACTGCATCGTGCGACAGAGCCGGACTTTGCACGAATGTATCCAGATTGGCTGTACTTCCAACAGGTCCGCCGCATGGTTGATCCTGAAGGGCGCATGCTGAACACTCACCTTTCTACGATCTTTGGCGACAAGCCCTATGATCCGGCCAGTGGAGCCAACATAAATTGACATCACCTCTTATTCATCTGGTCTGCGGCTCCACCGGTGCGGGCAAGACTACTTATTCCATGGAGCTGGCAAGCAAGATCGGCGGCATGCGCTTTTCCATCGACGAATGGATGACAGCCCTGTTCTGGATGGACAGTCCCGAGCCCATCGAATTTGAATGGGCCATGGAGCGCATCAACAGATGTGAAGAGCAAATCTGGGCAATGGCCGAGCAATTGGCGAAATGCGAAGTTCCTTCCATCCTCGACCTTGGCCTGACCAAGAAGAAACACCGTACCAAGTTCGCTGACCTGGCCGCAAAATCAGAGCTACCATTGGAGCTTCATTTTCTGGATGTTCCCTTGGACGAGCGCTGGCGCAGGGTGGAGCACCGCAACCAGGAGAAGGGCGCGACGTATCGTCTGGAAGTTACCCGGACGAACTTCGATTTTGTTGAGCGTATGTGGGAGCCCCCAACGGACGAAGAGATGGCAGCCCTTAATGGCGTACGGGTCGGGGACGAATAGGAAGCGATCAGGCTTCCAGCACAGCTACGGCTTGGCCTTCCTCCACCGGATCGCCTTCGGCCACCAGAAGCTCAACCAGTTTGCCAGCCTTTTCCGTTTCCACGGGGATTTCCATCTTCATGGATTCCAGGATCATGATCACGTCCTCTTCTGCGACGGCCTGCCCGATGGTGGTCTCGATTTTCCAGACCTTGCCCGCAACGTCAGAGACTATTTCGATCCTGTCTGCCATGGGTATATCCTTCTATCTGATCAGCGCGTAATCGCGGCCGATTTGATCATTGCAAAAACTCGCTGTCCTGGCGCAAGGCCAAGGTGTGTGGCGGAGTATGACGTGATCCGCGCCGAAAGCAAAAGGCCTGTTCTTTCAAGAGAGGCTTCGCCTCTACCAAGATCAAGCGCCACATCCACGAAATTTCCAGATGATGTGAGTTGCGATACCTCCGCCTCCATTACATTGAGCACGCTGGTGGCCTCAGGCCGTGTCGTCGCCAGGCTGACATCGGTGCCCCTAATGCGGACATAGGTCACATTGGTGCTTTGCGCACCTTGGTCATGAGAGTGTGCGCCTTTCTGTCCGGCCAAGAGGAGAAAATCCCCATTACCAAGGTCCCAGCGTATTAGGCCCTCGGGGGCATGTGTGGTGGATCGGCTGACCCGCAGCACGGTGGTGGGTCCACCGCCGAGCATGTCATCAGACAGCCCGATGAGCCGTTGACCAGCCTCCGTGGCAAATACTTCTTCTGGCGTGCCAAAGCCTGTGGCCTTTCCATCTTCGAGAAGAAGGACTTCGCGGGCATGGGTCAGTACATCATCCAGCTGGTGGCTCACCAGGATGTGGGGAACGTTCGTCTCTTGGAGCAGATTGAAAAGTGCGCGCCGTAACTGATTGGCGCTTTTACGATCCAGGCCGGCGTAGGGCTCATCGAGTAACAAGAGCGAAGGCGATGCCGCAAGGGCGCGGGCGATGGCGATGCGTTTGTGCTCACCCCCCGATAAGGTGTGTACGGAGCGTTCCAGAAGCCCGCCAATGCCAGTCATTTCTATGAGGCGTTTAAGGCCTGCCTCATCTTGATCTGTCTGTCCGTACTCAAGATTTGCGGCCACAGACATATGAGGAAAGAGGCGATCATCCTGAAAAACAAAGCCAGCTCCCCGCAGGTGCGGCGGTATGGTGACGCTGTCAGCTTGCCAGATTGCGCCATTCATCTCCACGCAGGCCATATCAGCGGTTTGAAGGCCTGCTATGATCTTCAGCGCTGTGGTCTTGCCCGCGCCAGAAGGGCCAAAGATTGCCAGTCGCCCTGATCTGCTGGAAAATTCTAGATCCAGTTTGGGCAACTCGTTCTTGATCGCAACGCTAAGGCTCATGATCCAGCCTCCACTCTGCGTGGGGCGGCACGGCGGGCCAACCACTCGCCGACAAGCAAAGCGCCCAGCGCCACAATGACTGAAAGCACGGCCAGGCGCGCAACGGCAGTTTCACCTCCGGGCTGCTGCAGCAATGTGTAAACCGCCAAAGGGATCGTGCGCGTTTCGCCGGGGATATTGCCTGCAAAAGTTATGGTAGCACCAAACTCTCCCAAGGCTCTTGCAAAGGCGAGCAAGCTTCCGGCGATCAAGCCCGGCATAGCCAGGGGCAGGGTGATGGTCCAAAGGCGACGGACAGGAGAGGCACCCAGGCTTGCCGCTGCTTCTTCCAGCTCCGGCGAGACCGTCTCCAGCGAAAGGCGCATGGCGCGCACCATAAGAGGAAAGCCCATCACCCCTGCAGCGAGGACAGCGCCACCCCAGGAGAATGGAAGTGCGATGCCCAGATGCGCTAAGGCTTCTCCCAAGGGCCCATGACGCCCAAAGAACAACAGCAGTCCATAGCCCACGACCACCGGCGGCAGAACCAGAGGCAGGGTGATCAATGCTTCCATCACCGCCTTGCCCATAAACTGTCGGCGCGCCAGCACCCATGCACAGCCAAGGGCCAGCGGAAGCATGGCAAGGGTGGCTGCAAAAGCGACCTGTAAAGAGAGCAGGACAGCCGTCCATTCCGCAGCGCTTGGGGGCTCGAACATCAGTCTCTATTTTCATCACTGAAAGGAGGGGCGCCGAATCCATAGGCGCGGAAAATCTCCGCTGCCTCCGGGCCAACTAAATAAGCATAGAATGCCTGAACCGCAGGCCGGTCGCGGTCGGCCATTATGGCGGAAGGATAATGGATTGGATCGTGAGAGTTGGCGGGAAAGTGATCCACGATCACGACGCTGAAGGTGGAGAGTGCATCGGTCTCATAGACAATGGCAGCGGACACTTCAGCTCGCGCCGCCCAGGTAAGGGCCGCCCGTACGGAATCGCCAAACACCAACTTGTCCTGCACGCCTTCCCATTGGCCGAAATGTTCCAGACCCTGTTGGCCATAGATGCCCGCGGGTACTCCGCCCACATCACCCATCGCCAGACGGCCCTCCCCGAGGGCTTCGGCAAGGGGCTCGCCGCTTTGAAGGGAGTACTCCATCGGTGTCATGCGCGGAGCGATCAGAACCAAGGTGTTGGACAATCTGTTTTGGCGGGAGGCAGCATCGATGAGGTCTTCTGATTGGAGGTGATCCATCCAAAGCTCATTGGCAGAAAGAAATATATCTGCAGGGGCCCCGGATTGTATTTGGCGGGCGAGGGTGGAGCTGCCACCGTAGATCACCACCACTTCGTCGCCGGGGTTGGGGCGATAATTGGCGATAACTTCGTCTAGGGCCTCTGAGGTGCTGGCTGCCGCATAAATGTTTACACTGTCAGCAATGGCGATTCCGGGAGTGGTCAGGAACAAAATGAAAACGCTGAAAACTGCCAAAAACTGCATCATTTAGGCCCTTGCTTTTCGCTGGACAGGGAAGCGATTCCCGAATCACCAACGGACCTGAAAAAACATGTGCGTTTCCCCATATGGCAGGCCGCGCCTTCCTGTTTCACCAGCGCCAGTATCGTGTCGCCATCGCAATCAATTCGGAAATCCTGCAGCGCCTGGGTATGCCCAGAGGTTGCTCCCTTGCGCCACAGCTCCCCGCGCGACCGGGACCAATAGGTGACCTCACCGGTCTCAAGCGTATGGCGAACTGCTTCGCGGTTCATCCAGGCCATCATCAAGACGGCGCCGCTTTCAACCTCTTGAGCAATGGCTGGCACAAGTCCCTGATCGTTGAACTGGATCAGGTCCATCACCTCTTCGATTGTTTCTTCCTTGATCATGAGAGGTCCTTTAGCTGATCGCATTAAAGGCATCAAAGCCGCGCGCCAGATCGGCAATCAAATCTGCGGGGTCTTCTAATCCTGCATGGATGCGCAATAGGGGTCCTTCAGGCAAAGACTGGGTCGCCGTGCGCGTGGTTTTGAGTTTTGACGGAACAATCAGGCTTTCAAATCCGCCCCAGGAAAAGCCCATGCCGAATAACTCCAGCGTATCAAAGAATGCTTCTAGCTGTTCATAGGTGCCGGACTTGAGCTCCACCCCGAAAAGCCCGTTCGCACCAAGGAAATCGCGCTTCCACAAGGCATGGCCCGGATCATCCGACAGGGCAGGATTAAGCACGCGCGCAACCTCATCGCGGGTCTGAAGCCATGTTGCGAGCTCCAGCGCAGTTGCCTGATGTTGCTTGAGCCGCACCGCCATGGTGCGAAGGCCCCGCAAGGCGAGGTAGACGTCATCGGGCCCCGCACACAGACCAAGAGCGCGATAGGTCTTCTCAAATCCTGGTGCCACAGCCTTGGTATAGTTGATGGCCCCCAGCATGGTGTCTGCATGGCCGGTGACATATTTGGTCAGCGCGTGGATGGAAATATCCACACCGTGGTCAAACGCCTTGAAATGAAGTGGTGTGCCCCAGGTATTGTCGCATAAGACCAGCGCACCGTTCTCATGGGCGACCTTGGCAATGGCAGGTACGTCCTGGACCTCAAAGGTCAGGCTGCCCGGGCTTTCGCAAAAGACAATGGCGGTCTTGTCACTGATCAACTCAGCGATGCCTGCCCCGATGGTGGGATCATAGTAGGTAATTGCGATCTGCATGCGCTTGAGAACGCTGTCGCAGAACATGCGAACCGGCTCATAGACACTGTCCACCATGAGCAGATGATCGCCGGGTTTAAGAGTAGCCAGCAGCGCCGTGGTGACCGCATTTTGGCCTGAAGGCGTGAGTCGGCATCCATAAGCGCCTTCCAGCTCCCGCAAAGCTTCTTCTAGCGCAAATGTGCCCGGTGTGCCCATCCGACCATAGGGGGAGGCGGGATATTTGAAGTCCATGAGGTCGGCAAAATTGGGGTAAAGGATGGTGGAAGCGTGATAAACCGGGGGATTTACCACGCCAAAATTGGCGTCGGGGTCGCGCCCAAGGGTTGTAACCCTGGTTCTGTCTTCCAGATTTCGTGATTTCTTTGTCATTGCGCAACATTGTGCCAGCGGGCCGCTTGGTGCAAGGTCTGGTGGTGGGGGCCGTCAATCCGGCCCCTCTTTGTTGAAACAACCATTGGACCAGACCCTATGCGAGTATTTGGAATAGCAATAGCGGCGGCGCTTTGTATTGGCGGCGTAGCGCAGGCGCAAACCTTGGAAGAGGTGCGAACACGGGGCTATTTGAACTGCGGGGTTAATACGGGACTGGCAGGATTTGCCTCTCCCAATGCGGACGGTGACTGGGAAGGCTTTGACGTTGACCATTGCCGGGCCATTGCCGCAGCGATCTTTGATGATCCAACAGCCGTGCGATATCGCCCGCTGACTTCTCAGGAGCGTTTTACAGCCCTTCAGTCCGCTGAGATTGATGTGCTCTCCCGCAATACGACCTGGACCTTTACACGGGATGTTTCGGTGGGCATCGATTTTGTCGGTGTGAATTATTATGACGGCCAGGGATTTATGGTGCCGGCCGGCCTTGGCGTTGAAAGCGCCCTGGACCTGGACGGGGCCCGTATCTGTGTTCAGACCGGGACCACCACGGAACTGAACCTGTCAGACTATTTCCGCGCCAACAATATTTCCTATGACTCGGTGGTGATCCAGACCAACGAGGAAGCCAGTCGGAATTACCTCGCCGAAGCGTGCGATGCTTATACCACCGACATCTCTGGTCTCGCTGCTGTGCGCGCCACATTCGATGACCCGGCAGCTCACATAATTCTGCCCGAAGTTATTTCCAAGGAGCCTTTGGGCCCCGTGGTGCGTCAGGGCGATCACCAGTGGGCGGATCTTAATCGCTGGGTCCTCAACGCCATGATTGCCGCTGAGGAAATGGGCGTGAGCTCATTAAATGTTGGAGAGCTTCGCGACAGCTCCACCAATCCTGGGGTTCGGCGCTTGCTGGGCTCTGAAGGGGATCTGGGCTCTCAGCTGGGGCTGGATGCAGGCTGGGCCTATCGGGTGATCCACCATGTGGGCAATTATGGTGAGGTTTTTGAGCGCAGCATCGGACGCGAGACGCCATTGGCTCTGGAACGAGGCCTTAATGCTCAATGGAGCGAGGGGGGCATTCTCTTTGCCCCGCCTATGCGCTAAGACCAAATAACGATAGAAGTAATTTCAGGGCCCGGTGGTATCCGCCGGGCCTTTGACTTGTGTCAGCTGACTTGTGCCAGCGATGAAACGTTGGCGAAACGATTTTTGGGGGAGCCATGACGGGCAAGCCGTCACAAATAGCGGTTGATGAACCAGGCGGGCTGATGGGCCGCTTGCGCGATCCGCGCGTGCGAGGCGTGATCTTCCAGATCATCGCAGCCCTCGGTGTGATCCTGCTGGCCAGTTTCATTGCCTCCAACACCATCACCAATCTGAGAGACCTTGGCGTTAACACCGGGTTTGATTTCCTGGATCAACCGGCCGGGTTTGATATCTCGTTCTCATTGCTTTCCTTTGAGCCCACTGACACCCACTATCGCGTCTTCGTGGTGGGGATGATGAACACGGTATTGGTGGCGCTGTTGGGCATCCCTGCGGCCACAATTCTGGGCCTGGTGATGGGGGTGTTGCGGCTTTCGGGGAATTGGCTGATAGCCAGACTGGTGACGGTCTATATCGAGATTGTTCGGAACATTCCTTTACTGCTGCAAATCCTGTTCTGGCAAACGGTGATCTGGACCCTGCCGGCGGTGCGCGACTCCATCTCCCTTGGCAATGTGGCGTTCCTGAACAAGCGCGCTTTGTATTTACCCAAGCCCCTTTTTGAAAGCGGCATCGGTGCAGTGATAATTGCCGCTGTCCTTGGTATGGCACTGGCGTTTCTCATTTCGCACTGGCGCAAGAAGCGTCGCGAGGCAACAGGAGAGGCCCCTTATCGCTGGGCAGCACCGCTCGCCTTGATCGGATTACCATTGATTGTGATCTTTGCCACCGGCGTTCCCTGGACGTTTGATCTACCGCAGGCGGGCCGCTTTAATTTCAGCGGCGGCATGCACATTCCCGATACGCTCGTAGCCCTTTGGCTAGGGCTGGTGGTCTATACCGGTGCCTTCATTGCCGAGAATGTGCGGGCAGGGATCCAGGCCATCTCAAAAGGTCAGCGTGAGGCGGCCATGGCCTTGGGCCTGACCCCGCGCCAGACCATGAACCTGGTCGTTCTGCCTCAAGCCATTCGTGTGATCATCCCGCCAACCACAAGCCAGTTTCTCAATCTGACAAAGAATTCCTCACTGGCAGTGTTTATTGGCTACCCAGATATCGTGGCAATCTTTGCGGGCACTTCGCTGAACCAGACCGGGCAGGCGATTGAGATTATCGCCCTGAGCATGTTGTTCTATCTTGTTGTCAGCCTGACGATTTCCTTGCTGATGAATTGGTACAACAGTGCCACCGCCTTGGTGGAGCGCTAGACCATGGCGAATATTGAAACATACGCACGGGGAAGCCACCCCGACCTGCCGCCGCCTTCTGGCTCGGTAGGACCCATTGCGTGGGTGAGGGGAAATCTCTTCAGTTCCTGGCTCAACAGTGCTCTTACAATTCTGAGCATATGGCTTTTGATCAGCATCATTCCGCCCCTTGC
>JAJFIL010000065.1 GCA_021774965.1 Alphaproteobacteria bacterium
ATTTGGTTCCCACCATTCGGAATTTGTAATCAGCACCCTGATCAATTATGTCAGTAAGGGCCATCCATGGAGCATGTTGGGGCAGTTCAGTCAGGCTAAACTCTCGGTCCTGCGGAATGCCACCCGTCGGGCAAAGCGAAAACCAATACTCGCTCAACTCACGAATATAGGGGCAACGAGTTTCCTCGAAACTATAAAACTCGTCCTCGGACTGATTTGCCACGCTATTAGGTCCGCTCTAGTAAAACCACTAAGGGCTTACTTTAGCATATGAATCCGCGCCGCGCTAGGAAACCAATTCTATCGCGACAGCTGTGGCCTCACCACCGCCAATACAAAGACTTGCAACGCCCTTGGAGAGCCCGCGTTTTTCCAACGCATTGATCAAGGTCACAATGACACGCGTGCCTGATGCTCCAATGGGGTGCCCGATGGCGCAGGCACCACCGTTCACATTTACCCGCTCATGATCAAGACTAAGGTCTTTCATGGCTGCCATGGTGACAACGGCAAACGCTTCGTTGATCTCAAACAGATCAACATCTGCGGCAGACCAGCCTGTCTTTTCAAACAGTTTCGACATTGCCCCTACGGGAGCAGTGGTAAACCATGCTGGCTCGTGGGCGTGGCTTGCATGAGCGACGATGCGAGCGCGGGGTTTGAGGCCTCTCTTTTCGGCTTCTGAGGCACGCATCATGACAACTGCCGCCGCGCCGTCAGAAATGGAACTGGAGTTAGCTGCCGTAACGGAACCGTCCTTGGCAAAGGCCGGGCGCAGGGTCGGGATCTTTTCAGGCTTGGCCGTGCGCGGCTGTTCATCCGCAGCAACAATGCTCTCGCCTTTACGGGTCTTGATCGTCACCGGCACAATCTCGTCGCTAAAAGCATCTGAAGCTTGAGCTGCTTGCGCACGTTCCAGAGACGTCATGGAGAACGCATCCTGCGCCTCCCGCGTGAACTGATAATGCTGGGCGGTGGCTTCGGCGTAGGTGCCCATGAGCTTGTTCTCATAAGCATCCTCAAGCCCGTCCAGAAACATGGAGTCTTTTATCTCTCCATGCCCCAAGCGCATGCCGCCACGAGCCTTGGGCAACAGGTAAGGAGCATTGGTCATGCTTTCCATACCGCCCGCTACCATGATGTCCGCACCGCCAAGGGCAATCTGGTCGTAAGCCATCATCACAGTCTTCATACCGGAGCCGCAAACCTTGTTCACGGTGGCACACGGCACAGAATTTGGCAGCCCTGCCCCAAGGGCTGCCTGACGCGCGGGTGCCTGACCAACACCTGCGGGAAGAACGCAGCCCATCAGCGCCTCATCCACATCATCCGCTGAAATGCCTGCGTTCTCGACAGCCCCTGTGATTGCAACGGCACCCAGTTCAGGACCGGTTACGGCAGAAAGATCGCCTTGAAATCCACCAAGAGGGGTGCGGGCTGCTCCAACAATAACAATAGGATCCGTGCTCATTGAACTAACTCCTTTTTGGGGATCTATGCGGTCTCTTTAAAGAGCTCGCGACCGATCAGCATGCGGCGGATTTCTGAGGTGCCTGCGCCGATCTCATAAAGTTTGGCATCGCGCAACAGGCGCGCTGCCGGATATTCATTGATGTAACCATTGCCGCCCAGGATCTGAATGGTTTCAAGTGCCATCCAGGTGGCGGTTTCTGCGGCATAGAGAATGGCGCCCGCTGCATCCTTGCGTGTGGTCTTGCCCGCATCGCATGCCTTGGCCACGGTGTAGACATAAGCACGCGAAGCATTCATGCGGGTGTACATGTCGGCCAGCTTGCCCTGGATCAGTTGGAATGTACCGATGGGTTTGCCGAACTGTTCGCGCTCATGAACATAAGGCACCACGATATCCATGCAAGACTGCATGATGCCCAAGGGACCTGCGGCAAGCACAGTGCGCTCATAATCCAGACCGCTCATAAGCACGGCAACGCCGCGCCCCAGACCGCCCATGATGTTTTCTTCAGGCACTTCGCAATCCTGAAACACCAGCTCGCAGGTATCGCTCCCGCGCATGCCCATCTTGTCGAGCTTCTGCGCTGTTGAAAAACCCTTCATGCCTTTTTCGATAAGGAATGCGGTAATGCCTTTTGAGCCCGCGCTTGGATCGGTTTTGGCATAGACCACCAAAACATCCGCCCCCGGACCATTTGTAATCCACATCTTGGTGCCATTGAGAATATATTTGTCGTCGCGCTTTTCCGCTTTCAGCTTCATGGAAACGACATCGGAGCCCGCACCGGGCTCTGACATGGCCAGCGAGCCAAGATGATTTCCGTCAACAAGCTTTGGCAAGTAGCGATGCTTTTGATCTTCTGTGCCATGGCGGCGAAGCTGGTTCACACACAGATTGGAGTGCGCGCCATAGGAAAGTCCGACGGAGGCCGAAGCGCGGCTGATCTCTTCCATGGCGATGCAATGCTCCAGATAGCCCAGACCAGAGCCGCCGTATTCTTCTTCCACCGTGATGCCGAGCAGACCCAGCTCCCCCATTTGGGGCCACAAGTCCCGTGGAAACTCGTTGCTCTCGTCGATTTGTGCGGCGCGCGGGGCGATCTTGTCATCGCTGAAGCTGCGCACGCTGTCGCGGATCATGTCTGCCGTTTCGCCCAGATCGAAGTCGAGCCCCGGCAAATCATTGGGAATCATGATGGTGCCCTCAGAATAGATGGATACGGTGAAAGGAGGTCTTGTTTACTCGCTTGAGGAAGGGTCGTAAACCTCAACTGCATCGTCCTGAGTAAACTCAGTAAAAAGTCCTGCTCCGGCACCTCCGCCCACAAGATACCACTGTTCCTCAACGACGGCAGAAGCCAGGCTGTGGCGCGGGGTCGGAAGCCCTTCAACATTGCGCCAGGTATTTGACGCAGGGGAATAGACGTAGTGATCCCGGAAGGTCTGCAAGACCCCCGTGCCCACTCCACCGGCAATATGGATGGAGCCATCCATTGCCCCTGCGGTATGTCCAGCGCGCGGCCCCGGCAAGGAGGCTGCTTGGGACCAGGTGCCATTTTCTGGATCAAAGACATCAACCCGCGAAGAGGCCACGCCGCTTTCATCTCGCCCGCCAATTACATAGATCTTGCCATCCAGGGCT
>JAJFIL010000066.1 GCA_021774965.1 Alphaproteobacteria bacterium
ACGAGACCCCATTCGGCACTCGGGAACATCCCGCCCGCCGAGTATGCACTAAAAACAAGACTGGAAATCAAGGCCGCATGAGGCCACAATCGGGTACGAAGACTCTCCGCAAAAATGGAGGGAAGATGGGGCTCAGGTCACCATCAGTAATCATTCTCTTCATTCGCTCTTCAGAGTACCGCCAGTATTTTGTCACACCCATCACTTCATACCGCGGGTTTCCTTTGCTCGCGCCGCCGGGTCCAATCATGCTAATTAGACGATACCGTCGGCCATCAGACTCATAATACTTGTAGAATTTTTCAATATATTCATCAGCATAGGGAAGAAATAAGTCATTAAACGTGCTGCGACTAGATTTCCTATACAAGTAAATGCTGTCTAAATTAGCTCCCCATGATTTGGTGCCTTGACCTACATTGCCCTTTACTGTTTGCGCTCTCTTCCAGACAACCTCATTTACGAAACTGTCTGCTCCGAAAATTTCATCTAAGAGGCCGCGCACATAACTATTAACTCTCCAATCGCAATGGACTAGAATGTTCCCTGTATCTGACAGCAATTCTCGCATGAGAACTAGACGCTCATACAGCATTTGAAGGTAGGAATTCATGTTGCGGCCCCACATGTCCCTGTAGGCAACCATTTCCAATATTGACTGTTCTTTTTCCGCGGTATCGTTGGACTCACCGATTGGCACAGTCAATGAGAAATCCGCACCGACATCGAAGGGAGGATCAATGTATATGAGATCAATAGAGCCCTTAAATTCCTCCAGCAAAGAAGCCATTACTAGCTTATTGTCTCCCCAAATTAGTCGATTTCTAGAGTCGTCTCTATGCGCTATCTTTTCATCAAATAGCGACCCTTGCGCTTGCGCTCTGGAGCGCGGTTCATCAACTGTTTCAATTCGCTGGAGAGGAAACAGAAAACCGGAGTAATCTACAACGCGTTGATTGCCAAATTCGTCGTATTTCCCTTCCCAGACAAGTTCGGTCTTCATTTGCGAAAGTGGATGGGGGTTATGTGGCCCGTATTTTGTCATTGCAGCTTGATCTTCTCTTCTTGCTCAACGCGGTGTTTTGTATTGCGCGCGGTCAAGCCATTGCTTCACTTGGCCTGAATCTGCCAGCACGACGTGCTGCTCATGAGGGTTTTGAGCATCTTTTCCCAATACCAAACTCATTCTCCTTAGAAAGTAATAGAGGAGCCCGAGACGAACCTCAACAATAAGTTGAGCTCGCTTCATTCCAAAATCCAAGGCAACAGCCCGACTTTGCGCCTCGGTAAGATCGGGATGCGGTTTCAATGTGATCTTGGCAAACTCGTTCCAAACATAGTCTTCCTTTGGTTCCGCACCCGCATCAGCA
Organism: Alphaproteobacteria bacterium; assembly: GCA_021774965.1. Lineage (GTDB taxonomy): Bacteria > Pseudomonadota > Alphaproteobacteria > JAJFIK01 > JAJFIK01 > JAJFIK01. Next base: position 1,371 of record JAJFIL010000066.1, read on the forward strand.
GTTCCACCAGTTTTCAGCATGCGCGGAAGCAGAAAGTCTCTAAACTGCTCTCTATTGTGACAGTAGGCTCGCGCATGCCATCTCATCCCATCAAACGCAAAAGCGTGCGGCGTAATCCATCTTTTTGCCGGTTTTGGTCGAGACATTGACTGATACTCAATTTCCAATGCTCTGCCCTGCCGAATAGCGCTCAGTACAGACTTAAGAATGCCTGAATCGATTTGCCGATGTGGCATCGCAAGAACCTCAAAACCAGGCCGATTCGATGTCCAGGATTCATCAGGAGTTATTAGGCCGCCCGCTAGAGAACGGAGCTGCGACAGATAACGGCTTGCATCAGGTTGCAGAAAATGAGGTTTGAATTTTTGAGTCGGAAAATACCGTTTTTGGCTTTTGTCATACTCAATATTTCCAGGCACAATCTCCTGGTACTGGCTTAGATCTTTTGAAGCCTGCGGCAGAGAAATACTGAACTGCTCCATTATGTTGGATCTATTGATCGCCCCTTCCCAGTAGAGCCTAAATTCAATGAATTCCAATCTCTTCTCTACACCCCATTTCAATTGTCGTGGCTCTGAAGCCATGTGCCCTCCTGCGTATTTGATGCGAATATAAAGTATATTGACATCTAAAATTGATCAGTGTAGTTTATAGTCTGATTAACGAAAATCGTCAACTGATATCTCGCGAGAGAACGACACAATGATGGCGTGTTGACACCGGACAAGGACAAAAAACCATGATCGACATCGAATTCAAGATTGGTGGACGCAGGGTTAAGCCCAACCAAATCGCTGACACCCTAGAGCGGGCAATGTTTGAGCAAGTTGAAAACGAGATTCGGCGAAAGCTCAAGGATGTACGTGACCCAGATACCGGTGCGCGGCCAAAAATCACGGTGAAAGGGCAGTCCCTGGATAATCTTTCATTTGAAGTCAGCGGGTCAGAAAGCCTGGTTGAGGAAGTTAAGAAACTGTTCGGTTAAAGGGCACCCTTGAAAAAAAGGAAATGAAGATGACTAAGAAACGAAATAGTGAATCTACGGGGAAAAGGGCCGCTTCTGCGGCGGCCAAAACTCTGAGAAATCCCGCTGCCAGCAAAGCTGCAAAGTCAGCCGCCGGTTCTGCTTTGACCCAACGCAAGAGCACTGAAGTGACAGGAAAGAAAGCAGCGAGCGCTGCAGCGAAAACGTTGCGAAGCCCCTCTGCTAGCAAGGCAGCCAAGTCCGCTGCAGGATCAGCGCTAACGCAACGGCCTGGCAAAAAGAAATAGACGCTGGGCGTGAGTGTGTTCAGCTAAAATGTATAGGAAAAGGCAATGGAAGTCCTTGAGAGGGAACAGGATAGTTTGACGTCAGAGGTGGATCAGCGTGACACGCTGTTCATCAGCCACGCGACGCCCGGCGACAATGTGTTCGCAACATGGCTTGCCTCTCGTCTTTCCATGGCCGGGTATGAAGTATGGTGTGATCAGGAAAAGCTTCTTGGCGGTGAGGATTTTTGGCAAGACATCGAGGAAGCGATCAGGAACAAGACTGTTAAATTCATCCTTGTGGTTTCAGCCAACTCCTTTGATGAAGATAGAAAATTGGCTGACGGAATTGCTAAGGAGGTGGCTGTCGCCACCATTCTGAAAAAACGTCTAAAGGACAATCGCTTCATTGTTCCCATGCGCATCGACGATACCGACTTTAGTGAATTCCCAATTGATTTTGTCCGTCTGAATGGAATTGACTGCGGGGCGAATTGGGCCACTGGATTTGATGCACTTATGAAAGTCCTTGAGCGGGATGAAGTTATACGAGCGGAAAATTCTGCGAGTCCTTCGCTGCAGGCGTGGCGAAGCATTCATAAACATCATACCCGCGCAATCTCATCACAGAGAGAACTTCTTCAGTCGAATTGGTTGCCCATTCTGAAGATGCCCGAAGACCTGCATTTCTATCAGAGCCCAGGAGCACGTTGGAGTTCCGAAACCAGAGCCATCGCTTCGGAGTGTGCATTGCCTTGCGTAGATCACCACCGGCTGCTTGCATCGTTTGCGTCAATAGATGAGCTTCAGGCGGTTCTTGGAGAGAGCATTCCTTTGAAGCTGCGCGGCACTTTGAAGACGAGTGAATTCCTGCGCGGACGTACCGGCGATATCACGGGCATTGCGCCCAGGGATGCCAAGAACAAGGTGACGTCTCTGGTTCGACAGACTTGGGATAACGCTATGCGGGACAGAGGCCTCACGCCTTATGAGATGGCGAATGGTAATTTTGCTTGGTGGTTTCCTCAAGGCACTCCAGAGGGTGGGCAACTAAGGTATGTTGATTTTGGCGGGAAGTCGCGTCGGCGCGCAGTTTCGGGAATCTTTCGCAAGAAAGAAGCTCCTGATGGCCAACTCGTCCCCCGGTACTATTGGCACCTGGGTTTTACTGGAAAGGTTTTTCTCACAGATACGCCGTTCATTGTGATTCAGCCCCGGATTATTGTTTCAGAGGATGGCAAAACGCCACTCTCAAACAAGACGCGCCTGAACTCGATACGCCGATCCCTCACCAAAATGTGGTTTAACGATAAATGGCGATCACTGACTTTAGCATTTTCGACATGGCTAGCCGAGGGTGAAGATTCCTTTGAGCTTCCAGTTGGCAAGGATGTGGCGCTCTTGTGTGGCGGGCGACCCCTAACGTTCGAATCTCCTGTTGGTATAGCGACGGATCCTGTTTCGGCAGAGCTATCAGACGAGATGGCAGAGGAGATTGAAAATGCAGAATTACAAAAGCGGTTGAGCGATCCAGCTTTCGCCAAATTTTTTGAAAAAGAGGACGAAGAATGAGTGCCTCGACCATAAAAATTCTGCCAGAACCACTTTTGGAGTTTGCTCACAATCAATGCGAGGAGCACCCAAAGGACGGCCTATTCCTATATGGGCCCACAGAGTCTCAAGCCGCAGGAACGGCATTGAAGTTCGGCGTTGTTGGGACAGCCGAAGGGCTCAAGCATTTTTCAGATTGGGGAAAGGTGATCAGCGGCTATATTCCGCCCTACAAGGAGAATGTCGCTCACCATTCTGCGTTTCCAGGGTTCGAATCAGCTTTCGGCCTTAAATGGCCGGAGAAGCCGGTAACGGAAATTGCTGTTCCAGCCAAAGTAATCTCCAAATCGATTCGCTTAACGAACCGACATGAAGCCATTAAGAAGACCGTTGATGTTTTCGCGGACGCGATTGAGTCTTATTTACTGAATGAAGGTGAGGTTACACCTGACTTTTGGTATGTCATTATCCCTGAGGAAATTTTTCAGTGGGGTCGTCCTCAGAAAGCCCCACCTGCACAAGATCGCATCAAAGGTAAGGCCCACATGAGTTCGAAGGCGGCCAAAGGCTTTCTTAGAGCTCCATCGCTGTTTGATGAAGATAACGTACAAGCTGATCTTCAGCGATATGATCTAAACTTCCATAATCAGCTCAAGGCACGATTACTCAGCAAGGCAGCAATTCAGATTGTCCGAGAAACAACATTGATTGGCGGGATTGGGAAAGAGGTCGAGCAAGGACGCCGTACGGTTCAGGATCCTGCCACAATCGCCTGGAACCTTTGCTCGACATCCTACTACAAGTCGGCGGGGCCCCCTTGGAGGCTGAAGGATATCCGCCCTGGCGTCTGCTATGTTGGAATCGTCTTTAAGAAGGACACAACAGACCCGAATTCAGGAAATGCCTGCTGCGGTGCCCAACTCTTCCTCCGCTCTGGAGAAGGGCTGGTTTTTCGCGGTGCGGTGGGGCCGTGGTATTCAAAGAAGCTAAAACAATTCCATTTACCTAAAGCGAAGGCGCAGGAATTGATGGAAATGGTAATCACGGGTTACGAAAAAATCCATGGGCAGCCACCTGATGAGGTTTTCATTCATGGCAGAACCCGCTTTGACAAACATGAATGGGAAGGGTTCCTGGCGGGGAAGTCAAAGGCGACAAATGTTGTCGGCATCAGGATTAGATCGACGGACCAGCTCAAACTGTACCGTCTTGCCAATCAGCCTCCTATAAGAGGGACATACCTCCCTGTTCATGAGCGTATGGCCTATCTTTGGACGAAAGGATATGTCGCAAGGTTCAATACCTATCCAGGTTTCGAGACGCCCAATCCACTCGCGGTCAACATTGATTGGGGTGATGCTGAGATTGACCAAGTCGTTGCGGATGTCCTGGCTCTCACAAAGGTGAATTTCAATGGCTGCAATTTTGCTGACGGGTTGCCGGTAACATTGAAGTTCGCAGACGCCATCGGCGAAATACTTACTGCGGCACCCAATCTTGACGGTGCTCCGCAACCGTTCAAATATTACATCTAGGCAACGTTCCAACCAAGGCGTCTTGGTGGGTGCGGAGCCTCTCCCAAGAGGAGATCAAACAGTCGCATGTTTGTGCATGGTTCGGTGCAGGTGGAGCGGCAAGGCTCCAAGCCCTGCGAGTGGGTTTCAAGGGGCGGCGATACGCCCTTTGATCGATGGGTGCAGGGAGAAACGAAATCTCCCGCTCATGGAGGTGTTGGAGGAGCAGGAACGCTTCTCTGACTGGCGGGTGTCGGGGGCCATCACCCTGACGAGTGATCTAAAACGGCGATACGTTTTGCTTGGCGCGAACATGACCCTCTAGGGTCTAGATCGCGCCAATAGCGGGGGTATCCAACAGGGGGCGCAGCACCCCTTTGGCAAGAGGCGTTGTATTACAACGCACCTCTTGCGGGACGCTAAATCTTCCAACTTTCATTGATCCTGAGTTTCAGTTCACTGCGACTGCTTTACCGCGTCACCTTTTCTGACGAACTCCGATACAAACTCAGCGAGCTCTGGGGCTGCCAAGCTGGATGGGTCCGTGCCAAATCCTAGATCGACGAAGCACTCCATGATATTGTGTAGCTCTGTAATAAACTGGCATTTTTGTTCAGGCGTCATATCGAACTTGTCGCACATTGGCAGATATTCGTCGTAATCTATCTCCATGATTTCCTCTTCCAGTAAGGTTTCATGGTCAAGCATGAACTCCGAATCAGGCCGCCTCAAGCTCCAGTCTCTCAAACGCGCGGGTAACTGTAGACGGCGAGACTTCCCAAAGGGCGGCTGCGAACTCCAGGCTTTCGCCTTCTTGCATGATGCTTCGGTGCGCTTCGAGGATTTGCCATTCATCGAGCTTATAGGGTCGTCCCAGCTTCTGCCCTCTCGCCCGCGCCGCATCCAGCCCTGCCATTGTATTCTCAACAATCAGATCCCGGTGGAACTCCGCCATGGCGCTGAACAGGTGGTAGACCAGCTTACCACCGGGCGTGGTCGTATTGATCCCTTCGCTCATTGAACAGAAGTGAATACCCTCATTGCCAAAGCGCGTGAGCAGGTCTGCCAGATGCAGGACAGAGCGCCCCAGCCGGTCCAGTTTAAACACCACCACCACATCATCGGGCTGTAGGTAATCCAGCATCGCATCCAGCCCCGGCCTTTGCGCCTTGGCACCGGAAACGCCGTGGTCGGAGAATATCTTCTCGCACGCCACCGCATTCAGCCCATCAAGCTGCATACGGAGCTTCTGCTCCTTCGTTGAAACCCGCGCATAGCCTATCCGGCGCGCGCCCTCAGTCAGTTGCGGCCAAACGCTCATAACGCGCCCCTCCCTCTTGCAAAAACGATCGATTTTGCAAGGACGGCATTTGAGCCTCCAACTTCCAAATTCGCTTTCAAGAAACCGCAGAAACGCGGCGATCTCAACTTTTCATAAATCATTCAAACCTACCTTCGCAGAATTGATCCTTTATGGATCACCCAAATCCTACCATATCAATGCGTATACACAACGCTAAACGCAATTTTCTTGCGTTTATACGCAACTTTTGTTATCGTGCGCCCATAAGTGAACCAAGTCCGGTATTTGGAATGGGAGCGACGAGACAAGCAACAGCGAACAAATTGGCCAGCGCAGCCTTTGCGGTGGCACTTGCTGCCGCCGTCCCGCTTCAGGCTTGCGCACAGGAAAATCAGGTTGCTTCTAATGACACGCAAACAGAATGCGTTACCCCATCCGCACCACTTGCACCGCCCGAGGCCCTAGCCCTCTCCCGCGAATGCGATGGGGTTATTTATTACGGAGCAAGTATTTCAGAGCGCGCGGCAGAAACAACAGCGCGAAGTATAAGAGAGCATGAAGGATACAACGTCATCAGTGTTGCGGGCTATCCGAGCGCCGACGGCGTTGTTGCATTAGTGAGCGGGCGTCCTGTTGGTGGTCGCCAATCCGAGAGTGATCTTTATCAAGGGCGGGTCGGTAGCGCTGCTGTTCGCGCTATTCGCACGTCACTTACGGCAGCTTCGCTTTCAACAGCGACGCAAGTCAGCTACGACAACTAAGGTGATATCGGCGGTGAGGGTGGCGTATCCGGCCCTTGCCTGTTTTCTGGCGTATCTATGCCTGCATCGGGCGACGCTTGGCCACGGTTGAAAATTTCAAACATTTCGCGTGTCTCATCAAGATTAGAGAATAGATCACGTGCCTCATCGGATAAGTCCGCAATCTCGTTGTGCATCTCCTCAGCAATCTGCTCATTAGTGAACATGCCTTGGTAACCTGACAGGATTTGCATGAATTCAGAGACTTCTTCATCAATGGCAACACCTCCATCTAATTCATTGAGCCTCGAGTGATTGTCGGCACTTTCGTCATTCAATTCACGAGCATGAACTTCAATTCGGCTCTCAGCATCATTTACATTGCCATTTGCCTCAAGTGATACGTTTTCGCTTTCTAGATAATCCAAAGCAGCCTGTGGATTTTCGGGATCAGCTTCCAAAAGACGTCGCGCTTCTTCAATTGCTTCCAATTCACGATCAATCTCTTCGTTGCGCCTTTCAAGGCGGTCAATTTCGGCTTGATCGGCATCAATTCCATCACGCGCCGCGCGCTCGACCTCCTCAACCGTCGTATCTTCATCAATCTCAATCCCCGCGCGATCCAACAGTGCAGCTTGCGCCGGTGTCAGGTTTTCAAGGTCAAGTCCCCCCGCCGCTATAAGGGCCAAGATGTCCGCACGCGCTTCATTTCTATCCTCAAGCTCGCCGATACGGGCCGAGTTTTGTCCGCGCTCATCCTGCAAATCGTTTGCGCGCTGATCCAGCATGCCACTGAGTTCGCCAGCTGTAAGCATCATCTGTTGGTGGAGTTGTTCGCGTTCTTTCTTTTTCTTGGCACTTTTACCCTGACCTTGCGCATCCATTGTAGCGCCGGTTCCGGTCATAATAATCCCTACATCCTCGGCAGCATCGCTCTTGCTGAGGTTATGCGCGGTCATGGCTTTACGCTCGTCAAGCTCCTTGCCTTCCCAAGCTTTATCACGTTGCATTTCTGAGAGTTGTCCCCGTATCATTCCTCACACACCCTGTTTTCGCGTGGCGGTTATGGTCCGCCTTTTCGCTTAATTACATATATGTTACGTAAAATCACTTAAGATTTTGTTAACTCTTTCACGGATTTGAACATATTTCATCCGTATACTGAGTATATGAGAAAAACCTTCACCAAAACTGAACTTTGCGCAGCATTTAGGACAAATGCTATCTATCTCCATCGGGCAGTGAGCGCCACTTTTGAAGCACCCATGCAAGGTGCTCTGCATTGACGGTGCGCGGCGGGTCGTTAATCCACATCGTTATCGTGGAAGCGCGCAGACCTTCGGGCACTTCATTGGCAAACAACTCAATCAGAGCTGTTTGCATGACGCCGGTGCGGGTGCGCTCATGTTCCAGTGCTGCGAGGTCTTCTGGCATAAATATCCGCCGCGTTGGGTCATGTATGTGAGGTTTCACAATGGCTCCCGGAACGGGGGTGCTCTGAAGGCTCTGCAACAGCGCGAGGACGGCATCATAGTGATCTTTGCGCGCTTTCTTTGTCAGGCCCTTTTGCCACTTGCGGATCATTCCGGCGCTCAGATCATCGGGAAGGTTTGAGCCCGGCCCGAAAACATCCTCCCACACAATGCCAGTGCGGTGGGCCTCTGCTTCAAGCGCCGCCAGAAGTTCATCTGTGAGTTTGATCCGTTCCATCCGCCAATGGTCGGGAAGCTGGGCGCCTGTCGTCAAACTTTACAACTCATCCGCCGCGCAATGTCTGTGGGTAATTGGTGGCGGAATGCAAAAGTCGAGGTTATTGCAATTCTCCATAATACTCCGTATACTGATTGTTGAGGTGAGAAATGGGAGAGCATATTATATTGCGCTTGGCTGCCCGGTGCGGCATGGAGAAGGAAGACGTGGCAACGCCACGTATCGTCGCCATCCGCGACGTTGTTTATGTTGAACCAAACAACATAGATGCCGAGCGCTGCTATATGTTCTTGCGAAACCAGCCCGAGTTGCCCGAAGGAGAAACGGAAGGAGAGTTCTTATGCGATCACTCTCTGGAGGAAATAGCCAAACTTCTAAGATGTTCGACTAATCACATGGACAATGACTTCGGCCCAAGATCCGTTCTAGAATCTGAAGAAGAGGCTAGCCCCCCTTCGGGACCAGTCCCTTCTGTATAATCAGATCGAATATGAGTGGGGAAAAGGTCGTAAATCCAGCTACCCCTGTGGGGTGATCTATGAGCAGGTCCATAAATCCTTCCGCGGTATAAGGTATTGTTTTGAATTGCTCGATTTCCCTGGATGCATCGCGGGCATTCGCTCTAATTGCTTCAAGCAATTCTTCTGTCGTCATATCCAAAGTAACTACGCAGGACAGAAATGGTTCGAAATTGACCATTTCAACTGAAAACTCCAGGAATATGAGGTTGTCGATCGGATCACGCCTATCCTTTGGGAATAGAGCTCTTGGCACAATGCCAAGCTCTTCTGACAGAGCGCGAAGGACCCAAGAGTCAAAAGTTACGAGGCCTGTAACGGGATCAACATCGTCAATTCCAAGACCCTCATCGACTGTAGAATTGAACTTGCCAGTCTGATTTTTGTTTCCGATGCGATCAGATGTCATTGTGATGTGAGTCTCAGGTCCGTTCGATCCTTTAGTAACAACCTGAATATTCAGTGCCATTGATGGCGTGAAGTATGGGAGATACAAGCCATCGCTAACTGGATAGCTTTTGCCCACGTTCTGAAATGCGCCTGGCCTCTCCTTCCGAATGTCCCGCATGACTTCAGTCATGACTTGATTGGTATAGTAGTCCGATTGATAGTTTATAAGTCGGAGATGTGCTCGTTCCTCGCGTCCTGCTGGCTGAACTTGCTTCCAGCCTAGGAGGCCTATCGTCGGCTTGTTGAACGGCGGAAACTGTACTCTGCTATCTTTGTGTTGTTCATACACCCAACGCGCATATTGCTCAGAGTGATGGCGGATCAGATCAAGAATACGGGCATCAGGATAGTATTTTTGCAGCTGCGCGAAATCACTGCTTCCGTCAAGGTCCACTGGCGGTCTCAGCTCATACGGCGCATATCCCGAGCCATCTGGCGTACTCGCCCAATCTGAAAACCATTTTGGGGCCGGAACTATGAACTGGTCTGTAATCTTCGACGAGGACAAGTGCTCAAGGAGGAATCCTGGTGTTCCGTCAAACTCCCCAGATTCCGTAAGGAGCCTTTCAACATTCCCTCGGATTGGGCGCAGCATATAATTCCATAGATCATACTTGGAGTATTGCGGCGAGAAGATTCCCTCATCTAAGGTGGATGATTGACTGGCCGTCAGAATCTGAAATTCGCGGGAATAGGTTACTTTATCTTCGGCTCGCGAAAAGAACACTTCCACGAGACAATTCAAATCATTCGGATCGATGTACTTTCCTATAATCCATCGATTGAGCGTGCCTTTTGAGACCCCGACCCTGTAGGCTAGCTCTTGTTGCCGCCAGTGGCCCGAACCATTTCGACCAACGCCCGCCTCCATCAGTCGACGTATGGCCTTGGCTCGCTCTGGAAGCTCGTCATTTGTTTGGTCACTCATCGCTGACCACCGTTAGATTCCAATTGACCAAAACTTCATGTCCAATCTGCCTAAGGTTCAATGAGTTTCAAGGTAGGAGTCTCGGTATATGTTTAGATGCCCAAATAGCCAAGGTGTTTCCCCTATAAACTGCTTTGATTGTATCATGAGGGGATTCTGCGCGCGCTGGCTTGTGGTGACAGACCATGAACTCCAAAATCCCGCATTTATCGATGACGCGCGTGCCTATACGCGAGAGTGGATGAATGCACGAGGAATTGCCGCCAGCGAACTCATAGATGCAATTCTTGTTGAGCTCTCGAAACTGGATGGCAATTTCAAGAATGAAGTCTGGGTCACTGTGGTGATCAATTGGAGTGACCTCTTTGAGGTTCCCGAGGGCCTGTTGTTTCTGGGCACGGACGACGCGCCTCGCTGGCGTTCTGCTCTGCTCGATTGGATTTCTTGGAACTTCCACGAGGTCCGCCCTGAAAGCTCAAATAGTGCATTTCATGGGCCAATAAGCAAAGCCCGCTTCATTGCAATTGCATCCTCAGTTCGCGCCATCAACTGGGGCGATACAAATGTCCGGCATTGGGGGCTGCGTGCAGCCAACGATAACGAAGCCCCAGGGTAACTGGCTGTCCTCTAAATACGCCGCACAAGGACCTCACAGAAATTGCGAACCCTATTTGGCGTGCTTTCCCCCGACCACGGTCCCAGCATCTCTATTGTCACTTGCACACAGTCATAGAACCGCCTGTCAAACTGGAGAACCTGATGGCCAACAATAGTCCAAACCCGCGCGGCACCTTTGAGAGCTCGGTTGAGCTCTTTGCCAATGTGGTGGCGTTTGCGGCGGCATTCTTTGCCACTGGGCCAGTCTATTCGGCAAGCATAGTCTGGGTGCGGACCTATTCCATCAGTCAATACGGATACTGGATTACGGACTTCGTGGACATCGCGTGGTTCGGGATTGTGGGGGTCGCAATCTATGCATTCTCCCGCGCAAGCCTGACAACAGGCATCACCTTGGGCGGTGTTGCACTTGCAACCCGGCTCTTTTGAACCAAAGGGGGCAGAAATGCCAAACATACCTGACCAA
>JAJFIL010000067.1 GCA_021774965.1 Alphaproteobacteria bacterium
CACCATCATGGCACCAAAGATCGCGTTCGATACGCGTGTGCCATTGACCCTGCATTCACCCTTGAATTTCCAGATCGCACCACGCTCCTTGATCTTGGTGACCATGATGTGCAGCGTGTCGCCGGGCACCACCGGCTTGCGAAAACGCGCTTCATCAACGCTCATGAAATAGGTAAGGCTTCCCTCGGCCTCTTCGCCTTGGGTATGCACCACCAACGCGCCTGCCGTTTGGGCCATGGCTTCAACTTGAAGCACGCCGGGCATCACCGGATGACCCGGGAAATGGCCCGCGAAAAATGGCTCATTGATGGTGACATTCTTCAGGCCAACCGCGCTTTGACCGGGCACAATGTTGTACAATGTGTCGATCATCAACATGGGGGGCCGATGAGGAAGAAGTTTCATCAGGCCAATATTGTCCACTGAGGCGAGATCTTCTCGCGGCGTGGTTCCGATTTCTTCTGCAGTTTCTGACATGACGTTCGTTTGCTTCGCTATTATTTCTTCTTGGTTGGACGGGCCAATCGCGCCACCGCGGCAATTTCCCTCATCCATAACTTAATCGGTTTTGCCGGAGCACCACCATAAACGCCACCGGCAGGTAGGTCATCTTTTGCCCCAGTCCGCGCCGCAAGCATAGAGCCCGCTCCGATAGTCAGGTGCCCTGCAGAGGCTGCCTGCCCGCCCATAACTACAAAATCTTCCAGGACCGTGCTGCCTGCAAGGCCAACCTGGGCGACAATGACACAGTGCCGACCAATGGTGCAGTTATGGCCGATCTGGACAAGATTATCGATCTTGGTGCCTTCGCCGATGGTGGTATCTCCCAGGGCGCCACGATCAATCGTCGTGCCGGCTCCAATCTCAACATCATCCTGAAGGATCACGCGGCCCAATTGGCCGATCTTGCGGTGGCCTTGAGGGCCCATGGCAAAGCCAAACCCATCGGCTCCAATCGCGGCATTGGCATGGATGATGACCCTGTCCCCCACCAGCGCATAGTTGAGCGTAACATTCGGCCCAATGGAGCAGCCGCGCCCAAGAGTGACGCCAACTCCAACAACGGCCCCGGCAGCGACGTTTGTGCCGGTACCAATCTCGGCCCCTGCCCCCACCGATGCACCTGCATCGACGCTGACATCGTCTTCAAGTTTTGCCGTTGGGTCTACACTTGCCAGCGGATGGATGCCTGTAGCCACTTGAGGCGGGTAGAAGTGATCAATCACATCGGCAAAGCCGCGCTGGGGATCACCCACGATGAGAAGCGCCATTCCGCCTGGCGCATGCTCCACCATCGCTTCGCTCAAAAGACAAGCGCCAGCCTGAGATGTGCTCAAGCTGGCGCGGTATTTTTTATCACCCAGGAACGTGATGTCCTGCGCTGTCGCCTCAGAAATCGAAGCAACCTGAGAGATCTCACGCGCCGCCAAATCTGGTGTCAGAAGTTTGGCGCCAGTAACCTCGCAAAGATCAGCCACCGTAAAGGGGCCCGCTTGCTGGTAAAATCTTGGATCAGCCACGAGCGCTCCTGTTACCGGTTGCCTTACTCAGGGGTCTCGGTTGGTGGTGGTGGCAGCAGTTCCACTTCCAAAGAAGTGATCCGAGCATTGACCATGGTTACCACGTGATCAGAAATATCATTCTCGTTTGCCACAAGAAGCGTATTGCTGCGCTCGAGCAAAACTGTGCCAGAGCGCTCTTCCATCACCGTGCTCAGATCTTCAAGGATAGCCTGAAAGAAAGCATTTTGCGCCCGGCGCTGGGCCAATTGCATAGCCTGACCGCTTACTTCGATACCCGCTTGCAGGGCTTGGTCCCGTTGCTGCAGCTCCCGGATACGTTGCTCAAACACTTCATCGGTGATGATGAACTCATCCCGTTGGCGCTGGAGATCTTCAAGTTCCCCCTGCAGCTCTTCTCCGCCCTGCGCAATGCGGGCTTGGAGGCCTTCAGCAAGCTCTTGTAACTGGCGAGCAATGTCCTGCCCCAGTTCTGTTTCTGCCCAGACTTGCTGAGTATCAACAACCAAAACTGTCGTTTGAGCCGATGCCGGAGCCGACAGGCCAAGGGTGATCATGGCCAGCAGAGCTGGCAGCGATAGTTTGAAAAGGCGTTTCATTTGGTTTCCTTAAAATCTCGTCCCGCCTGAGAACCGGAAGGTTTCTACTACGTCATAGTCTTCTCGGGCTAAAACCTCGGCGAAATCAAGGCGAACAGGTCCAAATGGTGAAGACCAGAATACTGAAATCCCCACCGAAGCACGCATACTCAAGTCATCTTGAATAAATGCACGCTGACCTGGCCCCCCGATATCTCCATCGGTCACGAGCCCTACAGTGCCAACATCTGCAAATATTGCACCATCCAAACTGAGGGATTCAGGCGTTGGAAGCGGGAATCCGATCTCTGCTGTTCCAATTCCATACACCCGGCCCCCAAGTGCCGTACGAGCGAGGGTGGATCTTGGGCCTAAACCGGATGGCTCAAAGCCCCTAAACGAAGCTCCACCCTTGAAAAACCGGTCATTGGTGCGCAAACCATCATCCGTGCCCCAATCAAAGACATAGCCCCCGGAGCCGCGTAGAGAGAACACTACATCCTCCAAGAAACCGCGTTGGAACGGGCTGTAGAACCACCGGGTATCGATCTCTGTTCGGGAGAAATGAATATCCCCGCCAAGACCCGCCACATCCTGTTGAACCGAAAAGGAATAGCCACCCGAAGGTTGAACTGGGTCGTTTCGGTGATCTGACGAAAATGTGAACCCAGCAAGCGATAGCCAGGTCGTGCCTTCCCGCAGGCAGACCACAGGCAAAGTCACAATATCATCGTTGGTATCTTCGGTTCCTCGGTCATCTGTCCACCGTGATGGCGTGCAATATCCATCATCTGGATCGATAGCTTCCTGCCGGACCGTATACCGAAGCCCTACACGGTTGAATTCAGAAACCGGAAATCCGAGACGAATGCCAACGCCAGAGGTCTCGGTCGCGAAATTCGATTCCACAAAATCGTTGCGGACCTGGAAGATGTCCAACCCGGCGGCCAGGTTTCGGCCCAAAAAGTAGGGTTCCGTAAAGCGAATATCCACCTGCCGTGTTCGTGCAGACAATTGCAGTGACAGTCGCAAGTTCTGACCACGACCCAGGAGGTTTCGTTCGGTAATGGATAGATCGAAGACATAGGCATCAGTGGAAGAGAAACCCAAGCCAAAGCTGATCTCACCCGTTGCCTGCTCAGTTACTTCAACGTTCAGAACCGTACGGTCAGGTAAACTGCCAGGCTCTTCTGTGATTTCCACGTTCTCAAAGAAACCAAGTCCGCGCACCCGCGATCGACTGCGCTCTACAAGAACGCGGTTAAAGGCATCACCCTCAACCAGTCGGAATTCACGGCGAACCACACGATCAAGGGTCCGCGTGTTACCAACAATATTGATCCGTTCGATGTAAACCCGCGGGCCTTCATTCACTTCAAAAGTCAGGTCGACAGTTTGTTCTTCACGGTTGCGGCGAACGCGCGGGCGAACATCCACAAATGCATAGCCGTTGACGCCAGCCATAAACGTTAGATTATCAACGCCTGAATCAATAAAGTTGGCGTTGTAGAGTTCACCCTCCGTGATTGGAATAAGACGTCTCAGGAAATCATTATCCAAACGCTCAAGCTCTGTGACGACCTCAACATTGCCAACCCGATATTGCTCCCCTTCTTCGATCGTGAAAGTCACGAAGAAGTCGCGCCGGTTAGACGTCAGTTCTGCAACAGAGCTGACAACGCGGAAATCAGCGTAGCCCTTGGAGAGGTAGAAACGACGGAGCTGTTCTCTGTCAAACGTGATCCGGTCTGGATCATAGTTGTCGTTGGAACTGAATATCTTCCACCACTTGCTTTCTTCGGTGGCAACAATGCCCCGCAAACGGCGATCGGAAAATTCTTCATTCCCGATGAAATTGATACGGCGCACGCCGGTCTTGGGACCGTCATTAATCTGAAAAACCAAATCCACACGGTTCTGAGGCAGTTGAACAATTTGAGGGTCAACGTCTGCGGAGAAGCGACCACCCCGACGGTAAACCTCCAGGATACGCTGCACGTCAGCCTGCACTGCGGCCCGGGTGAAAACCGTCCGCGGGCGAAGCTCAACTTCTTCGGTCAGATCGTCATCATCAAAGGCGCTGTTACCGCGAAAGATCACCCGGTTGATCATAGGGTTTTCGACAATGCGCACGATCAAGGTTGATCCGCGCATTTCAACAACGATGTCGGCGAAGTAGCCTGTTGAGAACAATCTCTTCAGCGCCAGATCAGCCGTTTCTGCTGTATAGGCGTCCCCTACATTGATCAGCGTGTAGGCGCCAATGGTGCTGACCTCAATGCGCTCGTTGCCTTCAACGACCACATTTTCGATTATTCGACCTTCGGCACCCGCGTCAGAAACGATGGTACCTTCTGCTGTTGTAATTTCCGATGGCTGCGCTCCTGCACCAGCCAAGCCTTGAGCCAGCGCGCTGTTCAGGGGGGCGAACAGTGCTGCCAAAACGGCAATGAGCAAGACAAGCCCAGCAAAATCACGCTGCAAGTCAAGCTTTGATACAAACCGCATCATGAAAACATTCCCTCGAGAAACTCGAACACCCGTAAGTGGACCAAATCATTCCATGTGAAAAGGATCATCACGGACAAGACGAACAATAACCCAACGCGGAAACCAAACTCCTGCGCACCTTCGCCAAGAGGTTTGCCGAGTAAGGCCTCAAAACCATAAAAAGCCAAATGCCCGCCATCCAGAATGGGAATGGGGAACAAATTGATCAAACCGATGCTGACCGACAGAACACCAATCATATAAATCAACGCAACAATGCCGCTTCTGGCGACCTGCCCTGAGACTTGCGCGATTCTCAGTGGTCCACCTAACTGTTCCGCACTTCTGCGGCCAGAAATTACTTGTCCCAAGTAGACAAATGTCTGGGTCACGATATCCATTGATTGACCGGCGCCCTTGCCAATCGCCCGCAGCGGGCCATAACGGATGACCGTCATCTCTCCGGGCTCGGTATTCTGTGTCAGACCCAACATGCCCAGCTTGTGGATATTTCCAAAACGGTCTTCCAGCTCTCGTTCTTCCGGCGTTGCAAATAGTGTCAGTTCTTCGCCGCCGCGCTCCACCACAAAGGTCAGCTCAATCCCGGCATTCATTGCCACAGTGCGTTGTATTTCAATGAAATTAGTGATCTGGCGGCCTTCCAGCTCAACCACAAGATCACCAGGCTCGAACCCTGCCACATTGGCTGGACTGTCGGCATCAATCGCGTCAAGGCGCGGCGGCAGATGCGCCTCACCTGCAAACATGAACACACCGGCAAAGATCAAAATGGCGAGAATAAAATTGGCAATAGGGCCAGCGGCCACAATCAAGGCGCGCTGGTAGAGCGGTTTGAAATGAAAAACCTCGTCCCTGCTGACACCAGACCGTTCAAGATGGCTCAACTGTTCGGGATCAGGATTGCTGGCCGGGCCCATGTCGCCAAAGAATTTGACGTAGCCGCCCAGCGGCAGCCAGGCAAGGCGCCACTTAGTTCCCTTTTTGTCGGTAATACTGCCAATCTCGGGCCCAAACCCGACAGAGAAGCTGTCCACTTTCACGCCGAACAATCGCCCAACGATGAAATGGCCCCATTCATGGACCACAACCACCACGGACAACACGACAATGAAAGGGACAATCCAATGGAAGACCCAAAGGAGAGCGCCCTGTACGCCAAGCAATAAATCCATAAGCCCAACACGTGTTTATTGACGCCGCCTGGAACGAGGGTTTCCTGGCTTTAGGCGGACATCAGTTGATTTGCTTGTTCGCGCGCTTCTGAATCCAGCGCGAAGACGTCTTCCAGTGCGTCAAGGCGCCAAATTCCTTGCCCATTGTCCAGATGGTCAAGTGCCCCCTCAACGACCTTCGGGATATCTAAAAACCCGATGCGATCCTCAAGAAAAGCGGCGACGGCAGCCTCATTCGCAGCGTTGAGGATAGTAGGGGCGCCCCCACCCATTTGCAAGGCATTCCGGGCCAGTCTGAGGGCTGGAAAGCGTGTTTCGTCAGGGGCTTCGAAGCTCAAGCTGCCGATTGCCGCCAGATCCAATTTTGCCACCGGGGCGGGCATTCTTTGGGGCCAGGCAAGCGTATGCGCGATGGGCGTGCGCATGTCGGGGGAGCCCAGCTGAGCCAGGACGGATCCATCCTCGTAGGAAACCATGGAATGGATCACTGATTGCGGGTGAATCAGTACATCAATTTCTCGTGGGGAGAAGCCAAAAAGGTGATGAGCCTCGATGACTTCCAGCCCCTTGTTCATCATGGTGGCAGAATCGACCGAGATCTTCTGCCCCATATCCCAGTTGGGGTGGGCCACGGCCTGGGCCGGGGTCACGGTCGCCATCTGCTGCCGGGTGAAGGTGCGGAACGGCCCTCCAGATGCGGTGAGGATGATTTTCTCCACCGAGCTGCGATTTTCCTGCTCCAGCACCTGAAAGATGGCGTTGTGCTCGCTGTCCACCGGCAGAAGCGTTGCGCCGGAGGCTTTCACCGCACCCATAATCAGGTCCCCGGCACAGACCAGGCATTCCTTATTGGCAAGGGCTACTTCTACGCCTCGGGAAATTGCTGCATGGGTCGGGGCCAATCCCGCAGCGCCCACAATTGCCGCCATGACCCAATCCGCCGGGCGCAATGCCGCCTCGACCAAGGCTTCAGGTCCCGCTGCGGCCTCAACACCGGTCCCATCAAGACCCTCGCGAAGCTGAGCCAGCAAGGATGGATCACCGATGACGGCAAATTTAGGAGAAAACTGGCGGGCTTGAGCGATCAGATCATCGACCCGACGTTGTGCTGTCAGCGCTTCAATGGGAAAGGCTTCCGGGTCTTGGCCCTCGCGCGCATGGGCGATGAGGTCCAGGGTGCTACAGCCCACCGAGCCGGTCGAGCCCAGAACCGTGACGCGCTTTTGCAAATTGAGGTTTGACATCACTCGCGCCCTACCCGATCCACACGTGGCCATCGCCTCCGAAAAGATAGA
This sequence comes from Alphaproteobacteria bacterium, assembly GCA_021774965.1. Classification (GTDB taxonomy): domain Bacteria; phylum Pseudomonadota; class Alphaproteobacteria; order JAJFIK01; family JAJFIK01; genus JAJFIK01. The sequence continues at coordinate 7,077 of JAJFIL010000067.1, forward strand.
CCAGTAGGACTGACACCAAAACCGCGGTTAAAAAACCATCCAGCCGGTCCAGCGCGCCGCCATGCCCGGGAATGAGTGTGCCTGAATCTTTTATGTTCACCCGGCGCTTGAAGTAGCTCTCCCCGAGGTCTCCAAGCTGCGCCACGATGCCAACAAAAAGACTGCCCGCGATAACAATGATGTATGTAGGCGGCGCATCGTAAAGCGTGGCTGAGGCCCACACCGCTGTGCCAAGCCCAGCTATAATGGAAGCTGTCGCCCCGCCTATGGCGCCCGCCCATGTCTTGTTTGGTGAAATGGCCGGGGCCAATTTAGGGCCCCCGATCAGGCGCCCCATGAAATAGGCTCCCGTATCGCCTGCCCACACCACGGCGTAGATCCAAAGAATGTTATAGAGCCCCACATGCGGAATATCGCGCAGCCAGACCGCCCCTACCATGGGCAGGCCGATATAAAGAACGCCAAATATCCCAGAGCTAAGCTTTGTGCCGCCAATTTTTGACGTGCCGCCCGCTGCAAGAGCGCCCAGTCCCAACACCGCAAGGGATGCCGAAATAGGTCCGAGGACGGACAATCCCACAGCAACAACGATGGCAGAAGATTGCAGAACGCCTGTGGGTGAGTTGCGCGCCACTTTGGTCATGGTCTGCCATTCCATGATCATCAAAACCCCGGAAAGCCCTGCTGCAAAAGCAAAGAACCATCCGCCTGAGTAAGTAACAGCAAAAGCAAATATAATCAGAGCAATGGCAGGACCAATCCGCCGGACCAGACCGCTTTTAGGCGCTTCCGTATCAGCTGGTTCGGTCACTGGTTCAGTCAATGGGCCGCGCCCCTCTGATTTCGTTTTGTGGTTTCACTCGGGCTTTCACTGGGGCCTTCATTGGAGATCTCATCAGGGCGACCACCATAGCGGCGCTCCCGGGTTGCAAAGGCCCGGATGGCGGCAACAAGATGGCGGCGTTCGAAGTCTGGCCACAGAACATCTGAGAAATAGAACTCGGAATAGGCGGATTGCCATAACAGGAAATTACTCAGGCGTTGCTCGCCGCTTGTCCGGATCACCAGATCTGGATCAGGCTGGTCGCTCGTTTGCAGGGATGCCGCAAAGGTCGTCTCGTCAATTTCCCCGGGTTTAATCTCCCCGCGGGAAGCCTTTTCGGCAAGCGCGCGGGCAGCTTCCACCAATTCCTGGCGGGCACCATAGTTAAACGCGATGGTGAGGAAGTACTCGCTATTCCCGGCACTTCGGGATTCGGCGTCTTCGATCAGTTTGATAATGTCCGGTGCAAGATTTCCGCGCTCGCCGATAATCCGTATGCGGATACCTCGGCTGACAAGCTTGTTCAGGTCTTTGCGAATATACAAACGAAGCAGGCCCATGAGGTCATTGACCTCTTCCACCGGGCGGCTCCAGTTTTCCGATGAAAACCCATAAAGCGTGAGATGCCGGATGCCCAGATCGCCAGCCTCGCGAACCGTGCGGCGCACCGCTTCAACGCCTTGTTCGTGGCCCGCGCGCTTTGGAAGGCCGCGCGCCTCCGCCCAGCGCCCGTTGCCATCCATGATGATGGCAATATGCTGCGGCCGATCCTCATTGAGGATATCGTCGATATTTTCATCCGCATTCGGAGACGTCTTCGAAGACATCGGCATATCAAACTCCCGGAAGGAAGCCCTCCCGCGTTACCCCAACAATTCCTAGACCTGCATGATCTCCGTTTCTTTGGTGGCCAACATCTCGTCGATGCGCTTCACCATATCGTCGGTCATTGTCTGGACGCGAATGGACAATTCTTTTTGTTCGTCCTCGCTAATGTCCTTGTCCTTTTGGGCCTTTTTAAGGTGCTCCATGCCATCGCGGCGAACATTGCGAACCGCAACCCGCGCGCCTTCGGCATATTTGCCGCCAACTTTACTCAGCTCAACACGGCGCTCTTCATTCAACTCTGGAATAGTAATGCGCACCGTCTGGCCTTCGGTCACAGGATTAAGGCCCAGCCCGCTTTCGCGAATGGCCTTTTCCACGGCAGCCACAAGGCCCTTGTCCCAGATGCTGATGGACAGCATGCGTGATTCAGGAACGGACACTGTGCCCACCTGGTTCATGGGCATCATGCTGCCATAGGCATTGACGGAGATCGGTTCCACCAGGCTGGCAGAAGCCCGCCCTGTGCGCAGACCTGCAAATTCGGTTTGCAGCGTGCTGAGCGCGCCTTCCATCCGACGATTTAGGTCGTCGAAATCAACTCCACCTTCTACAGCCATCACATCCTCCATTTGTTCTTTGTACGTATGAAACTACGAGACAACTGTGCAGTCACCATCGCCCTGCAGCACATCTACGAAACGACCCTGATCATGGATCGAAAATACAATGATCGGGATCTCATTATCCCGCGCCAGGGACACGGCTGAGGTATCCATGACCCGAAGGTCCTTGGACAACACTTCATGATAGCTCAGCTCATCATAGCGCGTGGCATCTGGGTTGGTCTTGGGATCAGCCGAATAGACCCCATCCACTTGCGTGCCTTTAAGCAGCGCATTGCAACTCATCTCAGCGGCGCGTAACGCGGCGGCTGTGTCTGTGGTGAAGAAAGGATTGCCTGTGCCGCCCGCAAAAATGACCACACGGCCTTTTTCAATATGGCGCACGGCGCGGCGGCGAATATATGGCTCACTCACCGTCGTCATGGGAATGGCGGATTGAACGCGAGTATCGACGCCAATACGCTCAAGTGCATTTTGCATGGCAAGCGCATTCATAACGGTGGCCAGCATGCCCATGTAATCGGCGCTGGTCCGGTCCATGCCTTTGGCAGCTCCGGAGAGCCCACGGAAGATATTGCCCCCGCCAATGACGAGGCACACTTCGGCACCAATTTCTGTTGCGTGTTTAATTTCCCCGGCAATGCGATCGACCATGTTGATGTCGATGCCATAGGGCTCATCGCCCATGAGGGCTTCACCGGAGACTTTTAAAAGGACGCGACGATATTTCGGGGTGCCGCTCGATTGCTCGCCGTCATCTCCCATGGTGTCGCGTCCCTTCTATTCTCGTAATCAGGCTCTAGTTGCCTGCGACCGCTGCAACTTCCGCAGCAAAGTCTTCTTCTTCTTTCTCGATGCCTTCGCCAAGAGCAAAGCGCACGAAGCCGACGAGTTCAATGGGCGCACCCACATCAGCTTCGGCCAGTTTCAGCGCTTTTTCGACAGTGTTTTCGCCGTCGATGACAAAAGTCTGCTTGGTCAGGACCACTTCCTCAAGATATTTGCGGATGCGGCCTTCGACCATCTTCTCAATGATGTTGTCTGGCTTACCAGATTCTTTGGCTTCATTGATCAGAACTTGACGTTCGCGTTCGATAACCGCCTGATCCAGTTCAGCCTCCGTGGCTGCCAAAGGCGAAGTCGCTGCTACGTGCATGGCAACTTGCTTGGCCAGGGCTGCCAGTTTGGCAGCATCGCCGGAAGATTTCAGACCCACCAGCACGGCAATCTTGCCCATACCATCGGCGGCTGCATTGTGAATATAAGCAGCAACAGCGCCCTCATCCACAGACAGGCCAGCGGAACGGCGGAAGTTCATGTTCTCGCCGATGGTGCCGACCATCGCGGTGATTTGCTCATCAACCGTCTTGTCGGTGCCGGTGAAGTTGGCACCGCGGGTGGCCGCTTCGTCGCCGTCCACACCCATGGAAACTGCAGCAACGGTGCCGACCATTTCCTGGAAAATATCATTGCGCGCAACGAAATCAGTTTCCGAGTTCACTTCAACAACAACGCCCTTGTTGCCATCGACCTTCGCGGCCACAAGACCTTCAGCGGCAACGCGGCCAGCTTTCTTGGCAGCCTTGGCCAGGCCCTTGGTGCGCAGCCAATCAACAGCGGCGTCCATGTCGCCGTCACATTCGTTGAGCGCTTTCTTACAATCCATCATGCCTGCGTCGGTTTTCACCCGCAGTTCTTTCACCATGCTTGCGGTAATGTTCGCCATGGTCTTGCCCTCGTGTTTTTCAAAATCAATCCGCCTGCTGACCAATGCCAGCAGGCGTTGTCATAATTACTCAGACTTCGCTTCGCCTGTCGCGGCTGGAGCCTCAGCAGCAGGTGCTGCTGCTTCACTTGCGCTCAGGTCTGGCAGAATTTCCGGGGTCGGCTCAGCCGCTTCACCGGCGTCCCCGCCCATGTTGGAGCTGCCAGCAGACATGCCGTCCAGCACCGCACGGGAGATGAGATCGCAATAGAGCGACAGCGCACGGGAAGCGTCATCATTGCCCGGGATCGGATACGTGATGCCTCTAGGGTCAGAGTTCGTATCCAGAATAGCGACCACCGGAATGCCAAGCTTGTTGGCTTCGTGAATGGCGATGGATTCCTTGTTGGTGTCGATCACGACAATGATGTCGGGAAGGCCACCCATTTCCTTGATGCCGCCCAAAGACATTTCCAGCTTGTCGCGTTCCCGCGTCATGCCCAGAAGCTCTTTCTTGGTCAGACCGGAATTGTCCCCTTCAAGGGTCTTTTCAAGTTCCCGCAGGCGCTTGATCGACTTCAGGATCGTCTTCCAGTTGGTCAGCGTGCCGCCAAGCCAACGGTGGTTCATGAAGTACTGGGCACAGCGACCGGCAGCATCTGCTACAGGCTGTTGGGCCTGACGCTTGGTGCCGACAAAGAGAACGCGCCCGCCACCGGCAGCCACATCGCGCACAGCGACGAGAGCCTGATGCAACAGAGGCACGGTCTTTGAGAGGTCAATAATGTGGATTTTGTTACGGGCACCGAAGATGTAGGTCCCCATTTTTGGGTTCCAACGGTGGGTACGGTGACCAAAGTGAACACCAGCTTCCAAGAGCTGGCGCATGCTGAATTCCGGCAAAGCCATTAGCTTTTCTCCTTTTCCGGTTCTTCCTCCGAAAGCGTGTTGCGAAACGGCTCCCCTCTGAATTTGGCGAAGGGACGTTCACCGGAAGGACCAAGACCTATGTAGTACGCTGGTCTTGCGCCCGAAACGCTTCCGTGTGGTTTTGTGGGGCGGGTTATACGCAGAAGTCATGCCCCGGCGCAAGGCCTAGCGTATGAGCTCTGAAATTCGGGTTAAAGGCGCAGAAATGCTTGCATTTTTGTCGGCTTTGGGGGCCTAAACCTCTTCCACCTGGGCAACCCCGGGCAAGGACTTGAGCGCGGCGCGCACCTTCGGGTCTACCTGGTAGCGTCCAGGCAAGTCCATATGGACCTCCTTGAGGCCCTCTTCGGCCAGCACCACAAGGGTGACAATGCCCTTTCCGGCATTCTTGAGGCAGGCTTTAAGCCCCGGATAGGCCTCTTCGCTGTCGATATAGACCTTGAGGCCTGCCGCCACATCGGCAATGGCCGCTTCTACGGGCTCCACGGACTGGATCACCGGGCGAACCTCTTCATCGGCGCGGTCTACGGTCACGGTAAAGACCATAGAGGCACCGGGCTCCAGAATGGCGCGATACTTGGCAACCTGCTCTGAGAACATGATGCCTTCAAATTCTCCGGTGGGATCTGAGGCTTTGACAAAGGCAAAGGCCTTGTCTCGCTGAGATTTGCGGTCCTGAACCTCCATGATGGTGCCCGCCATCTTGAAGGCCTTGCCGTTACGCCCTGCCCCGCCCAATACATCCGCGTAAGTTACCACCCGGGCGCTGGCCAGAGACTTCTTGTAATCGTCCAGCGGATGGCCCGAGAGATAAAAGCCGATGACGCCCCGCTCTGCGGTGAGCTGGTCCAATGGCTCCCAGTCGTCAATGACAATGAGCTTGGGCGGCGGAGCCTCAAGGTCCGGCCCCCCGAACAGGCTCACCTGATTGCTGGCAGCTTCCGCGCTGGTAAGCGCTGCGTAATCTGTGATGACACTGGCATTGGCAAAGGCTTGTGCCCGCGAGGGCAGGATTGAATCAAACGCCCCGGCCTTGGCCATAGCTTCCAGAGAGCGCTTGTTCACCAGCTGGCTGTCAATACGCCGGGAAAAGTCGAATATGTCTTTAAACGGCCCATTGGCTCGACGCTCATCGGCAATGGACGCCATGGCACTGCGGCTCGCGCCCTTGATGGCGGCAAGGGCATAAGGAATGACCCAGGTGCCATCTGGATCCTGCTCCACAGAGAACAGCGCTTCGGATCGATTTATGTCCGGCGGCGTGACTTTGATATCCAGACGATCAGCTTCCCGCCGGAACGTATCCAGCCGGTCGGTGCGGTCCATATCCAGGGTCATGGAGGCCGCAAGGAACTCCACCGGATAGTGCGCTTTGAGATACGCCGTATGGAACGCCACCTGGCCATAGGCGGTCGCGTGGGCTTTATTAAAGCCATAGTCCGCGAACTTGGCAGCCGTATCAAAGATAGCCTTCGCCGTAGCGGCAGGGATGTCGTTTTTGGCAGCCCCCTCGATAAAACGCGCCTCATGAGGGTCCATCTCGGATTTGATCTTCTTACCCATGGCCCGACGCAAAAGGTCAGCATCGCCGAGGGAGTAACCCGCCAGATCCCGCGCGATCTGCATCACGTCTTCCTGGTAGGTCATGACGCCGAATTTGTCTTCCAGGATCGGCTTGAGCATGGGGTGCAGATAACGCGGCTGCTCCCGCCCGCGCTTGCACGCGATATAGGTTGGGATGGAGTCCATTGGCCCCGGACGATAGAGCGCCACAAGGGCAATAAGGTCGCCGATACGGTCAGGTTTCATCTTGCGCAAGAGATCGCGCATGCCTGTGCTTTCGATCTGGAAAACCCCAACCGAGTCCCCGCGCGCCAGCATCTCAAAAGTCTTTTCATCTGCAAGTTCAAGGTCTTGTGTCTTGATCTTAATGCCGCGCTTTGCCAGCAGCTCCTCAGTGCGCGCAATCACGGTGAGTGTTTTAAGACCCAAAAAGTCGAACTTCACCAGCCCGGCTTGTTCTGCGATCTTGTAGTGGAACTGGGTCACCGGCATGTCCGCGCGCGGGTCGCGATACATGGGCACTAGCTCATCCAGCGGCCTGTCCCCAATCACCAGGCCGGCGGCATGGGTGGAGGCGTGGCGGTAGAGCCCCTCAAGCTTTTGCGCCACCTCCATCAGGCGTTCAACCGACTGATCCTCCCGGATCATTTGGCGCAGGCGCGGCTCACCATTGATGGCGTCCCTCAGCCCTACCGGCTTGCCCGGTGGATTGGGGATCATCTTGGAGATACGGTCGACCTGGCCATAGGGCATCTGCAGCACCCGGCCCACGTCCCGTACACAGGCCCTCGCCTGCAGCGTTCCAAAGGTGATGATCTGGGCGACATGATCTTCGCCGTATTTCTGCTGCACATAGGCGATCACTTCAGAGCGCCGGTCCTGACAGAAATCAATATCGAAATCCGGCATGGAGACCCGTTCAGGATTCAAAAATCGCTCGAACACCAAATCAAAATGGATCGGATCCAGATTGGTAATATCCATGGCCCAGGCCACGATGGAGGCAGCACCTGAGCCCCGAACACCCACAGGAATATCCTGCGCCCGGGACCATTTCATAAAATCCGACACAATGAGGAAGTAGCCGGGAAAACCCATCTTGATAATCACATCAAGTTCGAACTCTAACCGCTTGTAATAAATATCAAGATCGACATCGGGGGGATGGCGCTCCAGTTGCACCTTCAAGCCAGCGGTGGCCAGTTCGCGTAGCTCATCCGCTGCAGTGCGCCCTTCAGCCACCTCAAAGTTCGGCAGGATTGGATCGCGCCGAGAGGGCGCAAATGCACAGCGCTTGGCAATCTCAATGGTGCTCTCAATGGCTTCGGGTAAATCCGCAAAGAGGGCTGCCATCTCCGCCGAAGACTTGAAGTAATGCTCCTCCGTCAGCTTGCGACGGCCGTCCTGCATCACATAGGCACCATCCTGGATGCACATGAGCGCATCATGGGCCTCAAATTCATCCCGTACGGAGAAATAAGGCTCGTTGGTGGCCACAAGAGGCACGTTGTTCGCGTAAGCCCAATCGATCAAGGGCCCTTCAGCCGCGGTCTCTTTCCGCAGGCCATGGCGCTGAAGCTCCACATAGAGGCAATCCCCGTACATCTCATGGAGCTGGCTCAGAAGCACTTCGGCCTCTTGAATGTGATTGCTCCCGATCAAGCGATTTACCGGCCCATCAGGCCCGCCCGAAAGGCAGATCAGCCCTTCTGCGTGAGCCGCGAGATCTTCCATGGTGACATGAGCATCGTCCTGAGTGTCGGTCTTGAAGAACGACATGGAGGAGAGCTTGAGCAGGTTCTGATAGCCCGCCTCGGATTTGGCCAGCAGAGGCAGCCGCGGCAGGCGCTCAGCATGCTTGCCCCCCTGTTTGCCGCGAGGCTCGTTGCTGCCCTTTAATTTGAGCGGCAGACCCGTGCCGATAATGGGCTGAATGCCTGCACCTTTGAGAGCCGAGGCGACTTCCATGGCCCCAAATAGGTTGCCCGTGTCCGTTATCCCCGCAGCCGGCATGGAGAAGCGCTCGCACAGACCCGGCAAGGCCTTGATGCGGATTGCGCCTTCAAGCAGCGAATAGGGCGTGTGCACCCGCAAGTGCACAAAACTGGGGCCTGATGGGGACATGAAATGAAGTCTCTGACGATTCTCAATGCCCCCCTAAAGAGGCACAGATTGGAAGATCAGGTCAATGTCAGAGACCTTTCAGGCCAGGGCATTACCCAAAACAGGTGACCAGATCGTCACGGCCCACAAAACACCGACAACAGAGCTCAAAGCCAGGAAATCTTTGACAAAATCGGTAATCATGGGGCGATCCTTCGTGTTGGTTTTCTCGCTTCTGGTATCGCATGTTCTCTGTTTGTTCTCTTTTTGTCAAGGAGAAATTGTGCATCGATCACAGAGGCCCCCAACTCTTTTCGCCTCCGGTTGGAACCAAAGGGCTCGGGCGTTAGGGTTTCGGCGTATTTTTCTGGAGGGATTATTATGAAGAAATCAATCAGCATCGCCGCTGCAGCCAAGCTCCTGCCCGTTCTGGCGGTGGCATTTCCGCTTGTCGCGGGCTCAACTGTCCTCGCTGACGATTGGCAGCGGCTCGACACGCTGAGGATCACAGAACGCGATCACACGCGCAATATTGGCGCCTTATTTGACGGTCGCCTGGACCGGGTCTCATTTCGCGCCCGCGAACGCGCTGTCCATTGCGATATGATCCGCATCAACTTTCTAAATGGGGGGGATCAGGAAATCCGAAATCGCCGCTTCCCGCGCGGGGACCGGGTCGCATTTGATCTGAACGGAAACAACCGGCACATCACTCACATTCACTTCAATTGTGAACCCGTAGGTCGTGGCCGGGGCCCGGCGGATTTCATCGTCTCTGGCAAGTAGGCAGACACAGGCATACCAACCGCAGTCTCCTCATCAGAGGGGTATCACCCTGCTCTTTCGCATGGGAGACTTGGCATGTGAGCTTTCAAACCTCAGCCAGCCCTAGCACCAGCTGGCTTCCTCGCTGTTGGGCTTGCGCAGGAGTTCTTCGACGTTGGCTTTGATGAGGTGATAGCCCACGTTGCCGTAGAGCTTCTGTCGGCCTTCGTTCATCACAAATGTAGGGCTGCCCTCCACGGCCATTTCCCGGGCCAGCTTATGGTCGGCATCCAGGCGGGCCACGGCCTCTGATGATTTGATCTTGGCCGCAATCTGCTCAAAATCCAGCTCCAGGCTTTCCGCTATTTCGCGGTGTACATCCCAGCTGGAGATATCCCGGGCTTCCTCGAAGAAGGCGCGGCGGATTTGCCAGGTGGCGTCATTCAGTTTTGCCTCTCCTGCTGCTGCTCCTGCTCCAGGCCCCCGCCCGGCCTCTTCCTCAACCAACTGCACCGCCTTGAGAAACACATGAGGGGCGGTGGACGTACGGGGGCGAACATCCAGCCAGATGCGGTCATTGAGCTTGATGTGGTCAAAGCGCTCCGCCACGCGGATCAGATGCGCGTTAAACCCGCCATAGCTGCCCTTATCCTTCCAGGCCGTCTCGACCTTGGTATGAGCGTCCCCAAAGACGGAACAGAAGTGCTGCTCCACGCGGATTTGCTCGCCAAACTGGGCGATGACCTCATCAAGGCGCGCCTGAGCGGCATAGGCCCAGATGCACAGAACATCGGAGAAATAGGTCAGTGTCGGGGCCAGGGCTGGCGCGGGCGTGGTCAAAGGCAATTTCCGGTGTAATAGGGCGGATTTTGCGGCATCGTATCAGCCTGCGCACGAGAATGGCAGCCTGCATAAAAGAATGGCATCCTCGCGCGGGCTTTACTGGACGATTGGCCGCGATCGCGGCAGGGTTCGGAAAATTGATTCAACGCTGCGGGGCAAAACACATGAAATATCTTCTCATTCTGGCCATGGCAATGGCATTGGCCGCCTGCTCACCTGACCAAGGCGACGCCACTACTGAAACCGCAAGTGAAGCCATGAGTGAAGCCGTTCATGGTGAAAGCCATGATGAAAATTATGGCGAAGAACACCATGACAATATGCACGGCACGGCAGAGCATGCTGCCATCTATGCCGAGCATCATGCTGATGAGATTGCAGCAGCCATCGCAAACCCGGATCGCCCTGCAGGCGATGTGGGACAAGACGCAACGCGCTTTCCAGCTGAAATTCTTGCCTTCTCTCAAATCGAACCCGGCTCGACCGTCTGGGATATGGGCGCGGGCGCGGGATACTTCACCCGGCTCATCTCTGGTCTTGTGGGCCCCGAAGGTCATGTGACTGGCCAGAACCCGGTGAAGTGGAGAGATCGTTTCGGCGCAGACTGGCCGGAAGTCCATGGCCAGATGATGGAAGACCGCGCCAACGTGAATTTCGTCATTGTCGAGTTTGAAGACCTGGGTCTTGAGCCCGGCAGCCTGGATGCCGTCACCATGGCGAACATCTATCACGACACGATCTTCTATGACTTCGACCGGGTTGATATGAACCGCGGCATTTTCGATGCATTGCGCTCAGGCGGCCTGTTGCTGGTCACGGATCACGCTGGTGTGGTGGGCGCTACGGCTCGGGAGACCCGCGGGCTTCACCGCATTGACGCAGAACTGGCCCGCTCGGAAATCGAAGCAGCTGGCTTTGTTCTGGTTGCTGAAAGCGACGTCCTGCGCAACCCCGAAGACCCTCGCGATACAAGCGTCTTTGGCGAAGAAATTCGGGGGCATACGGATCGTTTCACGATGCTGTTCCGCAAGCCGTAATCTACTGAGATCTGGGCGGCGTTGAATTTAGCTGCGCCGCCCATTTACCCCTTTCTATTCCCTTCCCTTTCTCATTCATTTTCTGATTTCCACAGGTGCGCACTACTTCGAAAGTGTGTGCAGCGCCGTTTTCGGCTGTTTCGTCAGGCCAAATTACAACTCGCGCCCCACAAAACACTCCCAAATTCTCCTGGCACTACCTAGGCGTGGTTGCCATAGACAATTCCGAGTGCTTGCATGCATTCCTGTTGCGTCACTACCCATAGGTTGTGGGGATTTTTGTGTCTTCAACAAGGGAGAAGAAAAATGACAAAACGAATAATCGTAATACATGGTCGCTCAATCAAACCTGCATACGGTGTGCAGAAAGAGATGGTGAAGAAGAGCCTCGCCCATGGCGTCAGCCGCACCAATGCGGATCTTGGAAACAAAATTCTAAACGACGAAATCGCGTTCGATTTTGCCTATTACGGCGACATCAATAACAGGTTCATGGGTGAGAAAGACAGTCTTCACAAAGATATGCTCAAGGCTGACGATCCCGACTTTCCAGAATACAAATGCCGCCCACACGATGATCTGGAAATATCACTTGAGAAACTTTTTGATCGCCCTGGCTCCACCAAACAGGAATACAAACACCTTCTAAAAGAGTTCAAAGATGCAAGCTGGCAAGACGATGCCGCCCGGGTGGTAAGCTTTGCAGCATCGCTAACATCGCTGAGCGATAACGTAATCCGGTCCGCCACTAAGGATATGAGTGAGTACCTCCTCTCGCAAGAAGTTGGCTCTAATATCCGCACACGGCTTCAACAACACCTTGATCCCGCTCTTCTGGCTGGTGATGATGTTTGCCTGATCAGTCATTCCATGGGCTGCATGGTTGCCTTCGACGTCATGTGGAAATACTCCCGCGCAAGCGAGTATTCCGAAATCCAGAACACTGGAAATCGCGTCAATGAATGGATCACCATAGGCTGCCCTCTGGGCGAGCCCGGCGTGCGCAAACTGCTCAAAGGCGCGCGGTTCCATCGCAGCGAAAGCTATCCCAGAAATATTATCAACAACTGGACGAACTACGTGGCGCGAGATGACTTCGTTGCCCACGACGCGACGATGGAAGATGACTTTGCAGAAATGGAAGACAAAAAAATCATCGAGAAGATTACCGACGTTGGCATCTTCAACATGTGGACGAACAATGACCGCGTAAATCCACATAACCTGTACGGCTATCTCGACAACCAAAAAGTCGGCAAAAGAGTTGCTGAATGGATCGGGGGCTAGTTCACGCAAATGGCGGTCAGCATTGTGCTGATCGCCAACTGCGATGCCCTGCGTAATTTGGAAGAACAGTTGGGCATATATATCCCAAATGGGAAATGGAGCTGCCTTAGCTGCGGCTCCATTTTTTTGAGCGCAAATGCTTTTCCTAATGCAGCGTTGCGTCCGGTTTCGGCTGCGTTGCCTGATCGCCCGCTTCCCCTGATGCGTCTGCCGCACCTGCCGCTGTCGGGCGGCCTTCTACCAGCCGGCCTTCGTGGAGCACCACGGCGCGATCCATTTTGGCTGCCAGGTCCAGATTATGGGTCGCGATAAGAGCCGCCAGATTTTCCCGGCGTACGAGCGCGATAAGCTCATCAAAGACCAGCTTTGCTGTCTTGGGGTCCAGATTACCCGTGGGCTCATCGGCCAGAAGCAATCGCGGCTTGTTGGCAAGGGCGCGGGCAATGGCCACGCGCTGTTGCTCGCCACCGGAAAGCTCTGTCGGACGGTGATCCAACCGCTCCCCAAGACCCATCATTGTCAGCAGACGGACGGCTTCCGCATTTGCTTCTGCCTTGGAGGCCCCGGCGATGCGTTCCGGCAGGGCGACATTCTCAAGGGCGTCAAACTCCGGCAACAGGTTATGCGCCTGATAGACAAAGCCCAGTTCGTTCCGCCGAATCTCTGTGCGCTCTTTGTCGTTCAAATCCGCGCAATCGCGCCCCCCCAGGATCACCATTCCCGCATCGGGGCTTTCAAGCAGGCCTGCGGTATGAAGCAAGGTGGATTTACCGGCCCCGGAAGGGCCAATAAGGGCCACAACTTCGCCGGGCCGGATGGCAAGAGATGCGCCACGCAAGATACGCAACACACTTTGACCCTCTCCAAAGGAGCGAACGATCTCGCGTAATTCCAAAATGGGTTGCGGATTACTCATAGCGCAGCGCCTCCACGGGATCGAGGCGCGCCGCGCGCCAGGCGGGATAGATCGGCGCGAGTAAACACAAAACCAATGAGACGATCACCACCGCAACAACCTCACCATTGTTGATCTCAGAAGGCATGCGCGAGAGCTGATAAACAGCGGGGTCAAAAATGGTCATGCCCGTGAGCCAGATAATGGCCTGCCGGACATATTCCACATTAAGCGCCAAAACGATGCCCGCGATGAGGCCAAAGAAGGTTCCGGTCACTCCGATGCGCGCGCCGGCAATCAGGAATATGCGCAGGATCATCCCCTGGGTGGCCCCCATGGTGCGGAGCACAGCAATGCCCCTGCCCTTATCCTTGGCCAACATGACAAGTCCGGAAACAATATTGAGCGCCGCAATTAAAATAATAAGCGTCAGGATCATGAACATCATAACCCGCTCTGTCTGCAGGGCGCCCACATAGGATGCATTCATCTGCTGCCAATCTGTGACGCGAACGGGCACGCCCATGGCATCGATAACATCGCGCCGATAAGTGCTCACAAGGTCAGGTTCATTCACCATCACCTCAAGATAGTGCACCCCATCGCCTGCGTTAAAGAACAGCTGCGCTTCTTGCAGGGGTAAGTAGATATAGGAGGCGTCGTAGTCGGCCATGCCCATGCTGAAGATCGCAACGATGCGATAGCTTTTCGTTCTCGGGGCCGTACCGAAAGGCGTTACGTCCCCTTGAGGTGAGGTGAGCGTGATCCGATCACCCCACTGCAGGCCCATTATCATTGCCATCCGTTCACCAATGGCAATGGAGTGGCCACCCTCAAACTGGTCCAGACTGCCTTGGCGTATGTTGTCGGCGACATAGTTGAACTGGCGCAAATCTTCCTGACGAATTCCCCGCACCAAGGCCCCCCGCGAGACACTTCTTGCCGAAACCAGCACCTGGCCTTCGACCATGGGGGAGACCCGCGCAACAGGTTCCAGCGCGCGTACTTGATCTGCCCACAGATCAAAATCGCGCATGGGGCCTTGGGTGGACTGGATAATAATATGACCGTTGGCCCCTAGAACCACGCGAAGGAGTTCGGTGCGAAACCCGTTCATCACGGCCATCACAGCGATGAGCACGGCCACGCCAAGGGCGATCCCGATAAAGGAGATGACGGAGATGGTGGACACAAATCCGTCCCTGCGCTTGGAGCCCAGATAGCGATTGGCCATCATCCATTCCAGGCCGGAAAAAGGCTTAGGCGCCCCATCGCCAGATCGCGAAGATTGCGCGCTTGCCGCCGTATTGCTGCTTATCTCTAGGTCGCCTGATACAGGGTTTCCTGCCTCAGGGCCGTCTGCTTCATTGTTCATGAATATGCCGTCTCAAATCCCGATACACTGGTTTAGGGTATGCCTCGCGCCCGCGCAACGGGCGTTCTCTCACTCCTTTGAGAGGTAGAGAGTTACTCAGGCATATCTTCTATGGGGCTTTGGGCAGGATTGAGACGAATGCTCCGGGAGCTCTCTGCGGCCTCCCCACAATGGGCCGCAAGATCGACGTTCGATTGGCCGGTATAGCGTGTCCCATCGATCCACAGGGCACCTGTTCTGGTCTCCACCCGGATCCGGGCGATCTGTTGTTCAACAACAAGCGGCTGGGACCCAGACGGCAGATCGTCCGCAAGATCAACCATAAGGTCGAATTCATAAAATTCAGGAGCAGCAATGGCGGGCGCATTGAGATCGGCCGAAACCACAGCGCGGCCATGGACATCCTCACCAGGGACATAATCCACGTCCCGGCCAGTTTGCGCGTGGGCAAGCCAGTAGCAGGAAGCTGTTAAATCCTCGACAGTGGCAGCATCTTGCGCAACCACCGCCGAGGACCAACCAGCGACCAAACTGATGAGGGCAATGTAATACCTCATGAGACACACTCTAGGGCCTGGGTTTGAAGGTCCCGTTCAGGAAATCCCTCGATTTGTCTTCAAATTCGGTGGAATGAGATTGGACGCGATCGCCTTCACCCTTCATGGCCCTTTCACGGCAAAAAAAAGCCGCTCCCAGGGTAGGGAGCGGCAAAAGTCATAGGGAGGAAACGCCATCAAGCGCTACTCGGGCCAATCTGATCGCTCAGGGGCCCCAGTTGCACCAAGGGTGAGTTCTTTTCGGCAATATGGCAAGCAAAAAAGGATCGAAAATTACTTAAATTGCTAAAATGTCGCAACTAATACCCCTAGTTTGCCTGTGGGCTCCACACTTCCTTGCAGTTTTTCCGCTCAATTCCGCGCGAAAGACGCGTTTCGAGGAGATCCCCCAGGTTCGCCTCACCCAAAAGAGCGGTGACGGCTTGCTGATCCTCTGCTGCCAGATCGTCAAAGGCGCCCTGAACGCGGCCCAGCATCCAAAGAGCCGTGCTGCGCGCACGCATGGGGCAGCTTTGGCCTCTGATTTCCGGCTCAATACGAGGGGGAAAATTGCTCTCCCCTTCCGGTGAAACAGGATCGCCTGCCTTGAGGTCTGGGTTTTGTTCAAGATAGGTGTTGGACGCCTCCACCAGGGCCGTCAGCACGGGCAGATAGTCCGTGGCCACCAGTTTGAGCACCGGCAGCAAAGTGGGCGAGATGAAATCAGTTTCATCGATAGCGGCAAGATGCCCAAACTCCGGCACTTCGGCGTCTGCAGCATTCATCCGCTCCACCCAACGGGCAACACGCGGGGCGTGTTTCTTCATGACCATCATGGGATAGGGATCGCGGCCCAGGTGAGCATAGAGCGGGCCCATAAGACCATAGTCGGCGATGGTAGGCTCAAAGCCCAACACATAAGGCATCTTGTCAAAATGTGCGCCCAGGGTCGCCAGCAATTCAAGGTAGGCTTGCTCAACATGCGGGATCGTCTCCTCCGTGATCCCAAGCCCCGGCAAATAAGACTGCATGCGCGCCATGGCACCATCGGCCATCTTGTCGCGATCCTCATCCGAAAACTGTGGCGGAGTCAGCGCGTTGCGAAACTCATGCGTGATGAAGGCCTGGTTGGTGTCGGGGAAATTCCAGCGATAGTGCATGGCGGCGCGTAAAAGGCCCTCGTCGCCAAAGAGCTCCAGTATAAGCGCGGTGATCTTGCGGCGCGGCTCTGTGGGCGTTGGAGATGTTGCCCCCTTGCCCACCAGATAATCAGCGATCTCTGTGGTGTCCTGTACGATGGTGCCGTCCGGAGCCTCCAGAACCGGCAGCCAGAATTTGCCCGTCTTGGGAAAAACCTTCTCCATATAGTCAGGGTGGCTGGGCAACCGCTCATCAAAGGCAACCCCTGATTTTCGAAGGAATGACCGGGTCTTGCCGGAATAAAGCGAAAGCGGTGCGGAATAGAGAATGTAGCTATCGTCGGACCTGTTGGACATAGAGAGTTTCCAATTCGTCTTTGGGCTGAATATTGGCTAAGGGTTGGATTGCTCATCCCAGCTTAAGGTTTCAGGTCGAAGGGTAATTATTTCAAACTCCACCACGGACCAGACGATGGACCACAAAACGACGGCTATCCCTGTCGTGATCATAAGCTTGCGCACAAGATTGTGCTGCACGGGCGCGCCCGGTTCGGTGCCAGCTTCTGCCCCGCCAGCTTCCCACTGCCCCCGCACGCCAAAGGGCAGCACCATATAGAGCACCAGCCACCAAATGACGACGAAGACAACTATGCTTCCGGTAAGAGGCATCAGACTTCCTCTAGTTCCACAAGCGCGCCATTAAAGTCTTTCGGATGCAGAAAGATCACCGGATTGCCATGGGCACCGGGGCGCGGCTCGCCTGTACCGGTGATGGTCACGCCCTGATCGACCAGACGATCACGTAGGGGCAACAGGTCACCAGTCTCAATCGAGATGTGATGAATGCCGCCGCGCGGGTTCTTGGCCAGGAAACTTGCGATGGGCGAATTCTCTCCCAAAGGTTCCAGTAATTCGATCTTGGTGTTGGGCAGGCTGACAAAGACCACCGTCACCCCGTGATCTGGCTCGGCCTGAGGCTCGGAGACTTCGGCGTCAAAGCGCTCTTTCCACTGCTTGGCAGCAGCGGCAAGGTCTGGCACGGCGATGGCCACATGATTTAGAGGTCCCAGCATTTCTTACTCCTCAACTCTGATCACTTGAATATCCAATAGGGGCCGCTTGCCCCACACCCGGCGAATAGGCGCGCGCACAGCTCGGCGCACAGCTTCTTCTACTGCAATATCATCTTTTGCCCGCTTGTTCGACAGGCCGTCCACGGCATTCTCTGCGGCAGATTGCAACGTGCCAACAAAGTCCGGATCGCGCGACAGGGTTTCCTGAGGCACGCCGGCCAGACGGATTGTGGCGTCGGCCAAAAGCTCCCCTGCCTTATCCAATACCAAGGTCACCACCACCTGCCCTGAGAAGGACATTCGCTTGCGCATCTTGACGGCAGGATCATGACTGCTGACTAGCAACTCGCCATCAAGATAGAGTCGCCCATGGTCGACTTCCTCGACGATCTGCGCGTCCCCCGGTGCAAGCCGTAGCATGGATCCGTTAGGAGCAACATGCGCCTCCGGCACTTGAAGGGATTTTGCTAAGCGGGCGTGTTCGAGCAAGTGCCGCATCTCACCATGAACAGGGATGGAGATCTTCGGCTTGACCCAGGAATACATAGTGGCCAATTCGTCCCGGCACGGATGACCTGAGACGTGCACAAAGTGATCGCGATCCGTGATGATCTCAATGCCCAGCATGGCCAGCCGGTTCTGTAGATCATAAATGCCGATGTCATTTCCGGGGATAACCCGTGAGGAGAAAATGACCGTGTCGTCTTTTTCCAAGGTCACAGCAGGGTGATTACCCTCGGCAATCCGGCCCAAGGCAGCACGCGGCTCTCCCTGACTTCCGGTGCAAAGATAGAGCACTTTGTCTTTTGGCAGATAACCTGCTTCCTCATCGGAAACCAGATTGGGAATGTTCTTGAGATAACCCACCTTCTTTGCCGCTTCGGTATAGCGATGCATGGAGCGGCCCACCAAGGCCACATGCCGATCATTGGCAGCGGCGGCGTGGATCACACTTTCCACCCGTGCAATGTTGGAGGCAAAACCGGTAACCGCAACGCGGTTCTTCAGTGTACCAATAAGATCCGTAAGACTAGAACGCACATCCCCCTCAGAGCCTGCCACACCGGGGGAGAAGACGTTGGTTGAATCGCACAACATGGCAAGCACGCCATCGTCCCCAAGCTTGCGCAGATATTCTTCGTCCGTTGCCTCTCCCACCAGGGGATCAGGATCCAGCTTCCAGTCGCCAGTGTGCAGAATGGTGCCCAGGTGCGTGCGGATGGCCAGCGCATTGGGCTCCAAGGTCGAGTGCGTCAGCGTCACATACTCAATATCAAAGGGGCCAAGCTCAATGCGCCCGCCCAAGGGCACGATGGTGACTTCCGCTTCGCCCAGCAAGCCTGCTTCGGCGAGCTTTGAATTTACCAACTCCGCGGTGAAGGGCGTGGCATAGATGGGGCAGCGCAGATCAGGCCAGATTTGCGCAACGGCCCCGATGTGATCTTCATGGCCATGGGTGAGCACGAGGCCGAGCAATTGGTCTTTGCGTTTCCGAATATAATCCGGATCCCCCATAATCAGGTCCACCCCCGGCGTGCGTTCGTCGCCAAAGGTAACGCCTAGGTCCACCATGAGATATTGATGCTTACCTTTCGGGCCCAACCCCAGAAGGCTGAGGTTCATGCCTATCTCGCCACATCCGCCCAAGGGCAGAAAGACCAGCTCATCTTGTTTTGAATGCGTCAACGGGTTTGCTTATCCAGATTTTGTGTTCTTGTTATAGATGGAGCGAAGGCCCCGCATGGTCAGGTCCAGGTCAACCTCATCAATGCTTAGCGCAACGTGGCGGAACAAGCTGGCCAGCCCACCGGTCGCAATCACTTTCATGGGCTTGCCGTATTCATGCTTGATGCGTTTGACCAACCCATCGATGAGACTGACATAGCCCCAATAGATGCCCGACTGCATGGCAGGCACAGTGTCCTTCCCAATGATGGCTTGAGGTCGTTCGACAGCAATGCGCGGCAGTTTTGCCGCAGCCCCATGCAAGGCCTCAAGCGAGAGGTTCACTCCCGGCGCAATGATGCCGCCTTCATAGTCTCCGTTTTCCGCCACCACATCGAACGTGGTCGCGGTGCCAAAGTCGATAATGATCAGTGCCCCTTCATAAGAGGCATGAGCGGCGACCGCGTTCACCAACCGGTCAGCACCCACCACATCGGGGCGATCAAGATTGATGCCGAGGCCCAGGTCCACTGATGGGTCACCAATAACCAGGGGGTTGGCGCAGAAATACTTGGCGCACATTTGTCTTA
>JAJFIL010000068.1 GCA_021774965.1 Alphaproteobacteria bacterium
TCCCATACAATACGGGCCATGTGATGGTCTCTCCCTACAGACACCTTTCCTGCATCACCCAGCTGGAAGAAATCGAATTCACCGAAATCAACCGCCTGACTCAGAAATGTGTGGAAATCCTGCGGACGGTTAAATCTCCCGAGGGGTTCAATGTCGGTTTCAATTTAGGCAAAGCCGGTGGCGCCGGCTTCGATGAGCACATTCACATTCATATCGTCCCCCGATGGAATGGAGACACCAACTACATGCCCGTATTGGCCGACACCAAAGTTCACCCGGAACACTTAAGAGCCACTTACGACAATTTACTTCCTCATTTTCAAAACATTTCAGTTTAGATTTCCAGCATGACATCAGGAGCAAAAAGCAAGGGACCGTCGGAAGATGAAACCCCGATGATGCAACAGTACCAACGCATCAAAAGAGATTGTTCCGACGCCATTCTCTTTTTCCGTATGGGAGATTTCTATGAAATGTTCAATGAGGACGCTAAAACCGCCTCCCGCATTCTGGAAATCGACCTGACCTCGCGCAGTAAAAATAAAGCCAACTCCATTCCCATGTGCGGCATCCCCCACCATGCCGCCAACGCTTATATCTCCAGATTGATCCAGGCGGGAAAGAAAGTCGCCCTCTGCGAACAAACGGAAGACCCCAAATTGGCCAAAGGCTTGGTTCGACGCGAAATCGTCCGCATTATCACACCGGGAACGGTTCTCGACGATGCCCAGCTCGATCCTAAAAGCAATCAGTTTGTGGTTTCGATATTCTTCGGAAAAGATGGGCTGGGCCTCGCCGCTCTCGACATTTCCACAGGGTTGTTCAAGGTCACTGAAATACGCGGGGAAAATGCGGCTACACTGCTAGCGGACGAGTTGGAAAAAATCAATCCCAAGGAAATCCTCGTCCCCGAGTCAACAACAGAGGAAGCCAACGGCAATATGCCCTGGTTGGATAACGACGCGATCTATCACCACAGCTGTGAAGACTGGACGTTTTCTTTTGGCGAAGCCTACCGGAAATTGCTGGAGCATTTCAACACTGGCTCGCTGGAAGGATTCGGGTGTGAAAATTTAAAGCAGGCGATCTCCGCCGCAGGTGCCCTGATCCATTACCTGCAGGAAACCCAGAAATCGGCCTTGCGACACATCAACGCATTGTCCACCTATCACATTCATAATTCCATGCTTCTCGATCACACCACCATCCGCAGTCTGGAACTGGTGCAAGCGAGCGATGGAAGCCGTAAGAATTCCCTTCTGGATTTACTGGACACCACCCAAACTCCGATGGGAGCGCGCCGAATCAAAGAATGGATTTTAAAGCCGCTGATTGACCAGGAGACCATCGACGAACGCCTGATTCTGGTGGCGGTGTTCAAGCAGAATCCCCTCCTCAGAAAAGACATGCGCGACCAACTGCAAAGGATTCACGACCTGGAGCGCCTGATCGGGCGCATATCGCTTTCCATCTGCGGCCCCCGCGATTTGATCGCGCTTAAAAATTCCATCGCAACCTTTCCCGAAATTCTCTCCCTGCTCAACCAGTTTCAATCGGAAGCCATCTCCCAATACACCACAACCTGGGACAACCTGGAAAATTGTTTTCAACTCATCGACGAAAATATCGTGGACGATCCTCCCGTCACCCTGAAAGACGGGCATCTGATAAAAGCCGGATGCGATGCGGAACTCGACCGTCTGAAATCGATCAGCAAAGATGGCAAAAGCTGGATCGCCGCTCTTGAAACGAAAGAAAAAGAGCGGACCGGAATCCCTCTTCTAAAAGTGGGGTTCAATAGAATCTACGGATATTACATCGAAGTCACCAAAAAAAACAGCGACCGCGTTCCCGAGGAATACATCCGCAAGCAATCGCTGGTCAATGCAGAACGCTACATCTCTCCAGAATTGAAAGAGTACGAAGTCGAAATAACCGGCGCGGAGGACAAGATATCGGAATTGGAGCTACAGCTCTTTCATAAAATCCGCGAGGACATCGCCCAGGAAGGTCCACGCATCCAGGCCATGGCCCGGACCATTGGAAAAATAGACGCCCTGTTTTCCTTTGCCGAAATAGCTCATCAAAATAATTATTGCCGCCCCACCCTGCTTGAAGACTCCACCCTTCAGCTAACAAACGGCAGGCATCCCCTGGTAGAAAAAATTGACCCGCTCAATCAGTTCATTGCCAACGACACCCTGCTCGATTCCACAGACAACCAGATCATGATCATCACGGGTCCCAACATGGCCGGGAAATCCACCTTCCTGCGTCAGGTCGCCCTGATCACCCTCATGGCCCAGGTCGGAAGTTTTGTTCCCGCCGATGAGGCGCGGATCGGTGTGGTGGACCGGATTTTTTCCAGAGTCGGCGCTCAGGACCACCTGCTGAAAGGCCAGTCCACCTTCATGGTGGAAATGAACGAGGCGGCCAATATACTAAATAACGCCACCTTCAAGAGCTTGATCATCCTCGATGAAATCGGTCGGGGAACCAGCACCTTCGATGGCATCAGCATCGCCTGGTCCGTCGTCGAATACCTGCATGCCCTGAACGGCGAACAAGGCG
Source organism: Alphaproteobacteria bacterium (assembly GCA_021774965.1). GTDB lineage: Bacteria > Pseudomonadota > Alphaproteobacteria > JAJFIK01 > JAJFIK01 > JAJFIK01. The sequence goes on from JAJFIL010000068.1 coordinate 2,572, forward strand.
GCCCCAAAACCCTGTTTGCCTCGCATTACCATGAACTGACGGATCTGGCTGTTATTCTGCCGGGCGTGAAAAACTTTAACGTTCAAGTCAAGGAATGGAATGACGAGATCATATTTTTGCGTAAAATCGTCCCCGGCGGTGCGGACAAGAGTTATGGGATTCAGGTCGCCCGGCTGGCTGGTTTGCCGGAACAGGTGTTAAAACGCGCTTTAGAGGTTCTGGATAATCTGGAGAAAAGCGAATTTGATGAGGTGGGTCGGCCAAAAATCTCCCACAGCGAAACAGCCCCGGCAGATTTGGGTCCTCAGCAACTGATGATGTTTGCCGAAGACCCCTCCCCCGTTCTCAAAAAACTGGATGATTTGAACCCAGACGATCTGACGCCACGAAAAGCGCTGGATATTCTTTTCGAGTTGAAGGATCTAAGAAAAAACTTTAACACGTAGACCTTGGAGACAAAAAAAACACCCCTATTCTTCCGCTCTCCAAAGTTTCGTTTCTCCCTCCGAAACTTTAAACGATTGTCCGATATTTATTTCTTTAATATTCTCAATCAGTTGCCCCCTATCTTCCTTTACCGGAATAGATTTTTAGGTATGAAATTGATGCTTTTTTAAGCTAAGCTATCTATTTTATTGACTTTACAACAGCCGAAAAATAGGTTATCGTGAGTTGCCTGATCGGTATGGATGCAAACCGGGAGTCGCTTGCGATCCATAAAAACCAGGCTCCACTCCGAAAAAGGAGACAGCCAGAAAACAGCGTTCGCCAAACATAAGAATAATTATCGTGAAAACCCGGCTTGTTTCAACGACACCCCGAGGGGAGACTGAGTGGACCTTCTGACCTTAATGAGGAAAACAGCCATCAAGAAAATTTCCGCCGTTATTTCAGTTGCATTTTGGGTTTGCTCGTGGGCGTTGGTTTCCGTTGCCGGAGCCGCCTCCCCATCGCTGGTCAACGTGGGGGTTTCCACGCAGGGCAATTACATCACCATGGATGCTATGCTCACTGATGGAATCGAGGGGAAGGTTCTCGAAGCCATCGAAAGCGGCGTTCCCATGACAGTGACCTTTAAAATTGAGCTCAGGAAACAAGTCTCTCTTTGGAACGATACCCTGGTCCGATCCAATGAAGTCAGCCACACGGTCCAATTTGACTCCTTGAAAAAAGCCTATCGGTTTTCAGAAGTTGGAAAAAACGTAAAACGAAAAATCATTACCCGAAAAAAAGACCGCTATCAAAAACTGATGGCGACCCTTAAAAATATTCCCATCGCCCCAATCTATCAGTTGGACCCGGCGGAAAAATATTATGTTCAGGTAAAAGCCGATCTCGAAATGGATCGGTTCTGGTTCCCCTTCAACTACCTTTTTTTCTTCGTCCCTTTCAATGATTTTGAAACATCCTGGGCTAAAACTTCGCCCCTCACCATTGATCAGGAATTCCTCAACTCCAGGGAAGCCTTCAATGAGAAATCCAGAGAGAGAGCGAAATCAAAGGCCTTGAGTCATGTCATCCGTTCCTTCAACAAATAAGCGCCAGTTTTCACAGCC
>JAJFIL010000069.1 GCA_021774965.1 Alphaproteobacteria bacterium
GCGATGGTGCGTTCCTGCACGGTTAGCAACACATGGCCTTCTTCACCAAATGGCGTGGCCTGAATATCCACGGGCCGTGTGGGCAGGCGATGACTGCCCAGCTCCACTCCATAATCTGTAACCAGACGCCGGGCCCGGGCCGCTTGATGCACCGCTGCGATGAGCGGGCTGTCCTCGGTAACAAAATCCGTGAGCTTGTGGCGCAGCAAATAGGCGATGCTGGAGGACATAAAATGTTCCGCCGCCGGATTGGCGAACCGAATGGAAAGGTCTGCGCCGATAACCAGGACCGGTAGGGGCAGAGCATCCAATAGCCCTCCAGTCTCAATTTCCGGCGCGGGCGCGATCATGCTGCGGCCTCCTGCTCGGCGGCATCCCCGAAGGCCTGCTCCAGACCCCGGATGACTTCTGTTGGATCATTGAGACGGCAGATCTTCTTGCGCCATTCTTTACCGCTCATCGGACCAGGAGGAAGCGCTTCGAGATACCAGCCCAGATGCTTGCGGCTGACCCGCACGCCTACATGCTCGCCGTAGAACTCGATGGCCTCTTGGTATTGCCCAAGGATCATTTCCAGCCGGGAGGCATAATCGGGCTCCGGCGGCATGGTGCCGGTTTGCAGCATTGTCGCGATCTGACCGGGCAGCCAGGGCTTGCCATAAGCTCCGCGACCCACCATCACGCCATCGGCGTTCGAGGCCTTCAGCGCCGCCACAGCATCGCTGCCGGAGCAGATATCTCCGTTCACAATGACCGGCACGGAGACCGCATCCTTGACCCGGGCCACGAATTCCCAGTCCGCCTCGCCCTCATAGAACTGACAGCGGGTCCGGCCATGGACCGTGATCATCTGGACCCCGGCATCCTCTGCGCGAGCCGCTAGCTCAGGTGCGTTTCGGGTGTGCCTGTCCCAGCCTGTGCGCATCTTCAGGGTCACTGGCACAGACACCGATTCAACTGTTGCTTCAATGAGTTGAAGGGCATTATCAATGTTGCACATGAGGGCGGATCCGGACAATCCATTGGTCACTTTCTTGGCCGGACAGCCCATGTTTACGTCAATCACTTGGGCACCTTGGCCCTCGAGATATCGCGCCGCCTCCCCCATCCAGTGGGCCTCGCGACCGGCGATCTGCACCACAGCAGGCCCGTGTGTTGAGTCCAGCGAGGCCTTGGATACGGCGTCCGGGCTCTGGGTCAATATCTCCTGGCTGGCCACCATTTCAGAGACCACCATCCCCGCCCCAAGGCGCCAGGCGAGCCTCCGGAAAGGAAGATCGGTCACCCCGGACATGGGTGCCAGGAAGACCGGATTGCGGACATCCACCTTTCCGATTAGAAAACCTGCGCGTTTATTTGAAATTGGGGCCACGTATTTGTCCTGATGGATTTGAGACGTAAAACTGCCTAATTCATAGTCATCTTAAGCCTAAACCACCTCTTCGCAAGTGCAGCATCATCTTAATGCACAATATCTGTGCAGAAATTGAGCAAAACCCATGGATCTAACTCCCAAAACCTTGTCCGGTGGCTTTATTGACCTTGAGCCCATTCGCGAGAAGCACCGAGAGGGGCTGCGCGCAGCCGCAACAGCTGGCGATACAGTTTTTGCCTATATGCCCCTAGATATTGCCAATGACTATGACACCTGGTTCGACGACTCTCTCGCCCGTCATGCCTCAGGCGAGGCCATCGTTTTCATCGTGGGGCGCAAAGCTGACGGCGCGCTTATTGGCTCAACGAGCTACCTGACGATCTCTCCGCCTAATCATCGGGTGGAAATCGGCTATACTTGGTACACCGGTTCGGCTCAGGGAACGGCGGTCAACCCAGAGGCCAAACTGCTGATGTTTTCCCATGCCTTCGGGCATCTGGGATGTATTCGCGTGGAGTTGAAAACCGACGGGCGAAACAAACACTCCCAGGCTGCCATGAAGAAAATGGGGGCTCAGCTTGAAGGTACCTGGCGTAAGCATCGCAAAGTGCAGAATGGCTTTATGCGCGATACAGTCTATTTCTCTGTGCTGGAGGATGAATGGCCAGAGGTCAAAGCAGGACTTGAAGCGCGCGTGGCAAAATTCCGGGAAGCCAAGATTCAGGAAGAGAGTGAATGAAAGTAGCAGCACTCATTGTTGCGGGCGGCAGCGGCATCAGAGCCGGTGGTCATTTGCCCAAACAATACCAGCCCCTGTTGGGAGAGCCGGTGCTGCGCCATACCTTGCGCGCTTTTGCCGAGCATCCTGAGGTGGATTTAGTGCAAGCCGTCATTGGGACCGGGGTTGAGAATTTCTATGCCGAGGCGACCAAATGCCTGGACGTGCTGCCTGCGGTGTTGGGCGGCGACACGCGGCAAGCTTCCGTACGCAATGGCCTCGCGGCCCTTTCCGATGCCGCCCCAGACCTGGTGTTGATCCATGATGGTGCCCGTGCCTGCATCGATGCTGCAACTATATCCTCCGTCATTGCAGCTCTTAAAACTGAGCAAGGGGCAATAGCCGCCCTGCCCGTCTCTGACACTCTTAAAAGAGATGGCGGCGGCGCGGGTCCTGACCGGGAAGGCCTGTGGCGTGCCCAAACCCCCCAAGGCTTTCATTACAAGGCCATCCGTGCCGCTCACGAAGCTGCCATTAATACCTATACGGATGACGCCGCTGTAGCGGAGGCCGCGGGCATCTCGGTCGCGCTCGTGCAGGGCAGCGAAGACAATATCAAAATCACATATGAGGATGATTTTGCCCGCGCGGCTATGATCCTCCTTGCCCGGAAAGGCGGTCTCATGAAGGAAACCCATGTGGGCCTGGGGGTGGATGTCCATCGCTTTGAGCCGGGCACCGAAGTCATGCTGTGCGGCGTTGCCGTGCCCCATAACCAAAAACTTGCCGGACACTCTGATGCGGACGTTGGTCTCCATGCCCTGACCGATGCTGTATTGGGCGCCATTGGCGCGGGAGACATTGGCACGCACTTCCCGCCCTCAGAGGCCAAGTGGAAAGGCGCCTCCTCAGACCAGTTTCTAGCTCACGCAGCGGGCCTGGTTGCTGCCCAAGAGGGCCGCATCGTGCATCTGGATGTCACTCTTATATGTGAAGCGCCAAAAATCACGCCTCACAGGGATGCCATGGTGCTGCGAATCGCCGAGATTTGTGAGATTGATCACACCCGGATCAGTGTAAAAGCGACGACAACAGAGAAGCTGGGCTTTACCGGCCGGAGCGAGGGAATTGAAGCTCGCGCCGTTGCCTCTATCGAATTGCCGAGGAATTGATTTCATGGATGTACCCAAACTCATTGCCACATTTTTTGGCGCTGGCCAGCTAAACCCCGCCCCAGGCACCTGGGGATCGGTGGTGACCTTACCTCTGGTCTGGCTGCTTATTCAGGTTGGTGGCGGCAATACTCTATACACTGTGGGCTTCCTGGCGCTGGGCACAGCCATCGCAGCGGGCATTGGCTGGTGGTCCACAGCACGCTATCTGGAACAAACGGGCAAGCACGACCCCTCTGAAGTGGTGATTGACGAGGTAGCCGGGCAATTGATGACCTTTCTGGTTGCCGCCCCCTTCATGCATCTCAATTCTCTGGATGTCTTTGTGGCCGGGTTCTTCCTGTTCCGCTTTTTTGACATTACCAAAATCTGGCCTGCCAATTGGGCTGACAGCCAGCTTGAAGGCGCAACCGGTGTGATGCTGGATGACCTCTTCGCAGGTGTTTACGCAGGCCTGATCCTCATACTGATTAACTGGTTGATGTAATATGTTTTCACCTGAACTGATCGAGCTTTCCACCAAGACCCTGGATGACGCCCGCACAAAGGGCTTGCGCATCGTGACGGCGGAAAGCTGCACCGGTGGCCTGGTGGGCGGTTTGCTAACGGAGATCGCGGGTTCATCGGATGTGTTTGAGCGCGGCTATGCCACCTACTCCAATCACGCCAAGCTGGAACTCCTGGGCGTCTCCGGCGCCATCCTCCGCACCTTTGGGGCGGTCAGCCCGGAATGCGCAGGCGCCATGGCCAATGGGGCGTTGAAGAATTCTCATGCGCAGATATCCGTCGCCATCACGGGCGTTGCCGGGCCTGGCGGGCATGGGGAAAAACCCGAAGGCTATGTCTGCTTTGCCACGGCACTTAAAGATGCTGAGACCATCACCCGGGAAGAACATTTCGGCGCCCTGGGGCGGTCGCAGGTGCGGCTTGCTTCGGTTGAGACGGCACTCAATATGCTTCGTGAGCGGATGTATTAGGGCAATCCAACAAGTCGTCATCCCAGCATTTATTGCACTACTGTCCGGTTCAATTTTGCAGGGCTTGTCTCAATTGCTGTAGTTCGTTGAGGTTTATGCAGATTGTGAGAACTGAGACTCTGTTCTCAAATGTGCCCCAACGGTGGCTTGCCACCCCCACCCGGCGCG
>JAJFIL010000070.1 GCA_021774965.1 Alphaproteobacteria bacterium
TTCACAAATTGTGTATGGCGGCGATTTTGGGGGCCAGCGGCCCCTGGTATCAGGAGGCTGGTGGATCCCCCTGGTCTGTCGAGACCGTATTGGGATACGAAGTCTGGCACCCGATTCCCGAGGTCCAGATGACTGTCGATATCACCGGCTATCTGGACACAAAGGTCGAGGCCCTGCGATTCCATCAGTCTCAACTTGAGACCATACCCTACGATCGGGCTGTCACGGGGCTAGCCAACTACCGGGGGGCCATGACGGGGGCGGGCGAGCACGTGGAAGTGTTCGAAGTCATAAAAGTGCCTTCGCCACTCTAGTGGGCCTGGACTATTGAATTTCTGGGTATAGACGCTTCAGCTTGATCCGGGCGTCTTTCGTCGTGAATCGCCAGTCGATGCCCTTCTGGCTGTTGTTTCGATTCGCTTCCCATGCGGCCAGTTCTGTCATGAGTGTCGCCATGTCTGGGATTCGGCGATCCAGACATTGCTTCGTCATTGCGCTGAGCTCGCACTCGGCAATGTTCAGCCAACTGCCGTGTTTCGGTGTGTATGTGATCTCAAGACGCTTCGCGAGTCGACGCGCCTCATTAGGAGGATACCTCTCGTAAAGAGACGCGACCTTGTGAGTGTTGAGGTTGTCACAAATTAGACGGACTTTGACCGCATCGTGATAATCCTCATCCAATAGCTGCTTGATCTCCTCGGCCCAGTCCTTGGCTGTTCGCTGGTGTCGGACACTGGTCCGACGCCAGCATCCGAGGGCGTTGACGAACATGAAGACGCTCGCTGTTCCATTCCGCTCATACTCGTAGTCCACCCGCGCTGGTCTTCCCGGTCCACCTGGGATCGGCATCCTCGTTTCCTTCGTGAACTGGATCGGCTGCTCGTCCATGTTGATGAGAGGAAAAGAAGGATCATATGGCAAGTGGTAAAGGTCTAGCACTTCCTCCATGCACGCTACGAACTCCGCGTTGGCCTTCGGTGGAATAACCCAGCACTCTCGGAGGTGGGGCTTGAGTTCATTTTTTTTAAAGTCCTTCCTACGGTTCGGTACGAGATCGAATCGACGATCTTCAGCTCCACCAACCTGTCCGCGAGGAGATGCATCGTCCACCGTGCTCGCCCCGCCGGAGGGGAGCCGCAGGCTATCGCGAGAAGGCGCGCTTCACCCTTCCCGTCCAGCATGCGCTCTCGCGAGGGTCGATCCTGTTTTTTACGCTCCAAGGCTCCCTGCAATCCCCGCTCGACGAACCGCTCTCGGACGTTCCGTACCGTCATCAGGTGTACCCCAACAGCGTCAGAAATCTCGGGATCGGTCATCGCCGGGCCATCCACATCAGCCCTAAGCAGTACATTGGCGTTCTTGAGCTTGTATCCGGCAACCCTGCCACGGTCGACCAAGGCCTGGAGCTCATCCCGTTCTTTTTCGTCGAGCCTCACCACATACTTTTTTTGAGACACAAAGCCCCCTGAACATGTCGTCATGAGTGTATCCCCGCCTCAGACACGGGGGTACCAATATATACGACTGTCCAGGTCGACTAGGTTTTGTCCGAAAACTCAGCGATTCATGACAGGGTACGAAGGCGATTCTGTTGACACTGCGCGGAGAGTTGCGAATGCCAGATTGAAGAACGAGCCGGAACTATCGAAGGCGACTGTCAACAACAGATAGGGGTCTTTCCGGAGTGCTGCGAAGTGGGGATAACTGGCATTCCGGATAGACCCCTTTGGACGAAGTCGCGTCAGAAGCCGATTCGCACCATGGAGTTTGATGTTGACCACGTTGAACTTCGTTCTGCCCCTACGAGGGTCAGGAAGTTGCTCTGGACAGGGTTAGGGTTGACCTTGATCGATGAGGTTGAGGCCCTAGTCAGGTGAGTTTTGTGGAGCAAGGGCCAAGTGACGTTTTGAGGCGCTGCAGAGGAATCGGTGGACAGACGAAACCTGGCCGATCGCGTGCGACGGGCTGATGACTTGGTGTTGTGATTATTCGGGGTAGTCATGGTCTATGGCGAGGTGGCCCGCCCGGGTTGAGCCCACTTCACCGTCATTCCGGGGACATCGCTGAGCACGAGTCTACCCTCACGGCATCGGGGGCAGAGCAAGGGGTCAATACCTGTAAGTTCTAGTAGAAGTTGGTCCCAGGTCGGAGCGGGAGGTTGCTCGACAGGGGCAGAGTACTTGACCCCCAAGATCTCTCGACATCGTCGAATGGAGTCTCGTCGAATCGCGTTGGCCAGAAGGCCGTAGTGACGGAGTCTGACGAAACCCCTGGGGAGGACATGAATCAAGAATCGGCGCGCGAATTCCTTCCCACCGAGGGTCAAGAGCTTCTTTCGTTTTGGATCGGTTCGATCGCGGTATCGAAAGGTGACTCGGCCTTTGATGTGGGACACGAGTCGGCTGTTGGAGATGGCGATCCGGTGGGTGTATCGGCTGAGGTAGCGAATGACCTGGTCGGGACCGGAGAATGGACGCTTGGAGTAAACGACCCACGATTTACGTGCGGCCCTTTCCAGGCAACGGCGGTTCGCAATGTCGTAGCTCGATGGGGGAGCGTCCTGGATGAGCGATTCCAGACCAGAGAGGAGCTTTCCCCGAAACACAGCCGATAACACTTGCACCGGCAACAGATAGCGGCGCTTGCAGGAGATCCAGCGTGATCCGTCAGGAGCCAGTCCACCTCCAGCGACGACGCAATGGATGTGGGGATGATAAGTGAGGGTCTGGGTCCAGGTATGAAGCACCGCAGTGAACCCGATCCGTGCTCCGAGTCGTTTCGGGTTCGCAGCCACTTCGTTCAGGGTCGAAGAAACTGCAGCGAACAGCAAACCGTAACAGTCCCGTGGCCAGGCCAGGAAGAGAGGCTTGATCTCTTCAGGGATCGTGAAAACCACGTGGAAGTACTCCACGGGTAGAATATCTTCCTGCCGGGCTTGAACCCAACGTGCTTGATCGAGTCCCTGGCACTTTGGGCAGTGACGATCCCGACAGGAGTTCGGCAAAACTTCCGTATGACCGCAGCGGTTGCATTCCTGGAGTCGGCCGCCCATAGCCTTCGTGCGGCAGTTCGTGATCGCAGCGACGACACGTTGCCGATGGAAGCTCAGGTCAGGCAGGTCCCCGGCATGTTTCCGAAGAACCTCAGCGACATCAAGGGGTGCGGAGCCGCCACGGGTGTCTCCACCGTGGCAGCCCACGGTCAGTCCTCGTCGTCAGAATGATCGCCGCTGTCACCATCCAAGAGTTTGTCCAGGGGGCTTTCGGTCTCCTTGAGGAAGGTGCTGGCGACGTGGGTATAAATCTCTGTCGAGGACAGAGAGCAGTGGCCGAGAAGCCTCTGGATCACCCGAATGTTGGTGCCGCCTTCGAGGAGGTGAGTCGCGAAGGCATGTCGAAGACTGTGAAACTTGACACACTTCTGAATGTCTGCTCGGATCTTCGCTTTCCGAAATGCGGCATGGAACGTGGCCGAACTAAGGGGTTGGTGGGTCTTCGAATTCTCGAAAAGCCACTCACGAGTCCGATAAACCCTCCAGTAAATGCGGAGAATTTCTAATAATTTCTTCGACAGCATGACGTCGCGATCTTTATTCCTCTTGCTCTGGGTCACACGAATGGTCATCCGCTCGCTGTCGATATCGCCGATTCGAAGCCTGCGAACCTCGCTGACACGGAGCCCTGCAGAGTAAGCAACAGCGAGAAACACGCGATGTTTGAGACAATCAGGAGCACGGAGGATACCTCGAACCTCATCGGAGCTGAGGATTACAGGAAGCCGCTGGGGTCTCCTATGGTAGGGAATCCGCTCGATCTTCCAGTCCTTGTCCAACACATGGCGATAGAAGAAGCGGATCGCGCAGACGTGGATATTATGACTGCATCTCGAGAGTTTCCTCTCTCGAATGAGATGAAGCTGGAAGTCCTTGATGTCGTCGAGGGTGATCGTGTCCGGAGACCGCATGAAGTGTCGGACAAGTTCGCGAACGGAGAACAAGTAGAGTTTGCGGGTCGACTCGGCATATCCTCGGATACGCAGTTCACGGTCCATCAGGTCGCGGTAGTAGCCCATGGGAACTCCTCTAGAGACTTCGGGGATGCTCTAACATCCCAGTTTGAGTTGGTATCAAAAGAAGTCTGACCGAGGGGGGACTATAAAGGCGACAACCTGCGACCCGGGCCGAGTTCTGCGACAGGAGATCTAAACGGGAAGTGGAAAAGGGACGGCCCGATCAGAAGCGAGCCCAGCGACAGGATCGAGAGCCCTCATCCATCGCGCAGCGATTTCGTCCAACTGGTGAAGAATTGAACAGGGAAGTTGATCGGACCTGACACCACGCCCAACTGGTTTTGTCTATTGTGTTTTGTTCAAAGCGGTTTTTCGCGACGCTGTCAGGATCGCGATGATTTCGTCAGCCAACTCGATGGAGTCTT
>JAJFIL010000008.1 GCA_021774965.1 Alphaproteobacteria bacterium
GAACCCACTATTGTGGCTATTACGGAATCTGAAAAAAGTCTTTATAGGGAAAACGGGCCGGGAGGCGGAGTCAGTTTCATAAAGAATCAGGCGGAATGTCCTTTTCGCGCTTTTGCCCGCCACAGGCTCTATGCGCAAAAAGAAGAATTCCCGGAATTAGACTTCGAGCATCAGGAACGGGGCACCCTGGTACACAAGGCATTGGAAATCTTCTGGAAGCAAACTCGTTCTCAGGATGCTCTATTCAAATTACAGCAAGACAATCGCCTGGTAGCATCCGTCAGAAATTCGGTTCAACAAGCCTTGAACAAGCATGCCAATGAAGTGTCGCGTCAGGGCAGGTTTTATCAATTGGAATTGGAACGCGTCCACAACCTGATCCTGGGCTGGTTGCAGGTAGAAATGAAACGGTCCCCATTTGAGGTGATCGACCAGGAGAAAGAAGATCATCTCGAAATTTCCGGATTGAAACTCCGCTTACGAATTGACCGCATCGATAAAGCAGTAGACGGCAAGATTTTATTGATTGATTACAAAACCGGAGCTGTCGCACCTGCCGACTGGTTTGGAAAAAGGATTCAAGAGCCGCAACTTCCTTTATACGCTTTCCAAACCTCACCGGATGGCGTCGCCTTTGCGCAGGTGAAAAAGAGAAGCCACAAACTGCAAGGAGCATCAGATGTTTCTTTCACGGACCCTGGTTTGGTAGCAGTGAATTATAAAAAATATTCCAATTGCTCCACCTGGGAAGAGCAGTTAGAGAACTGGAGAATTAATTTAAAGGCACTGGCCGATGAGTTCGTATTCGGACAAACACAAGTGAATCCATTAAAAGGCCATTCCACGTGCAGATACTGCGATCAGCAAACGCTTTGCAGAATCAGTGACAAGGCTCAAGGTTCTATTGATATGGAGGACGAAGAGTGAACTCCATAACAGATGCGGATGCCCGTGAGCAGGCGCTTGACCTCAGCCGATCATTCATTGTTCAGGCCCCCGCCGGTTCAGGAAAAACAGAACTGCTGATTCAAAGGTATCTTGGATTGCTGGGCACGGTGCAACAACCCGAGCAAATTCTGGCGATGACGTTCACACGTAAAGCCGCAGGGGAAATGAAACTGCGAATCCTGGACGCATTAGAACGCGCCCAAAACAACACGTCACCAGAAACACCTCACGAAACAAAAACCTGGAACCTCGCGCGAACGGCTCTATCGCAAAACAACCGCCACGGCTGGCGTCTGCTTGACAACCCGTCGCGATTAAAAATCCAAACCATCGATTCCTTTTGCTCTGCCTTAACAAAGCAAATGCCCATTCTCTCCCAAACCGGCGGCAGTCTTTCCATTGAGGAAAACCCTTTGGAGCTTTACCAGGAAACCGCACGCAGGGTTTTAGGTCTGGTCGAGTCAAAGGCATCCATCGGCACGTCGGTAAGAACCATCCATAGCCACCTCGACAATTTAAAATCCGCGTTTCAAACACGGACCATCCAATTGTTGAGAAAACGGGATCAATGGATGATTCCTTTTTTCCAAAACCTGCAAGTCGGTGAAAATTTCCGCGCCTATCTGGAACATACCCTGGCGGGTTTGATCGAAACGATACTCAATGACACCCTGAGCTCTATCCCCTCAAACACGGCTAAAAAGCTCGCACTCCTTGCGGATTATAGTGGTCGCAACCTGGCGGAACAATCCCCGGATCACGCCAATGCCTGCCTTCAAGGTTTAACCACTCTGCCACTGCCTTCGATCGACAATATTCAACCCTGGAAAGCCCTGGCGAATCTTTTATTAACCCGGCAGGGAGACTTTCGTAAAACGATCAATGTTGGGATGGGATTTCCGGCTGGGAAAAGTGGAACGGAGGAACAAGAGAGGAAAGATGATTTTACAAATCTCATCGAAACCCTCTCCCAAATTCCAGAACTCCGGGAACTGCTTGCAGACATCCAGCATCTGCCTCCACCCTATTTCACGGACGAAGAATGGAGCGTATTGCAAGCCACTCTGGATTTGCTTCCAGAGATTTCAGCCATTCTACGCAAGGTATTTGCGGAACAACAAAAGACGGATTTTACGGAAATTTCCCTTTCCGCACTCAATGCTTTGGGAGAAGAAGATAATCCCACAGACTTACTGCTCTATCTGGATACAAAATACCAGCACATCCTCGTGGACGAATATCAGGACACCTCTTTCAAACAACACGAACTCATCAAATTGCTCACAGCCGGTTGGGAGCATGAGGATGGCCGGTCCCTTTTCATCGTCGGCGATCCCATGCAATCCATCTACAGGTTTCGAGACGCAGAGGTTGGCCTGTTTCTGCGTACCCAGCAGAGCAGAAGGATCGGACAGGTTGAACTCACCACGCTCACCTTAAAAAGTAATTTCCGGTCGCAGAAAAAAGTCGTGGACTGGGTGAACGCCTGCTTTGCAACGATCTTCCCCAACTTCGACGATCAGGATCTGGGAGCGGTTTCCTATTCAGAATCCACCGCCGCCCTTCCCGAAGACGATGTTCCCGGCACCGTCATTCACCCGATACCTGACACAAAAGATAAAAAGGATTGGCAAGAGATCGAAGCAGATCAAATCGCCAGTCTGATTGAGGAGATTAAAAATAAAGACCCAGATAAAACCATCGCCATTCTAGTCCGGGCGCGGAGCCATTTGTCGGCAATCATTCGCCGTTTCAAGAAAACTGGAATCGATATCAAGGCCGAAGAAATAGATCCTCTCACCACCCGTCCGGCGATTCAAGATCTCTTAGCTTTAATGAGGGCCCTGCTTTCCCAATGGGACCGCATTTCCTGGCTGTCGATTTTGCGAGCGCCCTGGTGCGGTCTTGCCATTCGGGATCTGCATAGGGTTTGCGAATCCGATGGCGATTCCACCCTCTGGCAACTTATCAACGACAACGACCGGATTTCCTCATTAAGTCAGGACGGGCAAACCCGCTTGAAAAGATTTACCGGGGTGATGATCACAACGCTTGAATCTTTTCCTGATGCAAATTTTCGGGATTTATTGGAAGGGTGCTGGATTCAACTGGGAGGCCCCGCCTGTGTGGATGCAACCACAAGGAAGGACATTGAAGTATTTTTCGACGAAGTGGCAAAAGTCACCGAATCGGGTAATTTTTTCAAGCTCTTTCAATTCCAGAACGTTCTTGAACATCTCTACGCCAGTCCTTCCCTGTCCTCTGACAATCCGGTACAGGTCATGACAATGCACAAGGCCAAAGGTTTGGAGTTTGACACGGTCATCCTTCCAGGTTTGGGAAAAACATCCAAAGCCGAAGAAAAACGACTGGTTTACTGGATCTCGCACGGAGAAGATCTACTGTTGGCTCCCATTGAAGAAAGTGGAGGCGATAATTCCCAAATCTATGATTTTCTAGCCCGGATCGACCGTAAGAAGGATGACTTCGAATCCTTGCGCCTTCTTTACGTTGCTGTAACGCGGACAAAAAAGCAACTTCATCTTTTCGGGCATGCCTCGCAAAAAAAAGACGGCCCGCCTTGTCCGGCCAAAAACACGTTGCTGGGCAAACTTTGGCCATTCGTGGGAGAGGAGTGGACAAGAGGTCTCTCATCATCTGAATATGAAACTCCGATGCCAGAGGACTCCGATGAAGCTAAAGAAACAATGCACTCGATTCATCGCTTGCCGAGTGATTTTGAGCCCCCTGTCCCTCTTCCCGGCATCGAAATTGAATCCGCACCTGAGACCGAATTTGATGCGGAGCTTCACCCAGAGTATGTCTGGGCGGGAAACCAGGCGCGTTGTCTGGGGAATGTACTGCATCGGTGTTTCAAAGACATGACCGATGGCGGGTCGGAGCGTTGGTCAGCATCCACCTTGAATACCATGGAGTCCAAATTGAAGACGGCTCTTCTGGAGGAAGGCCTGTCACCGAAGCAAATGGATGAAACGACGCAAACAGGCATGCGGGCGCTTCAAAATATCCTTGAAGATGAGGATGGGCGATGGATTTTAAATCAACATGAAGACGGTCACGCTGAGTATCCATTGACAGGGATCATCAAAAATAATTACGTGAACAAAATTCTCGACCGCACTTTCATTGATGAGTACGGCGTGCGCTGGATCATCGATTACAAAACCGGAGAACACCAGCGATCAAATCTCGAGCACTATTTTGAAGAAGAGAAAAAGCGGTACAAACCGCAACTGGATCAATATGAGGAATTGATAAAACTACAGGGAGAATCACGGCCCATTAAAAAGGCGCTTTATTACCCATTACACAAAAGGCGGGTTGATGTTGAATAAATCAACGGCCTTTGCCACTCAGGACGTCTAAAGATTTATTTAGGGCTTAAGCATTTCAGCACCTTGCAGTACTGTGGTTTGTTGGATGAGGTGAATCACACTCGCATCCATCATCTCCATCAAGGGTCCGGGATACAATCCAATACACAATATGAGGAGTGCCAATGGAATCAGCGTAGCCAATTCCCGGTTCGATAAATCCGGGAGCGCTTTGGCGGCTTCTGTCTTTGGCTCGCCCAACGCCACCCTTTGGAGCATCCACAACATATAGGCGGCGGCTAAAACAATACCACCCATAGAGATAAGAACTATGACAAAGCTGACATAGGAAGTTCCTACTAAGACTAAAAATTCGCCAATGAAATTACAGGTGCCGGGTAGCCCAAAGGCGGCGACTGAAAACAAAAAGAACAATCCAACAAATCTTGGCATGGGTTTATGCAAGCCGCCGTAGTCAGAAATCTCTCGACTGTGAGTGCGGTCGTACAATTGTCCAACACAAATAAATAAGGCGGCAGTCGTGATCCCGTGATTAAACATTTGCAAGACGGCCCCCTGGATGCCCTGGCTATTGAACACAAAAATTCCGAGAGTCACAAACCCCATGTGGGAAACGGAAGAATAGGCCACGAGCTTTTTAAGATCGGACTGCGCCAGGGCCAGATAGCCGCCATAGATAATGGCGATGACCGATAACCACAAA
>JAJFIL010000071.1 GCA_021774965.1 Alphaproteobacteria bacterium
GCTTCTGTTGCCAGGTGCCTCCGAACCCCGCCTAACCCGGCAAAGGGCTAGGGCTTAACGTTTTGGTCTTTCTAACTGCGTTACGCAGCCAAAGCGACCGGAGCTTCGTTGTCATTTGCAACTAGCTTATGGTCCCGATAACGGTGGTACCGCGCCGAGCGAAAAGAGCACCTTTACACGTCCGTCGATCCTATTTCGCCCCCACAGAAAACCAGCCAGAAGAGCCAGCTGATTTTGTGGTGGAGGCGCCGGGTACCGCCCCCGGGTCCGATCCGCTTCATTACGTGTCCGTTTATCGCCATAGTCAGCCGAAGCCGACAGACCCTATATAGGCGATCTTCTTGTTTAAAAAAAGGTGTGGAGTGCTGAAATGCAGGGATAGCCCACGAAGGGCCAAATGGTTAAAATCGAGCGATTCTCAAACAATGAGGGTTTTTTGAGGGAGGCACCGCACATGACCTATACCGACGACCGCGTCTGGACGATCTATCTTTCGGGGGAAATTCATACCGAATGGCGCAAGGATTTGGCCCGCGGCATCAAAAAGGCCGACCTGGGTGTCGATATCACCTCCGCCGTGCTCGACCATGAAGACTCAGATAAATGCGGCACGGACATTCTGGGCCCCGAGGAAAATGCATTCTGGGCCGACCATAAAGGCGCCAAGCTGAACGCCATCCGCAATCGAAATTACATCGAGACGGCGGACATCGTCATCGTGCGCTTTGGCGATAAATACAAACAATGGAACGCCGCCTTCGACGCAGGCTTTGCGGTTGCCAATGAAAAACCGCTGATCACGCTGCACGCGCCGGACCTCAATCACGCGCTCAAGGAAATCGACGCAGCAGCCTTGGCCACGTGTGAAACCGTGGAGCAGGTGGTGCGGATTTTGGAATATGTCATCGACGGGGATTTGGATTAAAGATGTTGATCAGATGACTGCTGCAATTCAGGTCGTTCTGTTCTTGATTGCCAGCATATTGGTTGGCGCTGCCACGGTGATCATATCAAACGTACACATGGCCGGATGGGCGAAGCGGTCCTCCAAAAAGAAGGCAGATTGGATTGCCCTTCTAAGTGCGCTTGTCATAATGGCAGGTATGCTCCCATCGCTTTTTCTCATGCTACGGGCCGGGATGATTTTAGTAGGTAATCATGGTCGCCCCTCCAGTACTGTGTTTATGCTGATATTTCCTGTTATGCTGATTTGGTTCTTTGGCCTTGTGGGACTGGCGTACCTTTATGAGAGAAAAGTCTATAACCCCAAATCGTTCAATCATAAGGGGCCATGAAATTTGTCAGAGCTCCTATGCTTGATCAATGCTTGCGCGAGCCTCTCACGAATCCGATAATGTACTTTACCAATCAACATTTCCCACGGATCCCGCCATGCGCCAATATCTCGATCTTTTGCAACGTATCCTCGAGACAGGGGTGGACAAGCCGGACCGGACGGGGACGGGTATCCGCTCGGTCTTTGGTCATCAGATGCGCTTTGATTTGGCTGAAGGCTTTCCGCTGGTCACCACCAAGAAATGCCATCTGAAATCCATCATTCATGAGCTGTTGTGGTTTGTGGCGGGGGATACCAACACGCACTATCTCAAGGAACATGGGGTTTCGATCTGGGATGAGTGGGCGGATGAGAATGGCGATCTTGGTCCCGTCTATGGGCATCAATGGCGCAGCTGGCCCAACGGCACGGGGCGCAAGATTGACCAGATCGATTGGGTGCAAAAAGAGATCCGCAACAATCCTTATTCGCGGCGCTTGATCGTATCGGCCTGGAACCCGGCGGACGTGCCGGACATGGCTCTGCCGCCGTGCCATTTGATGTTCCAGTTCTATGTAGCGGACGGAAAACTTTCCTGTCAGATGTATCAGCGCTCTGCCGACACGTTCCTTGGTGTGCCGTTCAACATTGCGTCCTATGCGCTCCTGACACTGATGATGGCGCAGGCTTGTGACCTTGAGCCCGGCGAATTTGTGCACACGTTTGGCGATGCGCATCTTTATCACAATCACCTGGACCAGGCGCGGGAGCAATTGGACCGCACACCGTTCCCCTTGCCGGTGATGAAATTGAACCCTCATGTGAAAGACATCTTCGGCTTTACCCACAATGATTTTGAGCTGGAAGCCTATGAGGCCCATCCCCACATCAAGGCCCCGGTGGCGGTGTGATGATAACTAGAACCCCTCACCCCGGCCCTCTCCCACAAGGGGAGAGGGTGCGCTGGCAGCCCGCCTTTTATCCCTCTCCCCTAGTGGGAGAGGGTGGCGCGACGCGCCGGGTGAGGGGGAGATCTATCGGTTGGTCTCAATGTCAAGGTGATAGGATATGAGCAAAATCACCCTCCGCGATGTAACGCCTGATGATATTCCGTTGATCCTGAAGTTCACGGCGCAGCTGGCGAAATTTGAGCGCGGCACCATGACGGCGACGGCGGCGGACATGCACGCACGCTTTTTTGGAGATGATGCCATTGCCACTGGTGTGATCGCAGAGCTGGATGGCAAGCCGGTGGGCTCCGCGCTCTATTACTTTGCGTTTTCCAGTTACACAGGCCGACCGATCCTCAGCCTTGAAGATATCTTTGTGAATGAGGATTGTCGCGGGGCAGGGGTGGGCAAGAAACTGATGGCCGAGCTTTCGGCCCGCGCGGTCAAGGCGGGGTGTTTGCGCATGCAATGGTCCGCCATGGAATGGAACGAGGATGCCATCGCCATCTACAAGGGTCTGGGCGCGACACCATCGGAAGGCATCACCTATTTCCGTTTCAGTGAAGACGCCATGAAGGCCCTGGCGGCGGAAGCGGATGCTTCGTGATGGGTGACACCCCCAAACTCGCCATCGTGGTTGCCATGGCAAAGGACAGTCGCATCATCGGAGCGGACAATGGTCTGCCCTGGCGCATCCCAGGCGACATGAAATTCTTTAAAGCCACCACAATGGGCAAGCCCACCATCATGGGGCGCAAGACCTATGAGAGTATCGGCAAGCCGTTGCCGGGCCGCACCAACATCGTGGTGACGCGGGATGCAAGCTGGTCCACAGATGGTGTTGAGGTTTTCAACACGCTGGAGGCCGCCATCGCACGGGGACAGGAAGTGGCTTCCGGCGACAACGTTTCCGAGGTCTGCATCATCGGCGGCGCGCAGATTTATGAGCAAGCGCTGCCACAAACAGATGTCATCTATCTCACCGAAGTTCTGGGTGAGGTAACAGGCGACACGGTGCTTTCGGATTTCGGCGCAGGATGGGAGGCAGTCTCAAGCCAAGAGGTTCCCGACCATGAAAAGGCCACCCACAAGGCTGTCGTCAAAACCCTCAAGCGCTCCTAATCTCTCTCAAATCCCTCAATTCCCAGCAGGCGAATAGACCGCATCGAATGTGGTGCGCCAGGTCTCGCCGCTGTCCATGGAAATCTCGATCAGTTGCTGCACGGTGCCATCGCCATTGGGGGTTAGGGTGGTGCGGTCAAGATAGGCGTTGCCGTGGTTTGAGGTCAGCGCACCCTGAAACCTCACCGCGCCATTGTCGAAAACCTCCACCAGATCCTTGAGCTTGAGGCCCCAGGGGGTGGAGGTGTCCTCGGTCACCCAGACCTGATGCCAGCTGTCCTCATTGACGACATAATAAAACAGCGAAGTGCCGCGTGCGCCTTCTGAATTCTCCCAATATTCATGGATGGCACAGCCACCTGCGTCCCATTCGATGCGGTTAAGGCCATAAAGCGTGGAGCGCCCATCGCTAACCTCCCAGGAGCCGATCCAGAAATCCAGCGCCCGGGCGGTTTCCGTCTCCCGGCAGGGGGCCATCTCTTCTTCGTTTTGCGCAAGGGTAGGGCTGGTCATCACCAGAAGTGCCAGGCCAAAGAGGGCTGCAAAGCCAAAGAACAGTTTTCCTGCAATAGAATCCAGTGTCATCTTGGCCATTGGTATCTTGAGCCCTTGTTTGGTCACGTTTGTTCTGATCTTAGTCTAGGACATTGATTTGATGCAGCGCGTCACACCTGCGTCACGAAGTTGAGAGGCCTTGTTGTGCAAGAAATCGTGAACGGTCTGTTGTTCCCCGAAGGCCCCATCGCCATGCCGGATGGCAGTGTGATTTTTGTGGAGATTGCACGTGGCACCCTGACCCGGGTTTGGGATGGCAAGACCGAAGTGATCGCGGACCTGGGCGGCGGGCCCAATGGGGCTGCCCTGGGGCCAGACGGAGCGGTCTATGTCTGCAACAATGGCGGCTTTGTCATCCATGAGCGGCGAGGGCTCTTGATCCCCGGTAATGCTGCAGAGGATTACCTTAGCGGCAGCATCCAGCGCGTGGATATTGAGACCGGCAAGTTTGATACTCTTTATACAGAGTGTAACGGTCAGAACCTGAGCGCGCCCAACGATATCGTTTTTGACGAACACGGCGGGTTCTGGTTCACCGATTTTGGTCAGGGCTTTGAACGCACGCGGGACAGAGGCGGGCTCTATTACGCCAATGTCAACGGCTCAGACATCAAGGAAGTTGTCTTCCCCATCGATAATCCCAACGGGGTGGGCCTGTCTCCCGATGGCAAGACCCTTTATGTGGCGGAGACTTATTCGGCGCGGCTTTGGGCATGGGAGATCACGGGCCCCGGCGAAGTGGCGCTGGAGCCAACGCCCACGCGCGGCAGGCTGGTGACAGGCTCTGCTGAATTGCAGATGTTTGATTCGCTGGCCGTGGATGCGGCAGGCAATATTTGCGTGGCGACCTTGCTAAAAGGCGGGATTAGTTCTATCTCGCCTGACGGTGCGACAATCGCTCACACCCCGACCGACGATCCTCTGACGACGAATATCTGCTTTGGCGGAGAGGGGCTAACCACTGCGTACATAACGCTTTCCGGCACCGGAAGGTTGGTCTCCACCCCCTGGGCCACGGCGGGCACGCCGCTTTGGTTTCTCAATCAGTGAGAGGTTTCTGAACGGGTGATGAACGTCACATTCGGGTGGCGTTAAAACAGGATACGGATACTGCCAGCTACGACCCCTCGCGTGGCTGTTGAGTTTGAGCAGGCATGTTTGAGGGCAAAGAAATTCGGGGCAAGGGGCCCCTCCTTAGGTCTCAAGACCATTAAGTCTCAAGGAGTGCACATGTTTAAATCAACTCTCATTCTCGGCGCCGCCGCTATCGCAATCGGATTCGCGACTGCACCATCCATCGCACAAGATTGGACTGCGGATCCAACCTATGGCAGCACCAATCTTCAAACGGGCTTCAGGCCGGACCCCTATCAGTTCAATCTGACGGCAGGCGGCTCCATTGACGTCTCTCAGTCTCTCGGCGGCTCATGTGCTGGCTTTGTGGCCGATGCACCGGATTTTGATCTTTATTTCGAAGCAGGCTCCAGCCTGCCTTTGGCCATTTCGGTTGCTGCCAATGCAGACACCACGCTTGTGATCAATGGCCCTGATGGTCGTTGGTATTGCGACGATGATTCAGGCGATGGTCTGAACCCGTCTATCGTCTTTAACAATCCTGAATCCGGTCTTTATGACATCTGGGTTGGCACCTATGGCAACACCATGGCGCCAGCGACCCTGTCTGTCTCAGAGCTCACCAGCTACTAAGGGCCGAGGCTAGAACCTTTGTTTAAGGCGTCGTCAGGCAGGGCTTGGCGGCGCCTTTTTCTTGCCGAATAGGGCGGGCTATACTGGGAAATGCCGAGAAACCGCATGATCATGCACAACGTTTTAAAGCTTGCCCTTAGCCTTGCTGTGGCAATTTTTGCGGCTCTGCCAGCCGCCGCCCAAAACGCTGGTGCGACCCCCACCTATGGCGAGGTACGTCTTGCGTCAGGGTTTGTTCCCACCCCTCATGAGATCCGGCTTCAGGCGGGTGGGCCCATCGATGCAGCAGAAGAGCTTGGACCCGATTGTATGGGCTATATCGCCAGCGCCCCAGACGTGAACATTCACTATCAAACATCCGGATTGCCGCTGACTTTTTATGTGGAATCCGAAAGCGATACGACGCTTATAGTTCAGGCCCCGGATCGTCGCTGGTTCTGCGCCGATGATACAATCGGGCTTAACCCGGTGGTGCATCTGCCCCAGTCCCAGTCAGGGCGCTACACCATCTGGGTCGGCACCTATCGCCACAGCGGGAATGCCCGCGCCGTTCTGAAAGTCTCCGAAGTGGGCCTCGATTAGCCCACTGCTCGCCTAACTTAGTGTCAGTTTGCCGCTGACTTTCTCTGCTATCTTGCGGAACCGCTTTGTTGCATCGCTGTCAGGGGCACTGGCTGTGATCGGGGTGCCTTCGTCCGAGGTCTGACGGATTTCATTGTAAAGCGGCATCTCACCCAGGAAGTCGGCGCCAAGCTCCTGCGCCGTGCGCCGAACGCCTCCTTCACCGAAGATATAGTTATGAGTGCCGTCCGGCATTTCCAGCCATGCCATGTTCTCGACCAAGCCGAGTACCGGCACATTGGTTTTCTCGAACATGGCCAGGCCCTTGCGCGCATCCATCAGGGCAATCTCCTGCGGAGTGGAAACAATCACGGCTCCGGCCACTGGCACGCGCTGGATCAGGGTCAATTGAGCGTCCCCGGTGCCGGGGGGCATATCCACCACCAACACATCCAATTCCCCCCAGGCCACCTGGGTCAGCATTTGGGTCAGCGCACTCATCACCATGGGACCGCGCCAGATCATGGGCGTGTCGTCTGGTACCAAAAATCCCATAGACATGACTTTCAGGCCAAAGGCTTCCATGGGCTGAAGCACTTCGCCATCACTATCGGGGCGTCCGGTCAGCCCCAACATGCGGGGAAGCGAAGGTCCATAGATATCCGCATCCAAAAGCCCCACTTTGAGGCCCTGCTGGCTCAGGGCCACAGCCAGGTTCACGGAAACCGTGGATTTGCCGACCCCGCCTTTGCCGCTGGCCACCGCAATGATCTGCTTGATGCCGGGAATGGGCTCTGGCGTGGGCGGAGGAGGCCCGCCATGTTTGTGACCGCCGCCTTGAGGGCCTTTTGGGGCTGGCGCGGGTTGGACAGAAGGGGTGGCGCCGCCTGTAGGCGCATCGCTATGAGCGGTCAGAACCGCCGTCACCCCGGTAACTCCAGGGGTCGCCTCCACCAGACGAGCAGCTTCGGCCCGTATGGGCTCGAACAATTCGGCGTGTTTGGGATTGATCTCGATGGCGAAACTCACATGGCCATCGCTTACCGACAGGCCTTTGATTACATCGGCTGCCACCAGATTTGGGCCTCCGCCGGGGGTTGCTACGTGGACAAGAATTTCGCGAATGTCATCAGCTGTTAAGGCAGGCATGTTTTCTCCACAGGATCGATTGGGGATAGTACTTGATTTAAGGTGCTTATCGCCCACATCGGGGTATAAGTGCGAGCGAAATCTTCAACTGAGGCCTTGGGACACATATAGGAGTGCCCTATAACCCGAGGCGCAGCGATTCAAAGCCAAGGAGCGGCAAATATGCCCTGGAACGACCAATCAGGTGGAAATAACAACGGTGGCGGGCGAGGCCCCTGGGGACAGGGACCATCCGGCGGCGGCCAGGGCGGGGGAGGCGGTGGCCAAGGCCCCGACCTCGAAGATCTCCTTAAACGCGGTCAGGATCGTTTCCGGCGTGCCGCGCGCGGCGGCGGCGGTGGTTTCGGCGGCATGGGCGTGGGCGGACTTATTGTCGTTGCGCTGTTGGCATTCGGCATGTGGATTTCCACCGGCGTTTATCAGGTGGACACTGGCGAGATGGGCGTTGTTTTGCGCTTTGGCGAACACGTTCGCTCCGAAACCCCAGGTCTTCACGTGCATGCCCCCTGGCCTATTGAAACTCACTACACGCCAAATGTGGAGCAGGAACGCCGGGTCAATGTGGGCGCAACCGAACCGGGCGAGCGCCGCAATGCAAATCTCGCTCGCGAGCGCTTGATGCTCACCGGCGATGAGAATATCGTTGAGATTGATTTTACGGTTCAGTGGAACATCAGCGTTGCCGCCGACTATCTTTTTAATGT
>JAJFIL010000072.1 GCA_021774965.1 Alphaproteobacteria bacterium
GCGGTCCTTTGCGAATCCCCCTTCTTGACAAAATTAAGAGTGCTGAACTTAAAATCCAACAATATTACGGCTGTGGGCGCTCAGACGTTGGCTGAATCGAAAAACCTTTCCCAACTGGATCAGCTCATTCTCAAGTTCAACCGTATCGGAGAAGAAGGAGCGAAGTTCCTCGCGGCTTCCGAAAACCTCGGCAAACTGACCACTCTGGACCTGTTCAGAAATCGAATTGGCCCTGCGGGTGCGCGTGCTATTAAAACCTCAAAAACTTTAACCCGCGTGAGCCGCGTCCGGTTGGACTGACCTCTTTCCTTTAAACCATTTAAGAACCTTCATCCCCGAACTAAAACTTTCCCTCATGAATCTCAACGAGACATTCCCAAGAAGCCCCAGGGATAAATTAAACGGCCTGGTTTTCCTTCCCCGGATGATCGATAAGGCCCGAGCTTTTAAACAAAATTCTCTGGGAGAGTATGTTTTTCCCTGCCCTCTTGACAAAAGGGTTCTAAAGTTTCTTAAAATAGATGCGGAAGTGTGGGCCGATTTTGTGAACTCAAATAACGAGGAACAAATCTCCCAATGGGTCGAGGAAATTTGTTCTTCACGCCAGCCGGAAGAAATTGAATCGATCAATAAAAATATTCTAAATCGCAAACCTAACAGTGAAGATCGCTGGAAGTATTTTTACGAATTACGTGATAATATAGACCCTTCGCGGACCGATGTCACCACCTGGGTCGATCTCATGGACCTGGAAGAAGGCCGCCCAAAAGCCAAATAAAAGTTATCCCTTTTTCTCGCACCAGTCTTTTAGCTTGACCCGTCAAACCCAGCCTCCATTATTTAATTTCATGAAAAAAATATTAAAAAATCAGCGTCCTCAAAAAACCGCTTCCAAAAAAAAACCTCTCTCGATAAAAAAGCTTATTTTAATAAGCACTCTGTTTCTATGCCTGAGCGGGATATTCTTAGCCACTCTGGGAGCAGGGTTCCTTTATTTCAAGTACTCAAAAGACCTGCCAGATATCAGGACGCTGAAAAGCTATCAACCCAGCACCATCACCAAGTTGTTTTCGGATAATGATGAACTGATTGCAGAGTTTTACGTTGAGAAAAGAATAATCGTCACAAAAGAGCAAATTCCCCTTCAATTAAAACAAGCCACCCTGGCCGTCGAAGACTCCAATTTTTATTACCATTTCGGCATCGATCCCAAGGCCATCTTCAGGGCAATGATTACAAACTTCCAGGCGGGACATGTGGTGGAGGGAGGAAGCACCATCACCCAGCAATTATCGAAAACATTATTCCTCACCAGTGATCGAAACTTCACTCGAAAAATAAAAGAAGCCATAATGGCCATCCGTATGGAATTGATTTTTTCCAAGGATGAAATTCTTGAAATGTACCTGAACCAGATTTATTACGGCCACGGCAGTTATGGAGTCGAGGCGGCGGCCCGCACTTATTTTGCAAAACATGCCAAGGATCTTAATGTAGAAGAATCCGCCATGCTCGCAAGCCTTCCCAAAGCTCCCAACAATTACACTCCTTACCGTTACCCCGAACGCGCAAAAAAAAGACGCAACCATGCCATTAGAAGAATGGAACATTTGGGATTCATCTCGACAGAGGAATCCAAAAGAGCTCAAAATACGGGTTTTAATCTTGGTGAAGTCGCCGACATGCTCAATAAGGCTCCCTATTTCGTGGAATACATCCGCCAGTTCCTGCAGGAGACTTACGGCAGCAAACAGCTTTATAATAGTGGCTTGAAGGTCTACACCACTTTAAACATGGATTACCAGGAGACAGCCCAAAAAGCGGTGCGGGAAAACCTGCAGATAACAGACAAACGCTATGGGTATCGCGGTCCTCTGGGGAAAGTGGACTTGCCTCTAAACCCTTTGGCCGTTAAAACCACCCTGCTCGAACTCAACGGTTTTCAGGAACAGGATGATGCCCGTGTTGAACCTGGAACAATCCTCAAAGGGGCCGTTCTTGAGGTAACGGATGACGATGTCCTTGTTGGACTCGGAAAAGAGGAAGGTATCATTGCTCTCAAGGATATGGACTGGGCGCGAAAACCCAATACCAATATAGATGGCAGGTGGGCCAAAATATCCAGCGCCAGGAGAGCTTTGTCAGTGGGGGATCTTATCTTGGTAAAAGTTCGTGGACGGCGGGATGAGGACATGAAATGGTCCCTGAGTCTCGAACAAGAGCCAGAGGTAGAAGCTGGCCTGCTCAGCCTGGAGCCGGGAACGGGGCACATCAAGGCGATGGTTGGCGGTTACAGTTTTTCCAAAAGCCAGTTCAACCGGGCGGTTCAGGCAGTCCGGCAACCGGGTTCCGCTTTCAAACCGATCATTTACGCCTCAGCGATTGCCGAGGGGTATTCTCCCGCCAGCATCGTCATCGATTCGCCTATCATATTCAAAGAGAAAGAAGACGCTTTCGATAAATGGAAACCCGTTAATTTTGAGAAAAAATTCTATGGCCCAACGTCTATCCGAACCGCTCTCACCCATTCGCGCAATATAGTGACCGTAAAACTTTTGCAAAACATCGGCGTTAGCCGGGCCGTTCAAATGGCGCGGGATCTGGGCATCAACAGCAATCTTGAGAACAACCTGTCCATTGCTCTGGGTTCTTCAGGAATGACCCTGATGGAAATCACATCCGCCTATTCCGCATTTGCCAATCGGGGCGAAAGAATCTCTCCAATAGCGGTCCGGTTGATAGAAGATCGGAATGGAGACTTGCTTTATTCCGCCCAACCGCATGTGAGCCAGCCCATCTCCAGCGGCATGGCCTATACAATTACCAGCCTGATGCAAAGTGTGGTGCAAGACGGCACAGCAAAGAAAGTCAAAGTTTTGAATCGTCCCGTCGCTGGCAAAACCGGCACAACCAATAACAATGTGGATGCCTGGTTCATCGGTTTCACACCGGGAGTCGTTACTGGCGTATGGGTTGGGAAAGACAACTATGAACAACTTGGGAAAAACGAAACCGGGTCCAGAGCGGCGATTCCCATTTGGCTGCAATACATGAAGCATGTGCTTCAGGGAACCCCCATCCAGAACTTTCCGGTTTCCGATGAAGTAGTATTTTCAAAAACCAATCCGGTAACGGGAGAAAAAGCAAATTTCGGAGAATCCAAAGCCCGGTTCGAAGTCTTTATAGATGACAACGTACCAGAGCTGGACGAGGCAAATATAGACCCTTTAAAAGAAGGTGCGTTTTAAGATCAGGCTCTCAATTTATTTGGTGAACTGCGCGGTTTTTGATCCTCAACGTAAACAATTCTTTCTCGGAATCCCCACTAGAAAGCAGCGTGGTTTTTCCCGAAACGCCGGGATAGTCTTGCAGAGTATCCAGATTTTTTTT
>JAJFIL010000073.1 GCA_021774965.1 Alphaproteobacteria bacterium
TCCAAAGCGTAAAGCAGCCAAGAAAACTGCCAAGCGCAAGACAGCCAAGCGGAAAACCGCAAAGAAAGCCACAAAACGCAAAGCAGCCAAGAAAACTGCCAAACGTAAGACGGCTAAGCGGAAGACCGCCAAAAAGGCCTCTAAGCGTAAAGCCGCCAAGAAAACGGCTAAACGCAAGACAGCCAAGCGGAAAACCGCCAAAAAGGCTCCTAAGCGTAAAGCGGCTAAGAAAACTGCTAAGCGCAAGACGGCCAAGCGGAAAACCGCAAAGCGCAAAACTGCTAAGCGGAAGGTAGCTAAGAAAGCCACCAAGAAAGCGGTCAAGAAGTCTGCGAAAAAAGCTGTGAAGAAGAAGGCAGCCAAGAAAAAAACCGCCAAGCGGAAAACCGCAAAGAAGGCTCCGAAACGCAAAGCGGCTAAGAAAACCGCCAAGCGCAAGACGGCTAAGCGGAAGACTGCGAAGAAGGCTCCAAAGCGTAAAGCAGCCAAGAAAACTGCCAAGCGCAAGACAGCCAAGCGGAAAACCGCAAAGAAAGCCACAAAACGCAAAGCAGCCAAGAAAACTGCTAAGCGCAAGACGGCCAAGCGGAAGACCGCCAAAAAGGCTCCTAAGCGTAAAGCAGCCAAGAAAACTGCCAAGCGTAAGACGGCTAAGCGGAAGACCGCAAAAAAGGCCCCTAAGCGCAAAGCAGCCAAGAAAACTGCAAAGCGCAAGACAGCCAAGCGGAAGACCGCAAAAAAGGCCCCTAAGCGCAAAGCCGCCAAGAAAACGGCTAAACGCAAGACGGCCAAGCGGAAAACTGCCAAGCGCAAATAGCGCCAACTGTTAGCTACGAAATGAGAGAGCCCCGGTCATTGGCCGGGGCTTTTTCTTTGGATCAACGGGGTTTGAAAGGAAAGCTGAACTAAGTTCGTTCGCTATATGGTGATGTCGAGACGGGAGCCTGGGGCTTCGAAATATCTGGCCTCGGTGCCTGGGGCTTCCCGGGAAAAGCGCTGAGCGTCCTGGGCGTTGTCTGCATCCTCGGCGTCGACTTCTTCCTGGAGCGCAAGAGCGGTCTCTTCCGTGAAGGGAGCGTCTTTGGCTTGGCGAAGCTCCACACGGTCCACCGGAAAGCTGCGCGCAGGGGTGCTGGTGGCTTTTAGGTCATGGGCTTCTTTGGCAGCTTGATCAAAATCGGCGCGACGTGCAGGCGCATCACTGCGAGCGCTGGCCTGATTGGCTGCACTACCATAGATCTGTGCTGCAAGAAGTGAGTTGCCCGCCTGAGAAATCACGTGGGGGATACCTTGAGTTCAATTTTCGCCGACCTTCAGTTTGCCCGCCTGACTGTTACTGCCCGGTAAACATGAAAGCTTAACGAGTGCGTGCCAATTCGATCGCCGGGCGGATGGTTTGCTCCACCACTTCGGGGGTCAGAGCACCGATATGTTTGGCAATGATGGTGCCATCGCTTGCCACCACAAAGGTCTCCGGCGGCCCGGTAATGCCCCAATCCAGCGATACCCGACCGTTCTCATCCACCCCCAGCCGGTCATAGGGATTGCCTCGTTCATCCAGAAAAGCGCGGGCAGCTTCCGGGCGGTCGCGATAGTTAATGCCAAAGACCTCAAGGCCAACTTCTTCGCTCAATGCCATGAGCTCTGGGTGCTCCACCACACACGGGCCACACCAGGAAGCCCAGACATTTACAATGCTTACGGGCCCTCTTGAAAGGCCTTCGGTGGCAAGAAGGTCTGCATGGGCAAACCCCACACCTGTTTCGGGGGCCAGGGCAGGTAACAGGAATTCAGGCGCTGCCTCCCCGACCATGGCCAGCGAGCCTTTATTTGGCCGCTCGATAAAGAGTGCAACAGAAAAAAGCCCCACAAGGCCAGCTGCAAGGACCAGCGGGATCCAACGCAGAAAACTCATTTCGACTTGTCATCTCTACTTGAGGGTGCCGCAGCTTTGGCGCGGCGATAATCCCGCCAGCTCCAAACAGCAAGCCCCACAAGGGCAATCACCGTTGCCCCATAGACCGGCCAGATAAAGCCTGCATAACCACCCATGGCAAACCATTCCGCCATCTTCATACCCCTTTCATTTCAGAGGTCGCCATTTCAGATGCTGCAAGACGGCGCTGTTCAGCATGGATGCGCTGTCGCAGGATTTCTGTCCGCATGCGAAGCAATAAGAGAGCGCTGAAGAATGCCATATAGGCAGCTCCCATGATTAGAAGAGGCCAGAGGAAATCAGCATGGAGAGATGGACCATCAGCGCGCATGATGCTCGCCCCCTGATGCAGCGTGTTCCACCATTCAACGGAAAACTTGATGATGGGCAGGTTCACCGCCCCCACAAGCGCCAGGATGGCGGCGGCCTTGGCAGCCTTGGTGCGGTCCTCAATGGCTGCCCAAAGGCCCATGTAGCCGAGATAAAGAAAGAACAAGATCAGAACTGACGTCAGGCGTGCATCCCAAGCCCACCAGGTGCCCCACATGGGTTTGCCCCAAAGGGACCCAGTAAAAAGCGCCAGGGCCGTAAAGGTTGCTCCGATGGGAGCCGTGGCCCTCGCGGCGACATCGGCCAGCACATGGCCAAAGACCAGAGAGAGAAGGCTTGCAAACGCCAAGGCGGCGTAACACGCCATGGCCATCCAGGCCGCGGGGACGTGGGCATACATGATGCGTACGGACTGTCCTTGTTGGTAGTCAGCCGGAGAGGAGATTAGCGCCATATAGAGGCCTGCCCCCAGCAAGACACCTGCAATCACCCAAACCCACGGCAATAAGATGCCGGAGAGGTTCCAGAAACGTTGGGGATTGGCAAAACCGAACAGAGCCATCTAGCCTTCTTTCCTTATGAGTTCCCTAGCCGGTGAGTTTCCTAGCGAGATTCCAAAAGAGCATACGCAAACTTATGACACATGAAGCCGGATGGCTGCAGCTGTGGCAAGGGGCCCCACCACCAGGGCTACAAGACTAACGCCACCAAGCAACAAATATTCCGGCGCACCAAACCCTTGAGAGGCGGCTGCCGCCCCAAAAATCAATGTTGGCACATAAAGCGGCAAGACCAGCAAGGAGAGCAACAGCCCGCCGCGCCTTATGCCTGCCGTCAACCCTGCCCCAATCGCCCCTAACAAACTCAGCGCCGGAGTGCCTAAAAGCAGGGAAACAATCAGCCCGAACCATTGCTCCATCGGCAGATTCAACAACAGCGCCAGGATCGGTGCTGCCAGTGCCAACGGAAGGCCCGTGGTCAACCAATGAGCGGCTGCCTTGGCCAGAACCAAAAGCTCCAGCGGCGCATCGGCAAAAAGGAACTGATCAAGAGAGCCGTCTTCTGCATCCGCCTGAAACAACCGGTCCAGCGACAACAGCGCGGCCAATGCTGCGCCAAGCCAGATGAGCCCCGGCCCGAGACGGGAAAGCAAAGCAAGATCACGCCCAATACCCAGCGGCAGCAACACCGCCACCAGCACAAAAAACCCGATGGTCAATCCAAGTCCGCCCCCGATGCGAACACTTAAGACAAGATCACGCTTGAACAAGGCGAGAGCTGCATTCATGACGTTGCCCCACTTTCCTCAGTTAAGCTGTCGTCCAGCTTGCTGAGATCCAGAACCCTTACGTCTCCGATATCCAAGGGTCTATGGGTGGCAATCAGCGTAACCCCGCCCCGCGCCCGGTGGCGAGCAATGGCAGCGATCACAAGCTCAACCCCCACCGCATCCAGGGGCCCCGTCGGCTCATCCAGAAGCCAAAGTGGGCGATGTACCAGATCCAGTTGCGCAAGGGCTACGCGGCGACGCTGACCGGCTGAAAGAATACCGCAAGGAAATTGGGCCAGGACATCCAGGTTCCAGGCCTTAAGGGCAGCCTCAAGGTCTCCCGCCCCTCCCTTCATCGCTCCCCAGAATTGGATCATCTCCGCAACACTAAGGGCGGGCTTGAGTGCATCCTGATGGCTTAGAAACTGAAGCTGGTGTTGAAGAAGAGCCTCATCACTTGCTTTGCTCCAACTGATACTGCCGCCAGATGGCCTTAGGAGACCCGCTATCATTCGCAACAAGGAGGTCTTGCCGGAGCCGTTTTCACCGCGCACCAAAATAATTTCCCCGGGGGCAACCTTGAGCGACAGATCGCGGAACAAAACCCGCTCGCCGCGCACGCAAGTTACATTTTCAAGGCTTAGCGTCATAGCGGAACAAGGATCGTTGGGCCTGTGGCGGCGGCGGAGAACTCAGAGGTTTGGGTAGCATTTCGAGCGTCCGAACGCCAATCAAACACGATTGGGTGCGTGAGGCTGAATTTCCTCACATTTTGGCTGTTTGATAGCTCCTCATTTAGAAATAGATCGTGTATACCGGCGCCAACTCATTATGGCTTCGCATCAAAGCCCTGTCGACCGCATCAACTGCGCTGGCGCCCCACGGGTTTGGTCTGGAAGCGATACCGCAGCCCTGCTGCAAATTCAGAAAAGGTGACCCTTCATGAGCACAATCGGACAAGACAGCCTCAAGACCCGCCGCAAACTTACCGTCGGCTCCAAGACCTATCACTATTACAGCCTGAAAGCGGCGGAGAAGGCTGGCCTCGAAGGCGCCTCTCAGCTGCCTTTCTCGCTGAAAGTGCTTTTGGAAAACCTGCTGCGCCATGAGGATGGACGCTCGGTCACTGCAAGCGACATTCAGGACATGGCGGGCTGGCTCGCCAAACGCAAATCCAAGACCGAGATCGCTTTTCGTCCAGCGCGGGTCTTGATGCAGGATTTTACCGGCGTGCCCGCTGTTGTGGATTTGGCAGCTATGCGCAATGCCATGGTTGACCTGGGTGGCGACCCGACCAAGATCAATCCTCTGACCCCTGTGGATCTCGTCATTGATCACTCTGTCATGGTGGATGAGTTCGGCAGCGCCGGAGCCTTCAAAACAAATGTGAAGCGTGAGTATGAGCGCAACGGCGAACGCTATGCCTTCCTGCGCTGGGGGCAGGATGCGTTTAACAATTTCGGTGTGGTTCCTCCCGGCACGGGCATTTGCCACCAGGTGAATGTTGAGTATCTGGCACAGACGGTTTGGACATCCAAAACCAAGACCGCCAAGGGGACCATTGAAATTGCCTATCCTGACACGTTGGTAGGCACCGATAGTCACACCACCATGGTCAACGGGCTTTCCGTTCTTGGTTGGGGCGTGGGCGGCATCGAAGCGGAAGCGGCCATGTTGGGCCAGCCCATCTCCATGCTGATCCCAGAGGTTATCGGCTTTAAGCTTTCCGGGAAACTGCGCGAGGGCGTTACCGCCACAGACCTAGTGTTGACCATCGTTCAGATGCTGCGCAAGAAAGGCGTGGTGGGTAAGTTTGTAGAATTCTTCGGCCAGGGCCTGGATCACATCTCTCTGGAAGATCGCGCCACCATCGCCAATATGGCACCAGAGTATGGCGCGACCTGCGGCTTCTTCCCGATCGATGCGGACACACTCCGCTACCTCAAAGCCACGGCGCGCAAACCTTCTCGTGTTGAGCTGGTAGAGAAATACGCCAAGGCTCAAGGCCTGTTCCGCACCTCGCGGACACCGGACCCAGTGTTTACAGATATGCTGGAGCTTGACATCTCAACCGTCGAGCCTTCCATGGCTGGCCCCAAGCGCCCACAGGACCGGATCGCTTTGCGCGAAGCGAACGATAGTTTTGCAAACACGCTGGTCAACGAATACAAAGTCGATGGTGCCGACGCTGCAAAACGCGTGACTGTCGAAGGGACGAACTATTCTCTCGGTCATGGGGATGTGGTTATCGCCGCCATCACCTCCTGCACCAACACGTCCAACCCCTCTGTGATGTTGGCGGCAGGCCTTTTAGCCCGCAACGCACGACAGCGCGGTCTTGAAACAAAGCCTTGGGTGAAGACCTCTCTCGCTCCCGGCAGCCAGGTGGTCACCGATTACCTGAAGGCAGCTGGCGTACAAAAGGACCTCAACAAACTGGGCTTTAATCTGGTGGGCTATGGCTGCACCACGTGTATCGGAAACTCAGGCCCCTTGCCCGAGCCAATCGCGAACGCCATCACAAAAGAAGACCTGTCCGTAACTTCAGTGCTTTCCGGCAACCGGAACTTTGAAGGGCGGGTCAACCCATTGACCAAGGCAAATTATCTTGCCTCGCCACCGCTTGTTGTTGCCTATGCCATCGCAGGGTCACTGAACGTGAACCTGATGACTGATCCCATCGGTTATGACCAAAACAACGAACCTGTTTTCCTGAAAGAGATCTGGCCGACGACGCAAGAAATTGCAGATGCCATGCGCACTTCCATTACCCCGAAGATGTTCCGGGACCGGTATGCCGAAGCCTCCAAAGGTGACCCGCAGTGGCGCAAGATCAAAGTCACCGGCGGCATGACCTATGACTGGGATGATGTCTCAACATATGTTCAGCATCCACCGTATTTCGAGGGCATGTCAAAAGATCCAAGCACTCCGGAAGATGTTGTAAACGCCCGCGTGCTGGGCCTGTTTGGCGACAGCATCACCACCGACCACATCAGCCCGGCTGGCGCGATTATGAAAGACAGCCCTGCTGGCAAGTATCTCACGAAGAACGGTGTTGAGAGGATCGATTTTAACTCCTATGGATCCCGCCGCGGCAACCATGAAGTTATGATGCGAGGCACTTTTGCCAATATCCGTATCAAGAATGAAATGGTGCCGGGTGTTGAAGGCGGCGTTACGGTGCATCATCCCTCGGGCAAGCAGATGGCGATCTATGATGCTGCGATGAAATACCAAAAGCAGTCTGTGCCTCTGGTCGTTATCGGCGGCAAGGAATACGGCACCGGCTCTTCTCGGGATTGGGCGGCCAAGGGCACGCTTCTATTGGGCGTGCGGGCGGTTATCGTTGAGAGCTTTGAGCGCATTCACCGCTCGAACCTGATTGGCATGGGTGTCTTGCCGCTTCAGTTCAAGAAAGGTGACGATCGCAAGAGCCTTGGTCTGACCGGGGAAGAATTGGTGAGCATCGAGAATATCGCCAAGATCAAACCTGGCGGCAGCGTGAAAGCAAAGATCACCTACGCTGATGGCAAGGAAGCCACGGTTTCTCTGAAAATTCGTATCGATACGGCAGATGAGCTGGATTACTACAAGAACGGCGGCATTCTGCACTATGTTCTACGCAATCTGGTCCGCGGCTAGAGGCTCCAAGTCTCAAAGGCTCCAGGCCTCCAGATTAGTCCTTTGTTAACCGGGCCCGTGTGCCCTGTGAACCGAAGGCGTACGTCGGGCTCAAGGCAACGTGACTCGGCGGTTTGGCAGCAAGGGGCTATGCTCAACGGCAATGACTAGGGCAATTGCATCTTTCGTTCTCGCGCTGAGCCTGCTCGGCGCACCACAAGCTTTCGCCCAAGGCGAAGAGCTGCCGCAAGCCCATGCGCCTGTGGTGGTGGTGGAGCTGTTCACAAGCCAATCTTGCCCTGCCTGTCCTGATGCCGATGTATTTGCGGCGGAACTGCAAACCCGTTCAGACGTGATTGTCTTGTCCTGGCCGGTAAATATTTGGGATTATCTGGGGTGGGAGGACACTCTCGCGAGCCCTGAAAACACGCGGCGCCAGGCACAGTACAATGGCCGCTTTGGCCTCCGCTGGCCTTACACGCCCGAGATTATTCTCGATGGTCGCACCCACCTTGCCGGAAATCAACGCGAGGAAGTCTTGGGGCTTATTGAGGAAATTCGCGAGGATAGCTGGGTTCAGGTCCCCATGCGCATGCGCCTCGATGAAGACCAACTTGTGGTCAATGTCGGCATGGCAAGCGACGAGATGGTGGACACCTTGGGCACCGTGTGGTTGATCCCCTATCGCACGCATATGAATGTAGAAATTGGCGGCGGACCGAACGGGGGACGTGAGCTGTCCTACACCAACGTGGCGGAAGGTCATGAGCCCATCAGCCAATGGTCCGGCACATCCGTAATTGTCCGCCATCGCCTGAACCCAACACCAGGCGATGCGCCAGATGGCTATGTGGTTTTGCTCCAGAAACACCGAAACGGCCCCATCATAGGGGCCGCCCGGCTTCAACTAAGTTGGAACGGTGCAAACGCTGAGTAGACTAGCCGTCGCCACCGCCGGTGACAGTATTTGCCCCCGTTGCGTTGCGATCCAGC
Organism: Alphaproteobacteria bacterium; assembly: GCA_021774965.1. Taxonomy (GTDB): domain Bacteria; phylum Pseudomonadota; class Alphaproteobacteria; order JAJFIK01; family JAJFIK01; genus JAJFIK01. The sequence goes on from JAJFIL010000073.1 coordinate 8,154, forward strand.
TCTTCCTGAGCTTCCTCGCGCATTCGCGCCCACTCAGAACGCTTCAAACAATAGCGTTGCGGAATTCTGGTGCCCGTAACATGGACACGGCGGCAAATTGTTTCGTCAAGTTCGGCTCGCGTATCTACAGCTTCTTCTTCCGCTTCTGTATTTTCGGTCGTATCTTGCGCGTAGGACGTTCCTGCAAACATCAAGAAAGCGCCCAAAGCCATGGCGGCAATTTTCCACTTACTCGGCATACCAATCCCTCATCTCTTCATTTTGCCCCTAAAGTCAACCCGTAGCCTAGCCTACAACTTTTCGTGAGCCGAGCAGCAATTGAACTTCACTGGCGTCAATTTGCTCACAAATCCGTTATCGCGACGTACGATATCCAGAGATAGAGTTAAGGCGGGAGGTCTCTAGTTGGGTGTGGAAGACCCATTTGCCGAGGTTTCTTGCCCCGGCGGAGGGCGCAACAAGTCATTGAGCGCAAGGGTCATTTGACGAATTTTATAATCAGGAAGGCGGAATGCCCAACCATCGGTGAGAACGTTAACGTTGGCTGCTTCCTCGGCAACTGCAGCAGCTTCACTGGCCTCAGCATTCGGCAGCCCTGTAAACCGGGCAAAAATTGTTACCCAGCCCGCATCCGTCCCGTCGATATTGGCAAGCCGGAGGGTGACCTCCAGCCCGTCGAACGTACGATAGATGATTTCGCTGCCGCCCATGAAATCCACATCCGCCTCAAGACGAACATCTTCCACATTCATTTCACTGAGCGCGGTGCCCACAGCATTGACGATAAAGTTGTTGATGATCTCTCGGCCTACAGGGAGGTCGATGAGTTCAAAGTTTTCGGAGCGTTGATCCGTGCGGCTCAAAGTGTAGCTGTCCCCTGAAGCGGGGGAAACACGCGCCTCGCGAATTCGGGTTTGATCGATGTTGTAAAGTTGGGTGGCCAGCCACTGGGTAACATCGATCTGAAGGCTCAAAGAACCCCGCGCCAGCCATGTTTGAGCCTCATCGGCACGGCGAACATGGATGCGCTCGCGTCCATCCACTTCAATCACGCTGCTTTCAGGCTGATTGCCGACGATGACTGCAGCCAGCGTCTCGCCCGCTGCATTGGACAAAACAATCTCCACTCCGGCGCCAGCTCCCCCTGCATCAGGCGTATCAAGCCCCAGGAAGTGATGCCAATCATCGCGAGCGGTTTTTGCCTCAAGCAATTCCATCTCCGCCAAACCGCCAATGGTCTGCAGCAAAGGTCCGGGGCGAACCGGATATCCGCCACGAGCGGGTACGACCCAATCATCATCTTCGTTTCGCGTTATAAGAACCTGCCCGCTGGAAGATCGCACAATCAATGAAGTCGCTTCATCCGTATCCAAGTTAGGATACATCAGCTGAGGCTCTATCGCAGAGCGCACGCGGGAAGCTTCCCGTCCGGTCACAAATCCCGCAGCAATCACCGCAACCAACGTCACGATGGCAAGGCCGATAACCCGGGCAGACGATTGATCAAATTGCGAAAGAGGATTTAGCATGACTAGCCCCTCCCTTCATGGCGTTTTGCCCGAGCTCTACGCTCATTAAGCGCAAGGCCAATGGCAAAAAGTGCAATCAAGAATGGGATCAGAACAATATTGATGGCCTTGACCCTGAACCCAAGGCTTTCAATATCTGCACGGAGAGACCTTTGCACCTCGCGCAGCCGTTGGCGAATTTCGATTTGATCTTGTTGGAAGCGCGCAAGTTCCTGGTTGCGGCGGGCATTGAGCTCTGGCGCCGCTTCACGGCCCATGCCGCGCACTTGACCGCGTAGCTCCCGAAGACGTTGATCAACTTCTTCCAGCCGGGTGCGCAAAATCTGCTCTTCTTCCAGGAAGCGCTCTTCAGCTTCCTGACGCAACTCTTGCACCACCACAAAGGGTCGTTCCGAGATGGCTCGTGCGCGCAAAGACAAGAGATCATTGGTGCCCATGAGAAAGTCGATGGCGTTCATGATAAAAGCATCATTATCGCGACCTGAGACCCGTTGCGTGCCGCTGCCGGTATTGACCTGCCCTACATAGATCGCATCATCGAAAATATCAGAATCCGCCGTGACGATGACATTGATATCGCTTAAGGACCGAGCAAGGTGATCTGCTTGCGCTTGGGTGCTTGGCTGGACGCTCGGCTGAGTGCTTGTCTGCTCATCCCCGTCAGCGCCCTCATCAATCTCAACAGGAGGCGGCCCATCGGGAAAAGCTGAGTTCACTGGCCCGCTCAATCGCGCAGACAGAATGTAAATCTCATCGGTGGGCACAAATTCTCGAAGTAAGCGATCCATGTCCGGCTCAAAGCGAACTTCATCCACCGGGATCAACATGGAATCCTGAGACGACAGAATAAGGGGGGATATTTCAGTTGTGGCCCCTGCACTGACTTGGAGGTGCCCGACGGTGCTGATGTTGAGACCGCGTTGCAGCGGTTCTGTGACCATCTCATTGGCGTTCGTATGTGTGGGGTCGAGCGCAAGCCAGGCAACGTAGCGCATCTCCTGACGACGACGATCAAAATTGGCAGGCACCATGGCCGCCGAAGCGCGATCTGCGACTATGACTTCGTCCTGCATATGGACCCCCCAAGCGCTCAACAGCGGCTCAAGGTTTGAGCTTTCAGTGGAGCCCTGAAGAGGACGGCCCGCGGGACCAGGGACAAGACTGACTTCAGAATACGGGTCAACGAAAACCAATGCTCGCCCACCGCGCAGCACAAACTGATCAATGGCGTAGAGCGTTTGCGGATCCATTTCCCGGGGGTGCGCCACCATCAACACATCGATATGGCTAGGGATCGCATCGAAATCCCGTTCGAGAAATTCGATCTCAAAGGCATCCTGCATCTGCTCAAAAACGAAATAGGGCTGCGCCGCCAAACCTTGTTCAATCGCGGCCAACCCAAGGGGGCCGGTATCCAACGAAAGATTTGTAACGATGCCCAGTATGGGCCGTCGGGTCTGGTTCAGGCGGCTGATGATCTGCGTCAGATCATATTCCAGAAACTCTTCGCGATTGGGAACAAAGAAGGGAACAACTTCCTGCCCATCAATGCTGTTGGTTCCCACCAAGCCAAAGAATATCTGATCCCCGCCGACCTGAACCCGGCCCAGACCAAATGCAACCGCTTCGTCTTCCTGTTCGGTAAACTGTCGTGGGTCGATAACCTCGAGCACCAGATTGCCATCTGCGTGGGCAACGTATTCTCCCAGCAGGCTGCGCACCCGTGCGCCATAGGTTTGCAGAAGTTGGCTATCGGCAACCAGGCTTTCAGAGAAATAGAAGCGGAAAGTTATGGGCTCTTCCAGGTCCCCAAGAATATCAAGGGTGCCCTGGCTCAAGGTGTAAAGATGCTGGTCCGTAAGATCCAGACGCACTGAGCGGAAGCTGATTGAGGCAAAGACGTTCACCGCCAAAAATAGAACAAGACCAAGGATGATGCCCGCCGTCGCATAGCCGCCCGGGGTCCAGCCAAGTGATATTTGATTTTTGTGCTGAGGGTCTGACATGGCCTATCCGTTCCGTTTCAGTTCTATGACCAGAACGTTGGCCACCAGCCAGAACGTTATGACGGATATAAAAAAGATCACGTCACGCAAATCGATTACCCCATTCATGATGGACTCAAAATGACTGAGGAAAGAAAGAGATGCCACCGTTGCCACCAAGGTATTGGAAACGAACGGTAATGCCGCCACGCCTTCTGCCACCAACGGCAGGCCTGCGACCGTAAAGAGAAAACAGACCACAACGCTTAAAACAAATGCGATGACCTGATTGGAGGTAAAGGCCGACAGGCACGAGCCAATCGCAAGATAGCCCCCTGCCATAAAGAAACTACCCAAATAGGAAGCGAAAATCACGCCATTGTCCGGATCGCCCAGCACGTTGACGGTAATCCACATGGGAAAAGTCAGCAGCAACGCAATACCGGTGAAAAACCATGCCGCGAAGTATTTGCCCAATACGGCCGCCCAAGATGGAATAGGCAGGGTCAGCAAAAGCTCCAACGTACCGGTTTTGCGTTCCTCCGCCCAAAGGCGCATGGCAATGGCGGGGATCAAGAACAAATAGAGCCAAGGGTGAAACAAAAAGAACGCCTGTAGATCTGCGCTGCCCGCTTCATACCAACCGGCAAGCTGGAAGGTCAGAAGGCCTGTGGCGAAAAGAAAGATCACAAGAAACACATAAGCCAGTGGGGTTATGAAATAACCAAGCAATTCGCGTTTTAAAACCGGGAGCAAATAACTCATTCGAAGCTTGCCTCCCCTGGATCGCTTTCCATGGCAACGCCGCCAGGTGGAAGGGGTGCCTCTTCTTCTACCGTGTCTGCTGTTGTCACTGATTGGAAGACCTGATCGAGACGGCCAGCCTCAGCATAAAGCGCGCGCACATCCCAATTGGTCTTGGTCAAAAGGGCGCTGACCTCTTCGATCAACAATGCATTCTTGTTTTTCGGAAAAAGGGTGAGCTTCACTTCTCCCTTGCCCGATTGTTCTTCCTTGGAGTGCACTCCATCAAGGGCACAGAGCGCCTCACGGGCGAACCCTGCATCTTTCTCTCCGAGTACTACCGTCACGGCATTGTGGTATTTGGACCGGGCGGTAATCTCTGCTGGCGTTCCATCCGCCACCACTGCGCCACGGTCGATAATCATGGTGCGGGAGCACACGGCATCCACCTCTTCCAGAATATGGGTGGAGATAATGATCGCCTTTTCAGGGGCCATCGTCTGGATAAGCTCGCGTACTGCATTTTTCTGATTTGGGTCCAGCCCATCCGTGGGCTCATCCATGATCAGAACCTTGGGGTCATGCAGGATCGCCTGAGCCAGACCAACCCGGCGTTTGAACCCCTTCGACAGGGTGTCAATCTGCTGGTCCAGCACATGGAGCAGTTCTGTGCGATCAACCGCGCGATCCACAGCCTTCTTGGCCGCTCCGCCGCGAAAGCCGCGTACTTCGGCAATAAATTTCAAAAACTGCCGGGGGGTCATGTCCCCATAGGCAGGGGCTCCTTCCGGCAGATATCCGATGAGGCGTTGGGCCTCAATGCGAGAGCACTCAACATCGTGGCCGCATACATGAACTTTCCCGGCCGTGGGGGCCAGGAAGCCTGCGATCATCTTCATGGTGGTTGATTTGCCCGCACCGTTAGGGCCCAGGAACCCCAGGACTTCACCCTTGGAAACGTCAAAGCTCAATTGGTCCACCGCCGTGAACGGGCCAAAGCGTTTGACCAGACCGTTGATTTCCAAAAATGTGTCGCTCATGAGTGGCTGGTAACTCGCGCCTTGAAGTGTTGGAGCTCTTATTATGAGTACTCTGAAGACGTGTTTAGCAAATCCACCAAGGCGATCAAGCTAGAAGGCGGCTCTTTGGGCCTTTGAACTTGGCCCAAGGTAAATACGCGCGCAAATACCCAGACAAAAAGGCGCCCGGCGGCTTATCGAGGGGTCGTCAAGCTGCCGAGCGCCAATTTAACTTCGAAGGGCTCCCGTGCTGAGGGCCACATCGAGGGGACATACGCATCGGGGCCGATCCAGTGCCTCACCAAAACCCTTCAGTAGGGGCTGGGGGGCTGTTAAATCGGGGCCGGTAGGATCACCGGATCAGCGTTCCGACAATGCTAAGATGGGACCCCATTGGGGCTTGCCCGGGGCCACAGTGGGGCAATATCAAGGCGTATCTTCACAGAATTGAGAGGCGGGAACCGGCCAGTTTCTCCAAGGCCAGAGGCAATCTGGCACCTGGATAGGACAGACAAGCAGTGCCAAAAACCCTTGCAATCTGCCCCTTGTCGCGTCACGCTTTAGCTATGACAGATCTGGAAAACGCCTCAGAGATCAAGCTGCAATCAAACCACCGGCCTCGCCCGCGGCCTCTTCAGGTCTTCTTTCAGCGTCAGGAGCTAAGCTCCATCCTTAATGTCTACGGACAAAAGGTCGCCGCTGGGGAATGGCGCGATTACGCCATGGATGGCCTTAAGGATGAGGCTGTATTTTCCATCTTTCGCCGGGCTTCGGAAATGCCCATATACAAAATCGTCAAGCGCCCCAAGCTGGCCCGCAAACAAGGCATGTATGCGGTGATCAGCGCCTCGGGGCAAATTCTCAAACGCGGCGGAGATCTGGCCCAGGTGCTCAAGGTCTTTGAAAAACGTCGCCTCAATCTGGTTGACTAATATGATCAAGGTTCATCACCTCAATGACTCCCGTTCTCAACGCATCTTGTGGTTCCTGGAGGAACTGGGCTGCGACTACGAAATCGTCCCCTATGCCCGGCAGGAAACCCGTTTTGCCCCTGAGGATTTAAAAAAGATCCACCCCTTGGGCAAATCCCCCGTGATTGAAGACGGAGGCCGGATTGTCGCTGAATCCGGCACGATCATCGAATATCTGGCCGCCACCTACGGGAATGGCAAATTCACCCCTGAGGCCGGCAGTGACGATTTCTGGCGCTATAATCACTTCCTCCACTATGCCGAAGGCTCAGCCATGATCCCTTTGTTGCTGGCCCTTTACACAGGCCCCTTAGGAGATGCTGCCGCACCGCTGCACCCCCGCATCTTTGGTGAGATCGAAAACAACTTCTCGTACATTGAGAGCGAGCTGATCGGGCGCGACTTTATCGTCGGTGATCACCTGACAGGTGCTGATATCCAGGTCAGCTTTGTCTTGGAGGCCGCGAATTCAACAGGGCTCCTGGCTCCCTACCCCAATCTCCAGCGCTATTTGGCGGCGATGCAAGCACGCCCTGCCTATCTTGCAGGCATTGAGCGTGGTGGACCTTATGCGTACGGACCCAAATAAAGGCTCCAAATAGAACTCACAAAAAAGCCCCGGCTACAAACCGGGGCTTTTTCAACTCTAGAATTTGAAACTGATCAGTTCCGGTTGCCGAACAGGCGCAGCATGAACAGGAACATGTTGATGAAGTCGAGATAAAGGGTCAGCGCGCCCATGATGGCAAGCTTGCCCACGGTCTCATCATTCTCACGAGAGCCCAAATAGAGGCTTTTGATCTTTTGCGTATCCCAGGCGGTCAGCCCAACAAAAATCAAGACCCCAAGCACCGAGATCACAAAGGCCATGGCCTCGGACTGCATGAAGATATTGACCACCATGGCAATGATGATCCCGATTAGGCCCATGAACAAAAAGCTGCCCATGCCGGAAAGATCACGTTTTGTGGTGTAGCCCCACAGGCTCATGGAGCCGAACATGGCGGCCGTGATAAAAAACACCCGAGTGATACTCTCGCCCGTATAGACAATAAGGATTGAGGAAAGCGACAGGCCCATCATCCCGGCAAAGGCCCAGAAGACCATCTGTGCGGTTGCGGTTGCCATCTTGCCAATGCGCGCCGCCAGGAAGAAGACAAAGCCCAGAGGGGCCAGCATAACTACCCATCTCAGAGGCGAGAAATACAGGCTCATACCCAGGTCAGAGAAGCCAGTGGGGCTGGAGGGGTCCACCGCCGCGCGATACGTGAACCAGGCAACAGCCCCGGTCAGCACCAACGCCATGGTCATGTAGTTATAGACCTTGAGCATGTGAGCCCGAAGGCCCGCGTCCACTGCCGCGCCTTGCGCGCGCGTGCCAGCACCGTATTGGGTCGGCTGCTGATTAAATCCTAGTGCCATCAAAAATGTCCTTTCAAGCGATCTTGAGATGTTCCCCCGGGGCACGGTTACGTCCGCGCCCGCATTTGTCGAGATATTGGCAGAAACGAGCGGGAATTCAAGGGGGACCACACGTGTTCCTCCCGCATAGAGTTAAGGGTTGATCCGCGCTATACCTCTGCTATCTCAGTTGTTCCCTGGATTTTCCGGGGGCCATCAAGATTTACGGGAGTTTTGCGTGAAATATAGCGATTTAGGCACCACCGGTTGGAAAGTCAGCCGCGTCTGTTTGGGCACCATGACCTGGGGCAGCCAAAACTCAGAAGCCGAAGGGCATACTCAGCTCGACTATGCGCTGGAGCGAGGCATCAATTTTATCGATACGGCAGAAATGTACGCCTCCCCGCCCACGCGCGAGACCCAAGGCTCCACGGAGACCATCATCGGCACCTGGCTGAAAGATCGCAGCGATCGGGACAAGATCTATCTTGCCTCTAAAATCGCAGGCCCTAGCCCCATGGATTGGGTGTCCAGCGACGGCTCCCCTCGGCGCTTTACCGCCAAACACATCACAGAAGCGGTGGAAGGTAGCCTAAAACGTCTGCAGACGGATTATATTGATCTTTATCAGCTCCATTGGCCCGACCGTCCCGTCGTTCTTTTCGGCCGCGAGCCCAATCACACCGAGGAAACCCCTATCGAGGAAACCCTCCGCGCTTTGGAAGACATGGTCAAAGCAGGCAAGATCCGCGAGATCGGTGTTTCCAATGAAACCTCCTGGGGCGTGATGGCATTTCTACGCGAAGCCGCGGCCCACGGCCTGCCACGTATCCAATCCATCCAAAACGCTTACAGCTTGTTGATCCGTAATTTCGATGTGAACCTGGGCGAGACCTGCCTGCGAGAGAATGTAGGGCTGTTGGCTTATTCGCCGCTGGCACAAGGATATCTCACGGGTAAATACGAAGACGGTGCTTTGCCGGACGGCACCCGCAAGCAGCTTTACAATCGCATGCAACGGTATGAAGGCGAAGGGGCTCTGGAAGCAACCTCGGCTTACGTGAAACTGGCGCGAGACCACGGGCTTGATCCTTCGCAGATGGCGCTCAAGTTTGTGGATGATCGCGCCTTTACCGCCTCCACCATTCTGGGAGCGACCAGCATGGAGCAGCTCAAGGTCGATATTGATGCTTTTGACCTGGAGCTTAGTGACGAAGTAAAAAAAGGCATCAGCACCATTCACAGATGGCGGCCCAATCCCGCAAGATAATCAGCGAGAAAATATGACCGAAATCAGCTTACGCGAGATCACCAAAGATAGCCTGATTTCCTTTCTGCGCATGAAAGTGCACCCGGAACAGGAAAAGTTCGTTGCGACCAATGGCTCGTCCATTGCGCAGGCGCACTACAGCGATGACGCATGGTATCGCGGCATCTATGCGGGTGATGAGCCCGTTGGCTTTGTCATGCTTGAGATCATTCCAGCGAAAGATGTCTACTATGTCTGGCGCTACATGATCGCCGCAGAACACCAGCGCAAAGGATACGGTCGAGCTGCCATGGCTCATGTGATTGAGCACATCCGCAGCCTACCCAACGCCAAAAAGATCACTCTCTCGCATGTGGAAGGAAACGATGAGGCCGGCGGGCTCTACAAATCCGTGGGCTTTGAATACACTGGCGAGATTGATGAGGGCGAAGTCATCATGGAGCTTCAACTCTGAACTTGAAGCAACTGCCAAGCCGCGCCACACTTGAAAGATGATCCGTTTGTTCGCAGCCCTTGATATTCCCGATGACGTCGCCACACAATTGCTGGCGCTTCAAACGGGTTTGCAAGATGTGCGCTGGAGCTCGCGCGAGAACCTGCATGTCACCTTGCGTTACATGGGCAATCTCAAAGAACCTATGGCTGGGGAAGTAGACCACGCCCTTGCCCGTCTGAAAGCAAAACCCTTTATGGTGCGCCTGACGGAACTTGGCTCGTTTGGTGATACCCACCGCGCTCACACCTTGTGGGCGGGGGTGGAAAAATCCCAGGCACTGTTGAACCTTCAAACCAAAATTGAGAATGCAGTCCAGGCGCTGGGCCTTGATCCGGACAAGCGCAAATATGCCCCGCACATCACCTTGGGGCGGCTTGGCCACGGCACGCCGGAAGATGCTGCCGCCTGGATTGCCAGCAAGGGTCAGTTGGCACCTCTGGAATTTGAGGTAACCCGCATGGTGCTTTACTCTTCGCATCGGCGAGAGAAGGGTTCTATCTATACGCCCGAGCGCTATTACATATTCTGAGGAACCTTGATGAGCATTGTCATTCTCACCGGCGCCGGCATATCCGCTGAAAGCGGCCTTGGCACGTTCCGCGACAAAGACGGGATCTGGACAAAGGTGGATCTGCGTGATGTCGCCACACCGGAAGGTTTTGCCCGTGATCCGGCTTATGTGTTGGAGTTTTATGCCGCCCGCCGCGCCCATGGAGCGGAGGCAAAGCCCAACGCCGCCCATTTCGCCCTCGCCCGTCTGGAATCTGCACTTCTGGATCAGGTGTTGATCATTACGCAAAACATCGACGTGCTGCACGAGACGGCAGGGGCCAAAAACGTGCTTCACATGCACGGCGTCACGAACCGGGATCTCTGTAACAATTGCGGCAATCGTCAGGAGACCGAACAAGCGTTGACCGTTGAAAGCATCTGCCCTCAATGCAAATCAAAAGGCACGTTGCGACCAGACGTGGTGTGGTTCGGAGAAATGCCCTATCACATGGAGACCATTGAGAAGGCACTGGAGGGTTGCACGACTTTCGTATCCATCGGCACTTCAGGAGAGGTCTATCCCGCTGCAGGCTTTGTTGCCAGCGCACGCATGGCAGGCGCCCATACGATAGAGCTAAATCTGGAGCCTTCTTCCGGCGGCAATCTCTTTGTCGAAAGTCACTACGGCCCGGCCACAGAAGTGGTGCCCAAGTGGGTCGATGAGATGCTGGGTCAGTAGCGCTCTATTCCGCCTCGTTTTCAATGCCATGCATGTCGGCATCCGAAAGCCCGAAGTGATGGCCGATCTCGTGGATCAGCACATGGGCGATCACCCGTAACAAGTCCTCGCCGTGCTGGCGCGTAAAGGCAAGGATGGGCTGGCGATAGAGAAATACCATGTCGGGGTGGCCACCGGACTGCATCACTGATTTTCGCGTGACATCCACACCGCTGTAGAGCCCCAAAAGACCATAGGGACTGTCGATGTCCATGGCGTCCAGAGTTTCATCGTCAGCAAATTCGGCAGATTGAATCACCACGCCGTCGCACATCTGACGAAACTCCAGCGGCATGGCGGCATAGACGCGCCGCGCGATGGCATCAAACTCAGCCAGGGTCGGGACTGTTGGGTGTGACCTTTGCATCTAACCTATGTAGTGTCGCGGCCATCAGGATTCGAGGGGCATTAAGACCCCAATAAACGAGGATATGCCCCATGGCGACAAAATTGACCCCGGAAGCCCACAGCGAAGCGCTTTCACGGCTTGGAGACTGGAAAGAAGTCGAAGGGCGCGACGCCATCTGCCGCACCTTTGAGTTTTCTGATTTCGTTGAGGCCTGGGGTTTTATGTCCGCCACCGCCCTGATCGCCGAGCGCATGAACCACCATCCAGAATGGTTCAATGTCTATAATCGGGTTGAGGTGACCCTTTCCACCCACGATGCAGATGGGCTGACCGAGCTGGATATTGAGCTGGCCACCCACATGGATTTGCTGGCTTCATGAGCGACACCATCACGATTGCGCACGGCTTTAACGGCCCCGATGACAGCGGTAATGGCGGTTATGTGGGCGGGCTTCTGGCAAAACGTCTTAACGGTCCCGCAAGTGTGTCCCTACGCATGCCGCCGCCTCTCGAGACACCTCTGAATGTTATTGCCGACGGCGGCGCGTTGGACCTGATGCTGGCCGATGGCACTTTGGTGGCCCATGCAGAGCCCAGTACGCTGGATATGGATACTCCTGCTCCGCCCAGCTTTGAGGAAGCGGTTGCCGCTGATCCGCACTATGCAGGCCATGCGTTCCACGCTCTGCCCCATTGTTTTGTTTGCGGCACAGGCCGTGCCCATGGCGATGGTTTGCGCATCTTTGCCAGCCCCATTGAAGGCCGCTCTATTGTGGCTGCCCCATGGGTTCCGGATGTGAGATTAGCCAAGGACGGCATCGTTCATGAGGAGTTTGTCTGGGCAGCATTGGACTGCCCGGGCTATTTCGCCGTGATCAATGCATTGGGCAGCAGAGGCGAGAAGATCCTCACCGCCCGCATGACAGCGCGTCTTGATCTGCCGGTCAAAGCGGGCGAGCCCCATGTGGTTATGGGCTGGGGCATTAAGTCAGACGGGCGCAAGCATTGGGCGGGAACCGCCCTGTTTAACGCAGATGGCAAGCTGGCCGCCTGTGCCGAGGCCCTTTGGATCAAACCGCGTAGCGTAAACTGAAGCTGGAACCCAATGATCAGGCGTGAAGGATTGCCGTGATCTCATCGAGAAGCTTGATACGGTGTTTCTTGAGGTCTTCTGCCCGCACATCGGACGCAGACTCAACCTCCGACTCGATGCGATGAACCTCGCGATTGGCCTTGTGATATTCATCGGCCAGATGCGCAAAGTGCTGATTGTTCAATTTGAGATCATGGATCTTGTCTTTGAACTGCGGGAATTTTTCAGCCAGCTCGTGTGGTGTATGGGTCATCTATTTCTCCCTCAATCTGTTATTTTAATAATGCCAGAAAACGAAAGGCGAGCCTTGATATAACTCAAGACCCGCCTCGAAAAACTGCTTAGCGCCCTTAGCGCGGCTGCATGCGGATGGCCCCATCCAGGCGGATCACTTCGCCGTTGAGCATGGTGTTCTCACAGATGTGCCGAGCCAATGCGCCAAACTCCGGCGGATGCCCGAGGCGTGAAGGAAACGGCACCATCGCACCAAGCGCATCGCGAACATTTTGCGGCGCCGCCATCATCAGCGGTGTCTCGAATATCCCCGGCAAAATGGTGTTACAACGAATGCCATCCCGTGAGAGGTCTCGTGCGATGGGCAAGGTCATGCCGACGATGCCGCCCTTGGAAGCGGAATAGGCAACCTGACCAATCTGACCATCCTGTGCGGCCACAGAGCCCGTGTTGATGATCACGCCGCGTTCACCGTCATCCCCCATGGGATCTGTGCTCATCATGCCAGCGGCAGACTTGGACAGCACATTGAATGTGCCGATGAGGTTGACATTGAGTACCCGCAAATAGCGGTCCATGGCATGGGCGCGAATTTCATCGCTGTCCTTTTTGCGGGACGCGGTTTTCATGGCATCCCCAATACCAGCGCAATTGATGCAGATACGTTCCTGGCCATGAGCGGCGCGGGCCTTTTCAAGACCTGCAATCACGCTGTCTTCGTCGGCAACATTCACATTGCAGAACACGCCATTGATTTCCGCAGCAACCTTGACGCCTTTTTCTTCCTGCATGTCGAAAATGGCAACTTTGACGCCCTGGCTGGCCAGCTCTTTCGCTGTTGCCTCACCAAGACCCGATGCCCCACCGGTGACGACGGCGGCAATGGACGAATCGAGTTTCATATCTCTCTTCCTTCTTTCCCCAGCCGGACCGGACGTTGTGTCTGCCGCGCGAGGTCTCAAAAAAATCTGAACGCTTACTTAGACTAATCCTTGCCCTCTTCAAAGCCTTCCGCATCTTTTTCAGCAATGGCAGCTTCCATCATGTCCCGCTCCTCCTTCTGGCGCAGGGCATAGGAGAGAGGCTCTGCTGGAGTGCCGGTTTCATCGGACGGGGTAATTTCCACGTCAGATTGCTTGGCTTCGCGATAGGCAATGTACAGAGAGGAGCCCGCAATAATCACCGCCCCTACGTAAGTGTGCCAGGTGGGTACGGAGGCGAAAATCAGATACCCCGCTCCAGCTGCAAAAATGATGCGGGTATAATCCAGCGGCGCGAGGGATGTGGCTTCCCCAATGGCATAGGCGCGGATGAAGCAGCTGTGCGCCAACACCCCTACGGCACCCATGCTCATCAGCAAGGCAAATTCCGTCAACGTGGGCCATGTCCAATAGAGCGCCGCCGGAATGGCGGTGGCAATGGCGCCGATCAGGCCCGAATAAAACAACAGCGTTACGGTTGAATCCGTGCGCGACAGGATCTTCACAAAAATAATGGCTAGCGCCACGAACACGGCATTCCCCACGGCGGCAAGAGTTGCAATATCATAGCTACCCTCAGGCTGCATGATAATCAGCACACCAATAAACCCGACGACTGTTGCAACAATTCGATGAAGGCCAATTTTCTCCCCCAGGATCAGCACGGCGAGGGGGACCACAAAAAGAGCTCGGGAAAAGCTGATGGAGGTGGCGTCCGCCAGAGGCAGATGCGCGATGGCATAAAACCCGCACATCATGGCGGATGACCCCACGATCCCGCGCACCACCATCAGGCCGGGGCGTGAGGCACGGAACCCACCGAGCCCTGTTCTCAGAATAAGAGGGCCGATAAAGACAATGCCGGTTATGGCCCGGAAGAAGGCAATCTCAAATGAAGATATGGAGTTCCCGAGCAGCTTGACCAGCACCTGCATCACGGTGAACAAAACGGCGGAAATCAGAACCCACAGCGCGCCGCGCAGATTAGCTGGCAGGCGGACCCAGCGCGCCTTTGCCCAGCGGGGCATTGCGCGCAATCGCCTAAGGGCCCGCAAGCGTCGGCGGTCCCGCTGTGAGCCGCCCTGCCTGTTGTCCGCATTGATTTTTGATTGAGAACCTAAGGGCTCGACCATACGCGTGATTTGCCTCCGCTTGAGCGCCATCCTAACGCTGTTTCGCCTTGCTGACCAATTGTCAGTGCGAATCATTGGGTGATTCTGGCCTCACAGCCCTCCTTCCCTAACGGCTCCTTTACCTAAAGCGACCCACACTTGGCCCGAGGAGACCCAGAGCCATGATCGAGCGATTGTTCGCAGATCAAGAACCCATTCCCCTGGCGGGAGAAGAGAAAGAAGCGCTGAAGGAAGCGTTTCGGGCGCGTGCGCTGGCCAGTGGTTGGTGCGGTTATGCGGTGCCAAAACACACCCATGATGATGCCCTCGCGTTTCTTTTTACCGAAGGCGGCAACGGCGGGCCCTTTACCCTGATCAGAACACAGGCCCAAGGCTATGCGCTGGCAACAGAAGACGGCCTCGTCGTCTGGACCGGCAAAACCATCACGGAAGTACCCGGAGCATTTTCTCAGGGACGATAGTCGAACTCTGTCGCGCGCCAACCAATGGCTTTGTAACTCGCATCGATCAGGCTTTGGCCCCGCATATTGAGCGTCGGGCCTTGCTGGTTCATCACATAAGCAATAGAGAGCCTCGCCTCAGGATCGGCAATCCCGAACGAACCCCCTGATCCAGTATGACCAAAAGCTGCGCGGCCAAAATGATGATAGCTCGCGGTATCGCCAGAGGGCCGTTGCCGTGTGGTCATGAAACCACCCGCCACCCGCAAAGGCGTGCGCAACGTGGCATCATCATGCGTTGCGTTTGTGACCGTCTGCATACGGATCAAGGCATCCGAAGAAACCAACCTCACGCCATCCAGGGTGCCGCCGCAACTGAGCGCGGCATACATGCGTGCCAGGCTGCGGGCATTGCTGATGCCGGATGCTGAGCCAATTTCAGCCTGCCAATAGCCAGGCTTATTCGCGCTAACCCCCCCCGCATTGTTATAGAACAAGTGCGGTAGAGACTTAGGATCACCCATCAATTGCTTCATGAACGGTGTCATGGGTGCCTTGGGGTCAAACCTGGGACGGAATATTCGCGCAAGGCGCGGAGTGATGCTTTCCGGGGCGCCAATCCAGAAATCCAGCCCAAGGGGCCTGGCAATGCGTTCTGCAAAGAACGCACCGGCACTCATGCCAGCGGCGCGGCGAACCATCTCGCCCACGGTCCAGGCAAAGGTAAGGCCGTGATAGGCGCTGCGAGTGCCGGGCTCAAAATAAGGCTCTTGTGCGGCGAGGGCAGACGTCGCCCAATTCCAGTCGGCCAAAGCGCCTTCCGGCACCTCTTCGCGGAACACCGGCACCCCTGCCGTATGATCCAGCATCATCTGAAGCGTCGTCGCTTGCTTACCATTGGCACCGTATTCAGGCCAAAACTCCGTAACCGGAGCATCTGGATCCAGCTTGCCTTCTTCGATGAGCATATGTGCACACAGGGCGAGCGCACCTTTGGTGCAGGAAAAGATCACAGACAGCGTATCTTTGTTCCACGGCAGATCTTCGCGAGGGTTGGCAGAGCCGCCCCAAAGGTCCACCACCATTTTGCCTTCATAAGTAACGCAAAGGCTGGCCCCTTTTTCACCCCGGCTCGCGAAGTTCTCAAGGAACTCATCCAGCAATGGCGCAAAGCGATCATCAAGGATCTCGCCTTCGACAGTGCCGGTTGCAACAGATTTAGTGATGGCAGTCATAATCAATCACTTACAGTGATCACGACCTTGCCCTTGGCTTTGCGGTCCATCAGTTCCTGAATGCCCGCGCCTGCCTGATCAAAGCTGTAGGTCGAAGATACATAAGGCTTGATCTTGCCTGCTTTGTACAAATCCATGAGCTCGGCGATGTTCGCCTTGTTGCGTTCCGGCTCCCGCGCGGTAAAGGCGCCCCAGAAAACGCCAATGATCTGACAGCCTTTCAGAAGGGCGAGGTTCATGGGCACTTTAGCAATGCCGGCAGGGAAGCCAACGATCAGAAAACGCCCCTCCCAGTTGGTTGCCCGCAAGGCAGGTTCGCAATAATCGCCACCCACCGGATCATAGACCACGTCTGCGCCCTGCCCGTCTGTAAGTTCCTTGATCTGACTTGAAAGCGCCTTTTGTTGGTCCCGATCCAAAGGCTGCATGGGATAGACAAAACCGGATTCAGCACCGCGATCTTTTGCGACCTGCACTTTTTCCTCGCTTGAGGCTGCCGCAATGACTTTGGCGCCCATGGCCTTGCCCAACTCAACAGCCGCAAGTCCAACACCGCCAGCAGCCCCCAGCACCAGAAGGGATTCGCCGGGTTGAATATTGGCGCGATCCTTCAAAGCGTGATGAGACGTGCCGTAGGTCATGATAAAGGCGGCAGCTTCATCGAAAGGCATTTCATCCGGGATCGGAATAATACGCGGGGCATCCACGACAACTTGTTCAGCCATGCCACCCCAACCGCAGGAGCCGATAACCCTATCGCCAATATTGATGCCACTGACACCTTCGCCGAGTTCGGAAACGACACCAGCCACTTCCCCGCCGGGGGAAAAGGGCAGGGGCGGTTTGAACTGATACATGTTCTGGATCATGAGGGCGTCCGGAAAATTGACTGCACATGCTTTCACGTCAATGCGAACCTGGCCCTTACCTGCGCTGAGGTCTGAAACTTCCTCAACGACCAGTGTTTCAGGGCCACCGAATTCCTTACACAATACAGCCTTCATTATACCTCTCCCTCGAGTTGGTCTTTTGCTTGGCCCATCCCTACCTTTTTTGAACTCGGGAGGGAATGGCCAAGTGCCGCTTCAATGGCGGGTCGCATTAAATCCACCGCTTCGCGGCCCGCATCGATTGCGTCGGCGGCCTTGTAAAACTGCATAGCCCCGATTTCCGCAAGGGAAGGGGTCAACAGAACATCCGCTGGCTCCCCTGCAAGGCGGGATTTCGTAATCCGATCCGACATGATGGCAATGGCGCTGTTGATCACCTCGTATTGTTGAGGGCCCCTGTCACGCCGGCGCAAAAGATCGCGCAGCATCTTGCGCGTTCCTTCTTTGAGCGACTTGGGCAGATGATCTGCCAAATCATCAAGCCAACTGCGCGGCATTTCATCAGGCTGGCCATCGGTTGGCACCAGATCCCAAGCCTGACCGCCGCCATAGCGGAAAACACCAGCGTTCAAATCCACGGCGATGACAACGTCTGCTTCCATGGCGCGGGCCAGGGAAATGGGCAGCGGATTGACCAGGCCCCCGTCTGAAAGCCAACGCCCGCCTGCAGGCCAAGGGGTCAAAAGCCCCGGAATGGCGATGGAAGCGCGCATGGCATCGGATAAGGATCCTTCACGCAGCCAAACCTCCCGCCCGGTTCGGATATCTGCTGCCACAGCTGCAAAAGGAATTTCCAGATCTTCAATCAAAGGGCATTCAAGGTGGGACTGAAACCAATCGATAACCTTGCCGCCGCCGATAACCCCGCCCGACTTCCAGGTAAAATCAAAGAACTCCACCATGTCCAGCATGCTGAGATTGTCTGCGAAATTCCGCAAATCATCGAGCTTTCCGGCAGCGTAGAACGCACCGACGATGGATCCAATGGAGCATCCAGTAATTAGATCAGGCGTAATGCCCATTCTCTCGAGCTCTTCAATTGCCCCTAAGTGAGCCCAGCCGCGCGCGGCGCCTCCACCAAGAACCAGTCCAATGCGAGGAGAATGTTTCTGTCCTTTGATCGGCATATTTTATTGCCTTCCTCAATCGATATTGATTTTCAAAATATCTGTGGGTCGTGTTTCACCGACTGCCTTATTTTGCGTGTTCATCCACGGTGGATTAAGCCACCGCGCCACGGATGGGTCTTTTGCATCTACCACACCCAAAACCGCCAGAATTGAGGCAATGGAAGATTCTGAGGCGCGGGTGGCACCATCATCAATCTTAAGGGCGATGCCGATTTTCAGATCCGCCACAAAACCTGCGAAAACACCTTCTGCACCTGTCTTGATCACAGCACGACCTTTGCTGGCTTCGATTAAGTCTGCACAGGAACGATCCGTTCCTGACATAAGCCGTGGGAAAGCTCGCACCGCTTCGGTAAGGCGCAAAGCTGCCATTGCTGTTTTCTCTTCTAGCGAAGATGGATCTCCAAGGCGCGCAAAGCCCAGCGCCAGATTGCGCAAGGGCATGGCAAGGTTGGGCGCGCCGCACCCATCTGTGCCCGGATGAAGTTTGGCCTGATCAATCTGGCATACTTCCGCGATGCGCTTTGTAACCTCAACCTGAACCGGGTGGTTTGGGTCTGTATAGCCGCGAGTAGGCACGCCCATGTGCTTTGCTACTGTGAGAAAGCCCGTATGCTTGCCCGAGCAATTGTTATGGACGCGGCAGGGTTTCTTATGAGCAAGGATCAGCGCATCGCGTGTCGCCTCATGACGTATGGCATGGGGGCCGCATTCCAGGTCATCATCGGCAAGGCCTAACTTGGCAAGCCAGGCATTGACCCGATCCGTGTGCATGGGTTCGCTGGAATGAGACGCACAAGCCAGCGATAACTCTTCCAAGCCAAGGCCATAGGCATCTGCGGCACCGCTTTCCACCAAGAACAAGGATTGCAGCATCTTGTAGGCAGAACGCGGGAACACAGGCCGGTCCAGACCGCCCGCTTCGGCCAAAACGGTCCCGTCACTGCGCATCACCACAAAGGCACCCCGGTGGATGCTTTCCACCAGATTGCCGCGAACCATTTCTACCAGAACCGGATTGGCCATTTCATATTGCCTCTGCTAGGACCAATGTATCTGTTTTGCATTGGGAGAGCCACGTTTTGCGCGGGTATTTCGGAATAGGTATCGAGGGGGTTTCCAAGCCTATGAACCTTGGGGCGTTGTTTCGCACCGCCCATGCCTTTGACACAAGCTTTGTGTTTTCCATTGACCCTCATCATAAGGTGCGAAGCGGTCTTTCTGATACCTCAAAGGCGCTTGGCCATGTTCCTTATTTCGAGTGGGCCTCGCCTGCTGAAATGGCCCCGCCCGAAGGATGCAAAATCGTTGCGGTGGAACTGACCGACGATGCAGTGGACCTGCCCAGTTTTGCCCACCCCCAACGGGCCTGTTATGTGCTGGGGCCAGAGCGAGGATCGGTCTCTGCGGGCGTCATGGAGCGGGCTGAGCACGTTGTCCGCATCCCGACCAAGTTCTGCATCAATGTGGGGCTGGCGGGCGCGCTGATCATGTACGACCGCACGCTCAATCTGGGGCGGTTCCCTGCTCGACCCATTATGGAAGGCCAAAAACCAGAGACTCTGAATGAGCCTTTTTTTGGCAGTCACATCCCGCGCAGCCTCAGGGAAAAAGACCCGACAGACTAGCGCCGGAAGAGTCTAGCTGGCTCCTGATTTCTGCGCCTCTTTTTCGGCGAGCAACTCAGATAATAGCGGTTCATCGTTGGTAAATAGCCAATAACACGCTTCGTCATGATGGATTTGCAAACCGTGGATATCGCCTCGCGTGAGGATGGAAATGTCCCCGCGATGAAAACTGCCCCGATGGTCCGTAAAACCGCCTGCCAGAATGACCAGAGCTTCGGTGCCGGCATGATCATGTTCTGGGATCTGAATGCCAGCCTCGACGCACACAATCGCCACCTGAGCTTTGTCCTGTCGCAAATGGGCGCCGCTATCCAGATTCAGCGCCGTGATCCCCGGAGAGAACGGCTCCCAGGCACCTTTCGCCAAGGCTTCGGCTGCCAAGCTATCAACAGGTTCGGGCAGGTCGCCCAATATGGGATCAACCCGGAGGGCCTCTTCAGAAAATTTGGGGGCAATTGTTTCAGACCCAGCATTTAGGCTTGGGACGAGTGCATCTGCCACCGCCTCGTAGCCGCGCATGGTCGCCGCGCAGGGCTGGCAAAGGCCGCAATGGGCGGAGACCGCCAAGTGGAGCCCCGGACAGAGCTCACCTGCAGCGGCCCCCAGCAGCAATTCCCCTGCCGGGTGATGTATTGGTGTGGCACTCATTTCTAGCCCTAAGTTAGTGCAAACCCCCTCGACACCAAGGGCTTTGGCTTATTTGCCATTTCTTAACGCGACTCAATATTGATATTGCATCGCAATATTGGCCTATACCGCACCGTTCAAGTGCGATATTGACGTTAACGAGATTGTCTAATTTTAGCCAAACTGGCAAGACAACATCTGGAATTTGGGAGCTACTCCCGGCAGTTTCAGTATTTTAGCAGAAGGTTTTCCCCCATGAGACGCAGCGTTTTTGCATTTTCAGGACTCATTTTGTTCCTCTTTGGCCTGGTTGCACCCGCCATGGCCCAGGAACGAGAGCTGATGGGAACCTTTCGGGACTGGAACACGTTCCGCGAAAGCCAGGACGGCAACACGGTTTGCTATGCAGTGGCGATACCGGAAGACACACAGCTCTCACGGCGTGGGCGTCAACGAGGCGATATCTTTTTCTTCGTGACCACTTGGGCCGAGTTGGATGTGCAGAGCCAGGTCAATGTAATCATCGGCTATCCCGTGGATGAAGAATCCAGCCCTACGGTACGGATCGGCAATGAGAGCTTTGAGATGTTCGGCCAAGGTGAGCGGGTATGGCTCCGCGAAGATACGGAGACCAATAGCCTTCTGGGGGCCATGCGGCGCGGCTCTCGTATGACAGTGACGGCTCGTTCTGCCCGGGGAACCGAGTCTACCGACCAGTATTCCCTTCTGGGGGCTACGGCTGCTCTGGAAAGTGCCGTCGAAGCGTGCCAGTAATGCGCGCCTTGGCAATTTGGCCAGGCTAAGAGAAATAAGTGCAAGCGATGGCATCGCGGGAAAGCGATCATAAACTCAACATTCGAGACCGCGTGGAGGGGCAACCCACCTCCGACGCTAGTCTTATTGTGCCTGCACCATCGCTGATCGGCCTTAGTCCTGAGGCCCTGCAAGACGCCGTGGGCAGCCTTGGCGTGGCAGAGAAAAGCCGCCGCATGCGGGCGCGCCAGCTTTGGAATTGGTTCTACGCCAGAGGGGCACATGATTTTGACGAGATGACATCCATCTCGAAAGACCTGCGGAGCGAGCTCGCCGCAAATTTCTCCATGGCGCGACCCAAGATTGTCGACACACAAATCAGCAATGATGGCACCCGAAAATGGCTGCTGCAGCTTGCTCCCCACGTGGAAGTGGAAGCTGTCTACATCCCTGAGAGCGATCGCGGCACGCTGTGTATCTCCAGCCAGGTGGGCTGCACGCTGAATTGCAGCTTCTGCCATACAGGCACGCAGCCCTGGGTACGGAACCTTTCAGCAGCCGAAATTGTAGGACAAATTCTTGTGGCGCGGGATGAGCTGGAAGAATGGCCTACGCCAAATCAACCCGCCCCCGCCCGCCGCATCACCAATGTCGTGATGATGGGCATGGGTGAGCCTCTTTTCAATTTCGACAATGTCCGCGATGCGCTGCTTCTGGCCGCTGACGGTGAAGGCATTGCCTTGGGCAAACGCCGGGTTACCCTGTCGACCTCCGGTGTGGTGCCCATGATGAAGCGCGCTGGGGATGAGATCGGCTGTATGCTGGCCATATCACTGCACGCGGTGAATGATGATCTGCGCGATGAGCTGGTACCCATCAATAGAAAATATCCCTTGGCCGAACTGCTGGACGCCTGCCGGAACTATCCTGGGGTCTCCAATGCTCGCCGCATTACTTTTGAATATGTCATGTTGAAGGGTGTGAATGACAGTAAGGCCGACGCCAAGGCACTGGTGCAGCTTATCAAAGGCATTCCCGCCAAGATTAACCTAATTCCCTTCAATCCCTGGCCCGACAGCCCTTATGAATGCTCCGATTGGGATCAGATTGAAAGTTTTGGCGACATCGTGAACCGAGCGGGTTACGCCAGCCCGATCCGAACCCCGCGTGGCCGCGATATTGATGCTGCCTGCGGCCAGTTAAAATCGGCAAGCCGCAAAAAACGCGCTTCTGAGCTTAGGCGCGATGCAGAGCAGCGCGAAAAGAACAAGAACTAGGGCACGAGGTTGCCGACACTAGGAAACAGAAGGCACTAGGACGCAGGAAATGACAGAGCTAAACCCAAACCCACCCGTCGAGCTGAACCCGGACCTGGATCTCACTGGAGTTCGGGAACGTTTCGATAAAACCGGGCGAGCGCAGATCAAGGATGTGTTCCACAGGGATACGGCGGACAGGTTCTATGCCTGCTTGCTGGAAGAGACGCCTTGGGTTCTTGCCTTTAATGAAGGAACCACTCCCAGATTTTTGACACGGGAGATGATGGATCGGCTGCCAGAGCAACAAAAGGCGGGCTTGATGCAAGAGCTTTTCATTCGTGCATCAACTCAATTCCAATATGCCTATTCAGATTTTCCTGTCTCGGGAACCATCAACAAACCCGATCAGCCGGAGCTCTATTCCCACAAGGTGCTGAGTTACCTTAATGGCAAGGCCTTCCAGGATTTCATCGCTGGTGTAACAGGCCTGGAGGGAAAGTTTGCCGTGGACGGTCATACGACTTGTTTCCAATCTGGTCATTTTCTGACCATGCACGATGACAGTGATACCGACGGACGGCGCGAGTTAGCCTATGTGATCAACATGACACCGGTTTGGCGGAGCGATTGGGGCGGCACGTTGCTGTTCTTTGATGAAGACTACAACATTACAGAATCTCTTGTACCCAGCTACAACACATTGAACATATTCAGTGTACCGCAAGGCCACGCAGTGAGTTTTGTTGCCCCATTTGCGGCAGAAAAGCGCTTTGCCATGACAGGGTGGTTCCATAGGGAGGCATAATCGCCACTCAGCCAACTTGAGGCCAGATTTTTAGAGATCCCGCTCTTCCAGAGGCATGCGCGGCATTTGGAAATTAAGCCGTAAACCGTTGATACGACTGAGTATCCCCTGGTCCAGCGGACCTTTGGCTTCGGCCTCAATGACACCCGCAAGCTCTTCGCGGTTCTTAACGCCAAGCACCACTGTATCCACGCCATCCATGGAAAGGGCAAAACGGTGGGCGAGCAGCGCTGGGTCTTCTCCCAATTCCTTACACAGTTCACGATATTTCACGGCACGCACATAGTCCTTGTACGTCTCATTATCAGACGGCAGAGGACGGTCAAGTTCCGCGGTCAATGCGCCAGTCGCAACAGCACGGATACCCATGACGCCAATATCGTGTGCTTTGGCGGTGCGGATGATATTACGCGGCTCTGGTGGTTCTTCGTACTGGCGCATATCACCGGCACTATCCATGAGGTTACTCACCGCCTGAACCACGGCGGGGGTCTTGTCATGGCGTAGCGCGGCAAGGATGGAGACCGGCAGGCCGGTGCCAGTAATGCCCCAGTCGCCGATCAGCCCGCGCGCCTTGAGGTCTTCCATGGCGGGGATCACATGTTCGCAATAGATGGTCCAGTTGGTTGCCCATTTGTGTTTGATATCGTCATAGGACGCATAAGAATAATCGTCCGGGCAAATGTTGGAATGCAGGAATAGCAGATCAACTTGGCTAAGCTTGAGGTTCTCAAGCGACATTGTTAAGTGCCGCTCCAGCTTCAGAGGAACTTCGTCCGGATCCGGTGTGCCCAATTGGCACTTGGTGGTGATGCGAACGCCCTCCGGCAGTTTACCGCCAAAGGCCTCCCCCACCACCGTCTCGGCCTCTCCGCGACCATATCCAGGTGCCATGTCGAGCAGATTGATACCCGCGTCCACAGCAGCCTTCGTTGTGGCCACTGCCTCATCCCGCGTGGTCGGCCCCCATAGTTGACCAAGCCCCCCGCCCCCAAGAGTGAGCGCGCTGACGGGCCATAGTTTTCCAAGTTGCCGCATTTCCATGGGTGTTATTTATCCAGCTCTGTGGGGATGGAGACGTCTTTTTGCCGGCAGGCCGCAACGATTGTGTTGTGCAACAAACAAGCGATGGTCATGGGGCCAATGCCCTTGGGGACCGGCGTGATTGCGCCAGCAACTTCCAGTGCTTCGTCGAAATCCACATCTCCTACGAGGCGGGTCTTACCCTCCCCCCGCTCCGGCGCATCAATACGATTGATGCCCACGTCCAGCACAGTGGCACCAAGCTTGATCCAATCACCTTTAATCATGCGAGGGCGGCCCACAGCGGCGACCAGAATGTCGGCCTGCCTGCAATGTGCGGCCAGATCCTTCGTGCGGGAATGCGCCATGGTGACGGTGCAGTTTTCGGCAAGTAGCAATTGCGCCACCGGCTTGCCCACCAGGATGGAGCGCCCGATGACCAGCGCATTAAGACCCGAAAGATCGCCTCGCACGTCCTTGGCCAGCATGAGAACACCCGTGGGCGTACACGGCACAAGGCCTTCCTCGCCCAGCACCAGGCGGCCTGCGCTGATGGCCGAGAGCCCGTCCACATCTTTCTCCGGGAGGATGGTGTTGACGACCTTTGCCTCGTTCATGTGCTTGGGCAGAGGCATCTGAACCAGAATACCGTGAACTCGGTCGTCCGCGTTCAGCTTTTCCACCAGCGCCAGGAGGTCTGCTTCGGGTGTCTCAGCCGGTAATTTGTGCTCAAAGGAAGCCATGCCTGCTTCGATGGTTTGCTTGCCTTTGCTTCGCACATAGACCTGGCTGGCGGGGTCGTCCCCAACCAACACCACGGCCAGGCCCGGTGTAAACTCATGTTTCTCTTTAAGAATTGCCACGGCGATGGCGACCCGTTCCCGCACCCCTTCTGCGAAAGCTTTGCCGTCGATGATGTCTGCGCTCATGTAAGCCCCTCCAACCAAGTTGAGATCTCGGGCATCAACTCCCCGGGATCGCCCTCGATCAGCAAAATCTTGTTCCGGTTTGTGCTGCCCGATAGAACGGAAACGTAGGTCTTGGCAACCCCTACTTCGCTTGCAATGAGTTTTGTGATCGCCGCATTGGCTTTACCCCGATCCGGGATGGCCCGCACCCGGGCGATAACCCACAACCGATCATCCCCACCCCGCTCGATGCCGTCCACCTGATCGTTGTTTGCACGGGGCGTTACCCGGACAGCAAGCCGGGCCCCACGCGCGTCAGCAATGAGGGGGCCTGCATCGAACATGAGCTGCTACATGCCTGCGTATGGCGACAAGAGGCGGAACAACATCCGGTCCAGGAACATGAGCCCCAGGATCAAGATCACTGGCGAGAAATCCAACCCGCCAAAGGAAGGAATAACCCCGCGAATGCCGCGCAAGGCAGGCTCGGTCAATTGCCCCGTAATGCGCCAGATCATGGCCACCAGCTGGTTGCTCGTATTCACCGCATTGAACGAGATCAACCAGCTTAGAACGACGCTGATAATCACAACCCAGGTATAGAGCTGGATCAGATTGTGGACCACCACCGCATAAAATTCCCAAAGGATGCCCATCAATTTTGCCCATCTTCCTGCGAGCCCTCATCTGAGCTCTATCTATCGATTTCCCCCTCACATGTAGATGCTTCGGCCCCGCTCGACAAGCACCTCGGCGAACTGCCAGTATCCCGGCGAAGGGGCCGTAGCTCAGTTGGGAGAGCGCGTCGTTCGCAATGACGAGGTCAGGGGTTCGATTCCCCTCGGCTCCACCATCCTTCGCTCGCTGCACGAGCATCGGCTGGTCTGACGGTTTCCGTTCGAACGGGGGATGCCTCGCTGCGGCCTCAGGCGTAGGCGGACTCAAATAAGTCGGCACACGAAATAAATTGGTACACGCACCGAATGCTGACCACTCCCCGCTAGTCGAGCTTTGGGAAGGGGTATTGTAAACTGAGCATAGATCGGCGAGCGAAGTTTCTGTGTCCGGCAAATAAAGGGTGTGCCTCCCAATGAATACGCCCTCATTAGTTCGCGATATGTTTAGGGGCTATTTGATTTGACGATGCGCGACCGGTCAGTATTGTGTTGTTTCATCCATTTGGGGCAAAGTATGATATCGATTTCCTATATCTCGCTGGCGGCAGTCGTGCTTACATTTTCCGGCATCCAGCAAGCGGCGGCATCTGATCCGTTTGTGACGCAAGAAGCGTATCCAGGTAGAAATACAACCGATAGATATTTCGACGTTTCCTATTCGGCGCCGTGTGAATCAGGGAAGGGCAATTGCGAAATTGAAGAAACCTGGTTTGTCGAATGGTCGTATACCGTGATGACGCATTCCTATTCACGGGAAAACGGGCAAAAGCCACAAAGAGGCGCGATGGGCCGTCCAATGGATGCTTTCGGCCGCACGATAGAAAATTTTCAGCCGACCCACACGTGTGAGTTGAGATCTGAATTCGTCTTGAACGAAGTTATCGGCCTCATTCCGGAGGGATCGGCGGAGAGCGGCGCGGTGAGCGTGCAAGCTGACAATGTGCATGCGCTTGTGGTGCCTGGCGAGTCGATGCGCATTGCCCACGCTTGTGGCAATTCTGCAGCCGAGGCCACTTATGTGAGCGCTAGGACAAGGCAAGCCCGGAATGAGTTTGTTTCGATAATAACAACCGTCAACCGCGTTCAGTCTGTGACGGATTATATCCTGACGCAGCGCCCGGGCGCGCAAATTGTTGAAAATTTGGATCCCTAGCGATTAATTCCCTGATCGTGCCTTGGCGGACGAGTTTTGCCTTATCGTGGATTTGACAGTATCCGCATAATTCCGTGATTCATAAGAGCAAATTTGATACTATTCACAACATCTAAGTGTTTGTATTCATTTATTTGTGTGGCTACTACCGGGCCCACCATTTTCTTATACGCCGTCATAGATCTCGCGCGGGAGGAATGGGTGAGCTCCCGTAATGGTGCTTATGAACCGTTCTCTTGGTTGCACCATCTCGTCAGGTATCCTGTACGGAGCGGCCCGGCTTCACGGCCTCCTCACTCGATGACGGATTGAAAATGCAGGGTTTCACATCTCACATGATCTGGGCGGGCCCAGAGTGCGAACACTTCAACGACCAAGAAATCAGTGTTCCTGAGTTGGACTTTTCAGCCGAGAAAATGTCCGACATGGGTGTAAACGATCAGATCGAGATCGAATGCGAGAAGTGCGAAACGGTGTATTCCGGAGATGTCTTTGACGACTTCTCCAGCGCGCAAGCTATAAGGTAAGCTCCAAGAGACATATCTCCCGCCAGATGCCTCAAACGCGCACGCTCTTCCGCTGTCATACGCAACGAAAGGGGAGGTGGACGCTTAGAGTTCATGACGGGAGGTAAATCCTTTGTTGGATATGAAAAAGCCCGCCCCGACAATGTCGGAACGGGCTGGAAAAATCGGGAGTTTTGGTGTCAAATGTCTAGGTTAGGTGGCTCAGGCGGGTCATTTGACCCTAATGACGTATGCTGAAGAACGCGGTTCCATTCTTCCAATACATCGAGCAATTGGTTCGATGTTTCTCCTGTCAGGTCCACCACCCTTCGAGCTTCGGGTGGCAGGCCACCTGAGGTCGACTAGAGCCAGGCGTGCCCTCCGAAGCTTCAGCGGAGGGGGGCTGATTTGAGGTTCTCCTGCCCCTCCCGCCCCCATCACAAATTGGCTTAAAATCGCGGATAGGTGATCTCAGCCGCATTGTTGAGAACCCTCCCAAATGCTAGAAATTGGGTCATGCATAAGCAGTGGAGGGCACTATGCGCGTGGTTTTTGGATTTGTAGCTGTATTGGTTTTGGCGGGAAGCATTTCGCTGGCGGTTCTTACGACCGACCTTGGATCGTCTGCCGGAGACGAGGCCAAGCCCTCTCACATTACCAGGGCCATTGAGGTGCCTGCGCCGGAAGGAAACTGGCTGCGCCGTTTGAGCGGGCTGTTGAATATTCAGGATGGCAAAGGGCCCGGCAAACCACCCGGTGACGGGGGCATGGCTTATCGCGGCAACGATAGCTGCCAATGGGCCAACGATGGGGAATGTGATGACCCAGGCCTGGGCACCGGTGCCTGCACCCAAGGCACAGATTATTCGGATTGCTATCGCATCGCTGCAGGGTTGGAAGATAATTCCTGCCAATGGGGCCTGGATGGCGAGTGTGACGAGCCCCATTTCGGCACCGGAGCCTGCACGCAAGGCACCGATGTTGGTGATTGCGGGGACGTAGCTTATTTACGTTTTCAGAACGATAGCTGCGCAACAGCCTTTGACGGGGTCTGCAACGACCCCGAAGGCGGTGACGGCACTTGCGAGACCCGCACCGACCGCGCCGACTGCATTGGTCGCGAGCGCCCCATGCAGATCAGCGATCACTTCTTTGGCCGCGATGACCGGGTGGTTCTGGATACCAACATCATGCCGTGGCAGGTTATCGGACAGGTAATCGATCCCAATGGCGGCGCGTGTACGGCAACCTTGGTGGCCGAGAACGTGCTGATCACAGCGGCCCATTGCATCGAATATGACCACGGGATTGACCCCGCCGGTGAGTTCGTAACCGCCTACGCCCGCAACGGTGGCCCCTTACGCGCACAAGTCACGGACTATTTCCTTTCCCCTGACCGCGCCGATGATCGCGCCAACAACGAAGAGCCCGCAGGAACAGATTGGGCCCTGCTGCGCATTGACCAGCCCTTGGGGGCTGAGCTTGGCTTTTTGGGCACTCGCGGACTGGTGCGCGAGAATGGCAACAGAGGCGCCATGGCCACGCAGCTCTATCAGGCAGGATACAGCTGGGACACCGGTGCGCATCTTTCCGGCAATCTGGCGTGTTCAATTGTCGAGCTGGAGGGCGGCAACACGATGGCTCATAATTGCGATACGACATCTGGTGATTCAGGCTCCCCTTTCATGGTGCTCGATGGGAGCGATTATTTAGTGGTGGGGACCGATTCGACCTTCCGCATTGATCCCAACGTGGCTGCTATGAACATCGCCACCCGGTCTGAAGGTTGGCTGGATTATCTGCCTCAATTCGTAGCTGGCGAAATTGGCACCAGCGGCGGAGGCGGCGGCAAAGTCGTCAAATAGGGCACGCACCGGATATTGCTGGCACAAGATGCCTCAATCCTCTCGTTTCAGGGTTAAGGGCGGTCTATAGTGGGCGAACCAATTAGGGGAGGCACCCATGCGCAAATTTTTGATCCTGATTATCCTGGCCGTCCTGGCAATCGGCGTTTATTTCTTTCTCAACGCTGGCTCCATTATCGAGAAGGTCATTGAGACCGTCGGCACGGACGCCACAGGCACAGCCGTAGAGGTGGGCTCTGTTGAGCTTGACCTTGGCGAAGGCAGCGTTGGCATTTTTGATTTCACGGTAGACAATGCAGCAGGCTTCTCCGGCGGCCATGTCTTTAGCCTTGATGAGATCAGCGTAACAGTGGACACGGAAAACTCCTCCGCCGATGTGATCGTGCTGAGTGAGGTCGTGGTCTCCTCTCCCCGCGTCCTTTATGAGATCGTCAACGGTAGCTCCAATATGGACGCCATCCGCGCTAACGTGAATTCCTATCAACAGCAGGTTGGCAGCGGTGGCGGCAGCTCCGGCGATGATGACGGAACCAAGATAATCATTGATCGTTTGCGCTTTACCGGCGGTGAAGTTATCGCAAGAGCTGCTGGCGAAGAAGTAACCGTGGATTTACCGCCGCTTACTTTGCGCAATCTCGGTCGCGCCTCAGGCGGCGAAACGGCGGCTCAGATCGCAGCGCAAGTTGCCGACGCCATGACCGCCCATGTCATGGAAACCGTTGCCCGTTCAGAAATTGAACGGCGGCTTGGCATTGATGGGGTAATTGACAGGGTTCGCGATATTTTCGGCCAATAAGGCAAAACCCGAAAAGCGTCAGACCAGGCGCAATACTTCTTTTTGCATTTCGCTGCCGGTGTTGATGATGGCAGCGCCAGCTTTGTACGCGGATCTGGCACGCATCAAGTCAATGATGCCTCCGACAACGCCCAGGGATCCAACGGCTGGCGGCATAGGCGGCAAGAAGGATGCGCGGGGGCTTGGTGCTGATTGTTTTGTGTGTGGTGTGGGCAGATCATTGGATGCCTGCACCACCTGGGCCGAAGCCCGGGAGGCCATCGCGCTGGCCTGGCCAAGCGCTAACACACCTATGGCCATAACATTGCTCATGGACACATGATGCGCCCATTCCGCCTACGGATCAATATTTTCTTTTTGTTACGAAATTGCCTAAACTTCTACTCTTCACCGACATACCTTATTAACCAAACAGCCTTTCCTGCATCATCCGCGATGAGCAATCCGCCATCCGGCGTGGTAGCAAGCCCCGCAGGCCGCCCCCACACTTGCGCAGTTTCTGCCCCCTCGCGCCAGAACCCGGTGGCAAATACATCATACCCACCAGCGGGCCGATCCCCATCGAACGGCACATAGGCAATGCGATATCCCGTGGGTGCGCCCCTGTTCCAGGAGCCCCGGTGAGCGACAAAAGCACCATTGCGATAGGCTGCGGGAAATTGCGTCCCGTCATAAAATGTCATTCCCACGGGCGCGGAGTGGGCTTGAAAAAGGATGTCGGGCTCCGCCGTTATATCCACCAGGTCCGGGCGAAGGGCACCAAATTCCGGGTCCCCGTGAGGGCCAAGATAGGCGTAAGGCCAGCCAAAGAAATCACCTTCTTGAACGCGAGTGAAATAGTCCGGAACCAGATCATCTCCATAACCATCCCGCTCGTTGACCACAACGTAAAGATCATCGGTACCGGGCCGAAAGGAGATGCCGACTGGATTGCGTAACCCGCCGGTAAAAGTTGTCTGTTCCGTACCATCCATGCGGAAGCGTTGCACCGTGGCGCGGGGCACCGGTTCTTCGTTGAGGTTTGTACGGCTGCCAATCGCTACATAGAAATGCGTGCCATCCGGATCGATAACCAAATTGCGAGACCAATGGCCATTCGGCGTTCCCAATGCGCCAAGCTCTGTGACAGGCTCACGCCCCCGTGCGGATAGGGCACCCTCTTCATAGGGAACGCGCCACACCGCCTGTAGGTCAGCTACGTAAAGATAACCCTCGTGAAGAGCCATGCCGTGGGGCCGATTATAGCCCGACGCAAACGTCTCGACGATATCGGCCTCACCGTCCTGGTCTTCATCGCGCAGGATCGTGATACGGCCTTCCCGGGTCTCCGCAAGGAACACATCGCCGTTGGGGGCCACTGTCATCCAACGGGGATGATCGAGGTCACTGGCGAACAGGCTGACTTCAAATCCCGGTGGGACGCGCAAGTGATCGCCCGCGTTGCGCTCCACCACGGTAGGTGGGTTGCGTGCACCGGAACCTGGGTTTGGCGCGGGTAGATCTTCAAACTGCACCTCATAGTGCTGGCCTACTTCTTCCGACATCTGGGCATAAGCTTCGGTGCTTTGCACGACGGCAAAGCTCGTAAGGACGCCCAAAGAGGCAAATGCCATAAGGCCAGACGCAATTTTGGTCATGTTTCTTGATCCATTGTCAGCTTGGGCTGTTACCGGGATTATACCCCGAAATTCCGCAAAGGCGAGTTCGCCTCATTCAGGTTTTGTTTACTTCAATTTCAATTAGCCCCCCACCAAGACGGATAATTAGCCATGTGCCTCTATAGCTAGAGGCCAGAAAAGGATCCGCGCTGAACCATGAAGCTTGTACGATCACCCCTTATCGCATTACTTGCCAGCCTGGCTTTAGCCGCGGCTGTGCCGAATGCTGCCTTTGCAGCTGGCGGCGGCGGAGGGGGCAGCAGCAGCGGTTCTTCTTCAAGCAGCTCAAGTTCAAGTAATTCGCGGGCGCCCAGCTATACCGACAGCTATGTCGCCATCGATACCATGCAGGTCTCCATTATTCAGTCAGCTCAGGTCCGCGGTATGTTGGTGGTAAGCATAGGGCTGGATATTCCTGACGCCCATCTTCGCGAGCGCGCTGAACATGCCATGCCGCGCCTGCGGGATGCCTATATCCATAATCTATCTCGCCTCGGCACCACGCGGGTTGACCCCCGCCGCATTCCCAATGTGGAGATGATTTCGCAGATACTGCAAAGCACGACAGACGAGGTCTTGAACGAGGAAGGCGCGCAAGTTTTGTTTATGAACGTGCTGGTACGCTCCGGCGTTCACCGGCGCGGTGCTCTCACTTCAAACTGACAAATTAAGTGTCTGATCTACTCAAAATGATTCTGGGGTGTAGTCTTCTGCACGGCCCGGCATTGTCGCTGCACCATCTTCGCCCACGACGACGACACCTGCCCCGGCGGAAGAGACCGCTGCGTGTCCGCGACGTGCGGGACGAATGACAGCGCTAAAGCTACGCCCATGATCATAGGAGTAGGTTACAGCACCCCCTAGTCCTGCCAGAACGATAGTTCCATCTGCCAGCACCTCGCCGCCACCAAATGACTGATTGGAATCGCTGTCTACCTGGCTCCAGCTATCGCCCATGTCATCGGAGCGCCACACGTTGCCGCGCATACCGAACACAAGGACCGAACCATCAGCATCCAGGCCACCCCAGAACGAACCGTCATAGGGGGTCTGGATTTCCTCAAAATTAACGCCGTCGTCTGTTGAGCGGTAGACAATTCCAAGTTCTGCAGCAACGTATATGTTGCCACCCGGGCCTTCGAAAACTTCATTCAGGTGATAGAAAATATCAGCGAATTCGTCCGCGTTCGGATCCAGCGTACGCTCTTCCCATGTAGCACCACCGTCAAAGGTTTCCAGCACCAGGCTAAAAGCCCCAACTGCAATACCATGGTTTCCGTCGAAGAACTGAACCGAGAGGAGCGGTGTTTCCGCATAGGGATCAATATACTGCCGTTCCCAATTCATACCGCCATCCTGGGTATGAAGAACAACGGCATCATGGCCAACAGCCCAGCCGTTCATTTCATCTGCGAAACTGACCGACGTAAGGGTCGTGCGGGTGGGAACGCTTGCAGCCTGCTGCCAGCTGGCACCGTCATCTTCGGAGAGAATGACGTGACCATATTCTCCAACAGCGACAACAGTGGTGCCCGTCGTTTCCACATCCAGGAGCAAAGCTTCATCTGCAAGATCTGACGCAATAGCCATCGAGACGGGATAATCCGCCTGATTTTCAGCTAGTGCCGGAAGTGCTGCCGTCAGCAAACCGATCATCGCAAGAGCAGTGCTTGTTTTTGTCATGAACCCCATATTTCCAAGTTCCCTTCTCGGATTAGCCTCGCAAAGGAAGCCACATCCTTACACCCAATTACTTGGCACCCTATTATTGGACACCCCAATAGTGGACCAGTTTAGTCCATTCCCCTTAATTGAACCCTCATAAATTGAAGCATGGCCCAATTCTGAGCCCTGTCAAATTAGCGCAGGCTAATTCTAGATGAAAATGCCCTGCGACCTCAACGAGGTTCAAAAAAACCGGGCCTCGCGAATAACGCAAGGCCCGGCTCAAAGCTTAACTAACCGTGCCGAGGCTTAACGTGTGCCCATGCGACGGATGTGGCCTGGCGTATAACGCTCTGGCGTCAGGTAGTCTGCGAAGTAGTCAATTTGAACTTCTTCATTACGCAGACCCAGGGCCAGGTAACGACCGTTCTGCAGATCGTAAACCGTTTCGGCTGTCTGACCGCAAATTGGAGCGTGATAGGCTTGCTGTGTTGCCATTTCCTGGACCCGCCACAGTTCACCACGGCTGTCATATAGTTCTGCCGTTGTTAGACCGTTTGAGTCTTCGTCAAAGTGCTTCACACGACGGCTATACACGTGGCGTGTATTGGCCCGCAGAGTAGCTTCAACAGTCCAAACCCGGTGCAACTCATACCGGATGAGATCCGGGTTCAGGTGGCCAGCTTGGATAAGCTGGTCATAAGGCGCACTGCCTTGGTTATAGGAGTTGTAGTTCACATACCGCTCTGACTTACCAACAACCCGCCAGTCGTAACGGTCCGGTGCACCATTGTAGCCATCAAAGGCATCAGAGGTGGACAGGCCATCAGAGTTGGTACCTGGGTTATCGTAAGAGATATTTGGTGCGCGACGTACCCGACGTGTTCCTGGGCTGTACTGCCAGGCCTGACGGGTATTGATGGTCTGATCCAACGGATCGTGCACCAGAATAACACTACCTGCCGAACGAGCCGGCGCGACGGTGTTAGCGATATAGAGCAAGGAAATATTGTTCAGTTCCTCAACGCTGGTAGCAGCAGGATCTGAATAAGGGAAGATCACATCATCTTGCACCTTGGTCAAAACATAGCCACCAGCTGGTGTCACTGGTGCCGCTGCAAACTGGCGAGCGAGCCGGTGTGAGCGATAACGCAGTGTGTGATCCCAAACAATTTCCAGACCCGCAGATGGGATCGGGAAAGGTGCTGACATCAGTGAGCCGGTTAGGCCCGCACCACCTGACAACAATTCGCCCACGCGAGCATTCCGCTCACTGGCTGCATAAATGAAATCAGGATAAGCGCAGGTGCGCCGGGACTGATAAACATTCATGTGGAACGTTGGATAACGGGCCATCATCGCCACATAACCTGGCGTCAAATTGTCTGCGTACTGAGCAGCATTTGATGCATCGATCGTAAACAGAATCGGGTCTGAGGAGAATGGATCTGGCTGTGGTAGAGCCGGATCATAATTGACGTTGGCTGGAATGGTATCCAGGCCGCCATCCCAAGCTGGGATCGTGCCAGCGGCGTTTCCGGCGCGTTCACTTCCCATGGGTGTAAGGTCGTTGCCCAGTCGGGCAGCTACTTCATCTGGTACGCTGGCAAAAGCACCGGTTGCGGCGAGGCTTATCGCCAGAACAGAGGCCGTAAAGGTCTTTAAGTGCATCGTAACTTTCCTCCGCACGCGGGGCATAACGCCCCTCTCTCTTCCGTATTCTTCGCGTGGGATCAATTAGTCAGCAGACCCGGCACGCGGAGAGGTGAGTGTCGGAGAAGGACGTTAAACAAACGTCCTCCCCCAAAATTTCCCGCCTAGTAGTTAGAACGAGTAGGACAAGCTTACGCTTGCGAAATCCCGGTCGCGGTTTTTGTTCTCAATACCACCACCAAAGAAACTCGTGTAACCAATATCTGCCCGCCAAGTGTTCTGATAAGAAGCACCGACCCGCAGGGACAATGACATCGTATCTTCCACATAGTTAGTCAAAGGCGACGGAGATGTCCCTTCAACATCGTGTGAGAATACGAACAACGGGCTAACCGTGAACGCTCCAAACACGTTGTTGTAGTCCAGACGACCCAAAAGCAGGTAGCCCCAGGAGAAGTCGTCAGCACGACAGCCTGGGCGGGCGT
The DNA here is from genome assembly GCA_021774965.1 of Alphaproteobacteria bacterium. Lineage (GTDB taxonomy): Bacteria > Pseudomonadota > Alphaproteobacteria > JAJFIK01 > JAJFIK01 > JAJFIK01. Next base: position 43,784 of record JAJFIL010000073.1, read on the forward strand.
CAAGGCCCAGCAAGCCACCCAGCGGAAGGTCAGAACCCTGACAGCTGGTGTTTTGCAGTTGTGGCACGGAGAAATCACCCTCTTTCGGTGCGTCCGGCACGTACAAGAAGCCAGCTTCCGTGAGGAAGATACCCAAGTCAGCGCCCAGCAGACCGATCAGCGGCGTAGACGCCGTGTAGGTCGCTGTGGTGCCAATATCACCGGAGAACACCTCTTCCCGCACAAAGCCATCAATAGCTGAGGATGGGCCAAAAGGATTACATGACACCCCATTGACGTTCTGGGCTTCAAAGGCAAGACCCAAGTCACCCACACCGGCCGGGAAAGCACATTGCAATGCCGCCGAGGCAATGGTGAGCGAGTCAGTGTCAAGCTGCAGAGGTTGATTGTCGCGATAAGCGATTTCACCCTGCACACCCCAAGTCCCGATGGTCGTATTGAAGCTCATGCCATACATGCGGATGTCTTCAGGATACTGGAAGCGAACGCCATGCTGGGTTGAGTAACCGAGGATCTCGGCACCCGTTGCCATCATTGGAGCCGTATCGCTGAGCCCACCGTGAGCGCCAGCAGCGAAGCCACCGCCCGTGATGTTCACAATGCCGGACTGAGCTGCTGACAATGCGCAGTTGATCTTCATCAGCGTAAGAAGTGATGCGCCACCAGCAACTTCTGCCTGAAGCTCCCCACCGGTGAAGCCAGGAGTTCCAGCGCCAGCCAGAATGGCATCAGCAACAGGTGCCACCGCAGCCATATAGCCATTTGGATCGTTGGTAGACGTAATGGCCAACCCACCGAGTGCAGGCTCAAGCCCAACAATGGAATAGAGGCCGAAGCTACCGGTAGTCAAAAAGCCCGGACCCGCCAAATCGCCACGAACTGCACAGCCGGTTGGAATAACCTGACGACCAATAGAGCTATCACCAGCTTGGGTCACATCAATGAACACCCGTGAGTCATTCATGGGCACCAATTGTGCGAATGGCAGACGGCTATGGGTGTTGGTGAAGTAGAAGCCAAACTCTGTGGCATTCAACCAGTCAGCATAGTAGCGAAGCGCCACACCAAACTGGCCTTCATCAGATGCATCCTGATCGGCAAGGCGACGAATGTGGTTCAGATCGCCGTTAGCAATACGAACTTCTTCGTTTTGTCCGATAGGAATATTGTAGCGCATGTCAACAGCCGTGCCTGCGCAGTCGCCTGGCGACAGAACAGGGCTAGGTGCCAACAGACCACCGCCAACACCGAGGATAACCTGGTTCAAAACACCAAGGCCGCCCACAGGAGCAAACGCTGCATTCAGACCTGCTGCGGTGCCTGGGGCAGTGTAATTGCCCGGGTCGGTAGGATCACCCCCTAGGTATCCATCATAAACAAAAGGAGACGCCTGCAGTGCTGTCGCATCACAATTCCGACGGAACGTTCCGGCCAATGGGCCACCCCCGATGAAGGAGCCCCCGAGACCAGGCGTGCCATCAAATGGGCGAATGATGTCAGAACCAGCGAACGGTGAACCTGCAGGATCAAGCGCAAATGGCTCCCATTCCCACTGGTAGAAAGCCTCAAGAGAGAAATCAAGCGGCAAGCCAACCTGCAAGAAGCTTGCATGAATTGGAATAAACGCTTCTTTGATTTCAGAACCAGGACGACGGAATGCCGTCACATCAATTGGGTTGATGGTGCTGATGCCGTTTAGGAAGAAGGTTGCTTCCCCCCAGTTGATCACCTGATAACCCTGACGAACCGTGACCGGCAACTCACCAACATTGAAATCTGCGCTGAGGTATGCGTCAAGAACGTCAAACCCTCGGCCAATGTCGTTGGTGACGTCATCACCCAGAGGGTAACGCGCGGCGTTGCCACCATCATCCAAAACAGCGTCATAGAAATAGGAAGCCCGCACAAATGCAGTAAGGTTCCGCCAGCGCGCTTCCAGGTCATGGGTGACCTTGAGCGGGGCCCCGATCAAATCACCGTTGTCCCAGTTCAGGCGACCATCATCGCCATTGATCGAGCCATCATGGTTGTCCGGGAAATCCGTGTTCCGAATGGACGCAGTCGCCGGGCCACCAAGAGGGCCGTTGAAGATGAACGAGAGACCCAACGGCGTACAAACCGATCCGCCTGTCGCGGCAAAAACGGATGTGGTGCAGAGATCACTCGACAGGATTGGCCTGCTCTCCGCAGGGCCTCCATTGCCTGCCGGCAAGAAATCCGTTTCGCGATCAGCAACGCGCATGGATGCGCCGGCACTAATCGTTGTGTCGAAGAAGATATCAACTTCGCCAACTGTGTATTGTTCGGCCTGGGCGCCAGTAATCCCCAGAAGACCGGCTGCTAGTCCAGCGCCTGTTGCCAACGCCAACAAACGTGACCGAAAGGTGTTGAAACTCACCATAACAGGTATTCCTCCTCAGCACTCTAATCCTAAACTGACCCGATATTACCCCGCGATGTCCCCATCGCTGCACGGACCAATTTTAGCTACCTAGGGGAAAAGTAATGTCGCTGCAGTGCGCACACGTCCCCCGACGAAGGCAGCATCCCTCAATGAACACAGCACACGCTTCCATTAAAAGTGTCAACGACTTCATAACAAACAGGTAATGATGTTGCTAAACCTATGGCAAAAACATCACGGTTCGGACTCTTGGGTGCGCTGCAATAAGACAATGCTGCGGTTGTATTTGCTTTGTGAATGCAGATCCCCAGGTAGGACGTGTGGCAAAAACACCCCAATCCATGGCAACGGATAACGTAGGGGATTGGCCTTATTTGGTAAAACCTAGAAGCCAATTGATGAGAAAGTCGAACTCTCCAGGCTCAATCAGCACCGTCACAATCAAGGCCCACAGCAAGGCTGCCAGAGGCAAAGGCCATAAACGTGGCCAAATTGCCGCCAAGAAACCGCCTAGAGGGATTGCAATGAGGGCAACAATCTGTGTGCGGCCCAAAATTGAGAGAATAGGCCCCATCTCAGCCCACGGATCCGCCTGCCAGACATCCAGGAGACCCAGACCAACGGCATAGGTGAGGACCAGGCTCATGATGCCCATCAAGATCCGGCCTGATACAGCTAATTTCTTCATGTCTCCCCCGCCCCGTTTCAGCAGATCAGATGTCCGAGCCAATGCCAAGCACACAATCTGGTGCTAAGACAGGGCCTTAAACGTTGAAGGGCCCGGATCTGCACCTCGAAAGAGGCGAGCTCCGGGCCCTATCGTTCGCGAAAGCGACGCTCCTATGGCCATTGGCAAATTCATGCCGATAAGCGGACCGGGGGGATTTGGCGTGAGTTGGTCCAAGCGCCTTATGCTTCCACTGACATGTTGCCGACTGTGGGGGGCCTCCCGAGGCAAATAAATGGGAGGTATGGGGTTGTCGACAGCATGTACGCAAACTCAAGTTCCCGGTGGTGAAGGGAGTTTGGGATAGAAACCCGAGCTGCGATCCTGGCTAGTTCTCCTGATGCGTTAAATGAAAATCCGTGAGGCGCAGCGGTTATCCGAACGCCAAGATAAAACGCAACAAACTAGGGACTAATTCGACAGTCTGGACGCTGGCACCTCTACTACTTGGAGTCAAACAACCCAAGCACTCCCGCCCTAGTTGTCCACCGGTTCACACAGGATGCTCACAGGCTTATCCACAGCCATAATGAGCGAAATCACCAAAAGATCAGAAAACTGGGGAAAACTTGCGGTTTATCCCCGTGCGTGACAAGGCAAATCATATATTCTGTTTTGCAGGTGCTCGCTATAGCAGTAAAGCGTTGAATCACCCATATTAAGGGTGCGTGAAACAAACGAAAGGACATTTCATGGGTACGTTTGAATTTCTTCTTCTATTCTTCGCCTTTGCCACCATCCTGGTACTGGCGCAGATCGTCAAAATTGTTCCCCAGTCGGAGAACTGGATCACCGAACGATTTGGGCGCTATCGCACGACCCTTACCCCCGGGCTTAATTTCATCACGCCGTTCATTGATAGAGTTCGGCACAAGATCTCCGTGCTGGAGCGGCAACTGCCCCACCTCGCCCAGGATGCTATTACCAAGGACAACGTGACCCTTCAGGCCGAGGTCGCTGTTTTCTACCGGGTCATTGCGCCGGAGAACTCGGTTTATCGCATTCGCGACATTGATTTTGCGGTCTCCACCACGGTGGCGGGTTTGGTGCGCTCAGAGATTGGCAAGATCGATCTCGACGAAGTGCAGTCCAACCGTTCTGCCCTGAACCTTGAGATCAGGGATCATCTGGCGGAAGCAACGGATGAGTGGGGCATTCAGATTACCCGCGCAGAGATCCTGGACATCAATCTTGATGCCGCAACGCGCGATGCCATGCTGCAACAGCTGAATGCAGAGCGAGAGCGCCGCGCCACAGTGGCCCGCGCAGAAGGCGACAAGCGCGCTCGTCAGCTGGAAGCTGATGCCGAACTCTATACCGCGCAGAAGCTCGCCGAAGCACGGCGCATTCAGGCCGACGCAGATGCCTATGCGACTGAAACTGTGGCAAAAGCCATTGAGAACAATGGCGAGCGCGCCATCCAGTTTGAGATTGCCAAGCAGCAAGTTGAAGCGATTACCGCTATCGGGGCATCGGAAAACTCGAAGTTCGTTCTTGTTCCTGGTAGCCTGACGGATGCCTTTGCCGATCCCATGAAACAATTCCTGGGGACAAAGAATGAGAGAGATGCGTCATGAATGAGTACATAGCCCGTTGGGTGCTCGATCCCTTTGCCTGGATGATTGCCGGGGTCGCCTTTGGCCTGATCGAGATTATCCTGCCCACATATTTCTTTTTGGGCATGGGGCTTGCGGGCTTTGAGGTTGGTATATTGGTTTGGCTCTTCGGCGGCTTTCTGGAGATGTCGGGCCAAGCCGTTGCAATCACCGCCTTGTTGTTTGCCCTTGGCACTGTCGGGAACTGGTTTTTGATCCGGCGCTTTGTGCCCTATAGAGGGCGCGATCAGGAGCTCAAGGACGATATCAACGAATACTAAATTCAAAACTGGCAAAAGGGAGGTATAAGAACTTTCCTTTTGCCCTCCTCACTGTGCCTTCTCCTGCGTTGCCCGGAGAGACGCGTTACATAAAGCCCCTCTTATGACCACACCATCACCCCACCAGACCCAGGCACCCTTCCAGACAGAAGGCCAGTTCGCGAAAAGCCCCATGCTTTTCTTTTGCGACCACGCCAGCAACACCATGCCGGATGAGCTTGAGAGCCTCGGCCTGGATGAACGCTACCTGCGCACCCACATTGCCTATGACATTGGCTCACTGGATCTCACGCGCACTCTGGTGCAGGCGTTTGATACCCGGCTCATCTGGTGCGATTTCTCTCGGCTTCTGGTAGACCCCAATCGCAGTCATGATCGCGAGGACCTGATCCCGAACATCAGCGATGGCATTGATATCCCGGGCAATCACAATCTTTCTGCCGTGGCGCGGGAAGAACGCATTGAGCGTTTCTTTGAGCCCTATCACCATGCTCTGGCCTCTGAGATTGATGCCGCCCGGCAGCATTTTGAAGACCCGTTGATCGTCTCTATCCACTCATTCACCCCAAGCCTTCATACCGATCACGTAAAACGCCCCTGGGAAATCGGCGTTTTGTGGGCCCATGATGAGCCCACGGCCCGTGCCTTTATGGCCTCTGTCACGAAACGCTCCGATCTGACCATTGGCGACAATGCGCCCTATGACGCCCGCGGCTTCAATTATTCCATCGATCGTCATGTCAAACCCCTGGGCCTGAAGCACCTGACCCTGGAGGTTCGTCAGGACCTTCTTTTAAACGATCAGGACATCGCTGAGATGGCCGATTTGCTCAAAGGCGCAATTGGCGATTTAATCTAGCTTCGGAGTTGCAAATCACCCGGAGCGGATTTCATGGAACCATCCCTGACCATCGGTATTGAGGAAGAGTATCTTCTGGTTGACCCGGAGAGCTTTGATCTGGTTGCCGACCCGCCCGATGATTTCATGAAGGAATGCAAGGAAGCGCTGGGTGATCGCGTAACCCCTGAGTTCCTCAAATGTCAGGTGGAAATCGGCACACCCGTTTGCAACACGCCCGCTGAGGCTCGCCCTCATCTGGTGGCCTTCCGACGAACCATAAAACGCATTGCAGAACGTCACGGGCTGCGCCTGATGGCCGCCTCCACTCATCCGTTTGCCCTGTGGGACCAGCAGCACCACACCGCTGCAAAGCGCTATGACGACCTGGACAGCGACATGCAGGGCGCTATCCGCCGCATGCTCATCTGCGGTATGCATGTGCATGTAGGCATCGAAGACCCGGACATGCGCGTTGATCTGATGAACCAGGCAACCTACTTCCTACCTCATCTGCTGGCGCTCTCAACTTCATCTCCGTTTTGGGGAGGACATGAGATGGGCATGAAGTCCTGTCGCCTGACCATCTTCGATGGCATGCCGCGGACCGGCATCCCTGATCACTTCGCCAGCTGGAGCGAATATGAGAAGGTCATTAATCATCTGATCCACGCAGGCATTCTGGAAGACAGCACCAAGCTGTGGTGGGACCTCCGTCCCTCCGGACGGTTTCCCACGCTAGAGATGCGGATTACGGATGTCTGCACCCGCCTGGAAGACGCCTTGTGCATTGCCGCGTTGTTCCAATGCATCATGCGCATGCTGGTGCGCCTGAAACGATCCAACCAACGTTGGCGCATCTACCCGCGGGTGTTGATCAAGGAGAATCGCTGGCTTGCACAACGCCATGGGGTCACCGGCAGCTTGGTGGATTTGGGAAAACAAGAACGAACATCTTATGAAGCCCTGATCGAAGAAATCCTGTTGATGCTGAAAGATGATGCCGAGGCACTGGGCTGCGAGAAAGAAGTCGCCCACGCCCGCGTTATTCTGGAACGGGGCACCAGCGCTGACCGCCAGCTCCGCAAATTTGCGGACGCTAAAAAGGCCGGTGCCGATCAGGCCGAAGCATTGCGCGAAGTGGCGAAGATGCTGGTCGAAGAAACCGCCATGGATTTGCCGTAATACAAAGGAGCGCGGCAAAGCAAACAGGCGACGCCATTTCTGACGTCGCCCGCTGCATTGATCTCTATAAAGAGCACTTAAGCCTAGTTAAGCGGAATGGTCAGGCCCACGATGAAGTTGTGGCTTTCCGCACTGAAAGCAGTTTGTGGCCCAAAATCAAATTCGCCCGTGCCGAAATAGCGGTACTGCGCGCTCAATGACATGCCATTGCCCACGTCATAGGCCACACCAGCGCCGAATTGATAGGCAAAGGCCCAATCGTCATTGTCGACACTGTAATTGAGGCTAAATGTCCGCGTCCCCGAGCCACCGATTGCAACAGTTGTGGAGCCAGTGATGTTGGTTCCCGTAACCGTTCCCTTAGCGGTATTCGCAGTCCCAAGCGGAAGGGTCGTAGACATCGAGAAAAGGAATGAAGTGGGGACAGCGGTGCTCCAGCTCAGGGAATGGTCAAACGACATTTGCGCAAAACCAATGCCAGCACCAACAAACGGCGTGAATGGGCCATCATTGGCAAAGTCATACCAGACGTTGGCCATGAACGACCACGTAGAGGCTTCACCGGTAACCGATACGCGCGTGTCAATTGGGAAGGTCACCGCCTGGTGAGCAATTTCCGAAGGGCTTGGCCCCGTCCCGGTATATTTCGCCTCAGCACCTGCGATAAAATCGCCCCGCGCAACAAGAGTGCCCCATTCCCCATTCAGATATTTCCCCAGGTTCAGACCGTAGCCAGCCGTTCCGCGCAAATTCACCGTGTCTTCAACGTCGTGGCTGCGGTAGGCAACTTCCAACTCGCCACGCCAGTTTCCGCCCAAACTTGTGCCAAAGGCTGCTCCGACAACGAAACCTGTGTCAAAACTTCCCTGCCAAGCGCCATTGGTAAATTGGTTGGTCGTTATGCTCATGGAGACGCCACCATACTTCGAAGTGAAATAATGTTTGCCGGTGGGTCGTCCGCCTACGAATGTAACCCAGGTCGGTGTTCCGGTGAGAGTCGAGAACGACAAGGTCCCGGTGGGAAGGCCCGTGCCATTGTACTTACCGAAATTCCAATCCAGAATCTGATTAAAGCTTGAGCCGCCGGTGGAAACATCAAAATCTGAATCGAGCGTTGATAGCCCTCCAAAAACACTGATGTAATGCTCACCGGCCTGTGCAGCAGAGCCTGCGGTCAGTGCTGTTGCTGCGACTGTACTTACGAGAATATGTTTGAGATCCATGATTTTCCCCTCCACGGAACTTATGAGTGCTTCTCAAGGCTACGCCTCTTGAGAGATCTCCTCAACGCGGGAAGGGCGGTTTGGGCAGTTTATCACACGATACAGCGCGTAGTTGTGTCTGTTGGAATTGCCAATGAACCTGCGGGCCAGGTTGGCAATCAAGAACCCCTCCAAACTGCCATTCTTCCGATTAGCCGAAGAGTGTGGTTTTTGCGCAATAGTGTGCCCCACCGCGCAAAATCATCACGCCAATTCGAGTCTGATGACTGGTCTGGCAGGTGTAGTGGACCAGGTGACAGCAGAGAGCTATTCAGCATCCACGAAGCAGGATGATGCCCCCAGAGGGAGAAACCTCGAACACGCTCCATAAAGCCCAAGCGGGCGTCGGGCGGTCAGACCGCCCCATCGTAGCATTAAGCGCCCTTGCGCTGCAGCGCACATTGGCGAAATTGCGTGAGATCAAGAAAATGGTGCCGCTAAGGTGATTCGAACACCTGACCTACGCATTACGAATGCGTTGCTCTACCAACTGAGCTATAGCGGCATACCTCGCTTGAGCGCCGGACATAGCCTATTTTCCCATTTACCTGCAAGCAAAGTTTGGTACCTGCAAGCAAAGTTTGGACAAGGCAAACGCTATGGCTGATTAACTATCGGCCCAGGAAATTATCCGCAAAGGCCGCGGTCTCACGTGCCCGCTCAATATGAGGCAAGTGGCCAGCGCCAACAAATGTCACGATCTGGTTTTCCTCGACCCCGCCTGCAAATTTGGTTCGCAAATCCCAACGTACTCTTTCTTGGTCATAGGGAAGGACCTGATCCTCCTCACCCCAGAGAATAAGTGTCGGGACATCGATAGCCCCCTGCATCTCCTTGAGGTCGGGCGCGGGATCAAGAGCAAAACGGGACATGGAAGCATGGCGGTTTCCGCCCAACCGGTTCAGCCGCCAATACCGGTCAATAAGCTGCTCCGAGACAAAATTGTCATCCTCAAAACTCGAGTAGAGCCCAGAGGAAAAAATCCAGCGCGGCGCCAACCACCGCAGCAAGGGACGCGTCGCAGGGTTCCGCCCAACACGAAATGCAAAGGGAGGGTCTTGCGGCACCCGGCCAATGCCAGTCGGGGCAAGCAGAACAAGATGGCTGACCCTGTCTGGGTAGCGGCGCGCCAACGCCCAGGCGACCCCACCGCCCATGGAGTTTCCTGCAATAGAAAACTCCTCAAGGCCTAGCGTATCCGCCACTTCCAAAACAAAGCTCACCATGGAAAAGCGGCTGTAATTATCGCCCACCACGCGGCCCGTCAGCCCGTGTCCTGGCAAGTCGATGCTGATCAACCGATACTCACCCGCCAATTCCGCGACCCAAAGCTCCCAAGTATGAAGGGAGGAATTGGACCCATGGAGCAAGATGATGGGGGTGCCAGCTGGATTGCCTTCATCGCGAATGTGCGCCTGGTTGCCTGAAGGCAGATTGAGGAATTCGGATTCATCATTGGTGTATTGATCGCGCAGATCCTCAAAGGAGGTGTCCAGGCTGATCGAAAACAAAACCGCCGCAACAAGGGCGACGATTAAACTTAGCGATATAATACGCAAACCACGGCTTACCATGTGGTCTCCCCACTTCGGGCTCTATCTTTATCCGTCCCCGGATCATCCGGCTGCCGCAGCCCTTCGTCAATTGGGGAAGGGGGCGACGCTTCCGGCGCCAAGGGTGTTTCAACTTCAACAGCGAGGGCTGTATCAGGCCCTTCATCAGGCGCTGTTTCTATCTCAGCAACAGGCCCAGCTTCTGTTAGTGCCCCCAGCGCCGGTACTGGCTCAGCTTCTATCTCAACAGCTGCCTCGACCGCAACTGGCGCCGTATCTTTCGCAGCAGGCGCCTTCAAATGGGTAGCCCATTCCAGGGTCCCCAAGGCAGTGCAGCGATTACAGACCGCGTGCCAGGCTTGGTGCTGATGCCCGCAGCCGCCACAGACCCACACCGCATCGCGGGGTGCAGCAATGGCTTTGGCAATCCAGTCTTCCGCAGCCGCTGCCGTGCCTTGCTCTGCTCGATCAAGAGCAGCCATGGCGGCAAACGCCCGTGAGGATGCCCCGGCCAGCAAAAGTCCCTTAAGGGCATCACGGCCCGCCGCAAAGTTTCGCGCTGCTATTGCATAGGCAGCGAAAAGCAGTCGGCTCTCCACGTGCCCCGCATTGTGATTGGTCAGACCCCGCAATCGCTCCAGAGTTTCAATTTGCCGTTCTCCGGGGATCATTTCTGCATAAATGCGTCCAAGGTCAGGATGCGGTAGTGCCTCCCAAGTGTCTTCGATCAGCTTTTGCAGACGCTTAATTTTGCCCTGACGACCAAAGATCTCGGCCATCAAAATGGGGGCGGGCGCAAAAGACGCATCTGCGTCATGGGCTTTCTTGGCCAGGCCCAGCGCCTTGCCATCTCCATGCCCTGCCGCCAGATCCAGCGCCTCAGCCTGCATGAGAGCTGCTTTGATGCGCGATGATCGCCCATTGGTAAATGCGTCATGGCGTTCAGCGCGGGCGTAAATTGATTTGGCCCGCGTCCATTCCCCCACCAATACTGCATCCGCGAGCAAGGCCTCTGCCGCCCAACCGGCCGCTGGATGGTTTTCAAATGCTGCTTCTGCTTCGTCCATGGCCGAAGCTTGGTTTCCTGCAGCCCGGGCTTGATCAAACAGTGCCCTGCGGCCCAGAAGTTGGGTCCCCGGGTGGTCGAGCAGGCCGCGCGCCAAGCTCACCACATCGGAACTGCGTCCCTCAAGCTCCGCCGCTTCCAAAGCCAGCACCCGAGCGAGGGGGCCTTCTTTGGCAAGCCGTTCAGCGGTTACCGCATGACGGCGTGCTTGGGATGCGTCCCCTGCCGCGGCGGCGGCAAGGCCTTGGGTCAGAGCCCCCATGCCCTTGCGAGCCTTCTGGCGTCCAAAAAACCGACGCCATTTGGCAGGTCCACCGATAATCCACGAGAACAATCGTAAGACAGCGAGGAATATTGCAAATGCCGCCACGAGCAAAACAGCCATAAGGCTCATGGCGGTCTCAAGCCGATAGCCCATCCAGTCAACGGTAATCTGGCCAGGATAATCGACCAACACCGCCACCAGGCCTGCCACAAACATTGCCGCCGTTAATATGATCAGTGAACGAACCATCTATACCCTACTAAGTGTCCTATTGTTCAAGCTCGCCGATAACTTCTGTGGAAAGACCCGCAATGAGCTGATTAAGCGCTGCCCGCCCTTGTGCCTGCGTCAGCCAGTCTTCTGCAGGTGCCTGAGCTGCTTCCGGAAGGTTTCCCATCTCAGCAACAGCGGCGCTGAAGTTCGCCTCTCCCAACCGCAACTCTGCTCGAGCCAATACGGCAGGGACGCTGTCGCCTTCAATATCACTGGTACGCCGGAAACTCACAAACTGCGTAATCCGGGCCCACATTTGTGTGAGCCAGCCCTCATCAAGCGATGCCCGATGAGCCGTCATCACGGATCGCGCCATAGCCGGAAACTGGCTCGCCAACATGGCTTCTGTCGCAACGCCATCCTGGGCCAATGGCCGAAGCTGCGCGACATAAGGGTCCTCTGGGCGCAAAGCCCCCAAGGCTTCCAGTTCAACTGCAAAGGGGCCGGAGCCTTGGGCAGTTCGAGCCAATTGCGCAAGGCCAAGCGCGGTCGCGGCCTTGTACATTTCCTGGGCTAGTTGATCATCTTCCAAGGCCACAACGCGCGTGGCCAGCGCCGCGAAATCCTGCCGCGCCACAAGAGCATCAAGACGGGCGAGAAGATCCGCCTCAAACGCATGTACCCGATCGCCCATCTCCGTGATCTGTGCCTGCGTGCCTGTGCCAAGTGCTGCGATTTGGCTTTCCAAAGCGGCAATATCACCATTGCTGGCGCGCCCACTGCGAGAAGACCTTCCTCCTGCCGCTTCAAGAACCGCAAGACGCTCCCGGGCATCGTTCAAGGATGCCTCAAGAGGTGTAATATCGGCTGTGCGTGCCACCCCAACGTTCAGCGCCCGCAAGTCTTCTTCCATCCCGGCAAGCTGAACCTGCAATTGCCCAACAGCTTCAGGGTCACCCGCGACCAAGGCCGTGCGTTCTACCTGACTTTGAAGGGTGGCAAGCTGCGTTCGCGCGGTACGGTCGCCTGGCGCAAGGCCAAAGGCAAACTGAACCAGCATTGCCAATGTGGCACCCAAAACTGCGGCGACACCTATTGTCATGGTTTGGCCCGACAGCCCTCTCGATCTACTGCCTGTCTCAGATCGAGTAGGAGAGGCCACATCTTTATCCGTATCGGGATTATTTTCGGCGGCACTTGATGAGGCGGGCTTGTCCTCACTTGAGACAGCCTTTGTCGCTGCTTTTTTAGTCGGCTTGCCCGTGGGCGCTGCAGCATCATCTGATTGTTTATCCGGAGCAGCCTTCGTAGCGGCATCATCCTTGGCTTTGGACTTTGAGGCCGCCTTGCTAGCAGGTTTTGCCGCAGTCTTTTTGGCAGCACTCTTGGCCTTCGGGCTCACCTTGGGCGCGCTCTTGGTTGCCGACTTTGAAGTAGGCTCGGAGGTCCCGGCATCGCCTGCTGGGGCCTCTGGCTTGGATATGTCTTCCGCAGCTTTGTCTTTAGTCGCTGGTTTATCAGCTGGAGATTGGGGATCGCTCATTTTTCGTTAACCCTAATACCGGTTGGGGGCGGCCAGAATGCCGACACTTCATCACCAAAGTATTGTCATGGGCAAATTATGACGCCGAAGAGGTATTTTCTTTCATTTCCTCAATCACGCCCACAACGGAGCGGGCCGTCATTTCCTTTGCCGTGAGGACAGATTTCCAACGAATTTCCCGGGCAAAATCGGCAACGGCCGGGCTGATGCAAACCGCTGTGACTTTCGCCATTTGGCCCAGGAGGCCTTCCTTTTCCAGAACCTCTCGAAACAAGCGATAGGTTCTAATGGACAAGAAGGTGACTACCTCTGGCGGGTTCTCCCCGGAAATCTCTTCACGAACAGCATCTGGGAGGCCTTTTGCGCCGACGGCCTTGTACATGAGCTTGGCTGCCATCTTGAACCCATTCCTGCGCAAATCCTGAACCGGAGTGCCCGTGACGACTTCGCCGTGGAGGTAAAGCATGGGGCCGTCTTCGGGCTTGGCGTAACGCTTGATGAAGTTCACAAGATTGTTGTGTGTCCCAATTGAATGCTCCGTATTGGTAAACCCGAGTTCCTGAGCAATATCGTCAGTCGGCTTTCCGACACAGTAGACCCTGACGCCGCGCTCTTCTGTTGCCTTTGCCAAGCCGCGCACCGCATTCGCGCTGGTTGCAACAACCGCCTGGTAGGGCTCAAGATCAACGGGTGCATCGACGAAATCAATTTCCATCATGGGCGCCACCAACATGGTGCAACCAGCCTTTTGAAGCAGGCTCCCCATTCTTGCAGCTTCATTTTCTGCTCGAGTAACTACAACGCGCACTTGTTAATCTCCCTAGGCGGACGGCCCTTCAAGGGCCTTGAGCAGTTCGGCAAAAAACGCCTCCCCGGCTTCCAGTCTCAATTCTTCTCCGGCCGAGCTTCCTATTTTTGAAGCTTCGGTTGCAATGCCGGACTGGCGAGTTTCATAAATCTTTTTGCCGTCGGGGGAAAGCACCTTCCCCAATAGAGTTAGCGCCCCTTCCGGGTCGATTGTAGCAAGGGCGGCAATGGGTGTTCGGCAGGAGCCATCAAGAACCCTCAAAAAGGCCCGTTCTGCAGT